>JBILRH010000009.1:0-26783 GCA_044372715.1 Sediminibacterium sp. | reverse complement strand
TTATCGTATTTTATTTATAGACGATGGAAGTACCGATCAAACATTACCGGTATTAAAAGCAGAAGCTGCAACCAATAATCATATTCATTTTATTAGTCTTTCAAGAAACTTTGGTCATCAGAATGCATTAAAAGCAGGTTTGGATTTTGCAGATGGCGACTGTGTTATTATGATGGATGCAGATCTACAACATCCCCCAGATTTAATTCCTATTTTATTAGAAAAATGGGAAGGGGGAGACGATATTGTTTATACCATTCGAAAGGAACAGACTGATTTATCTTTACTAAAAAGAAAAACTTCTGCTATATTTTACAACATTATCAATAACATGTCAGATATAGAGTTAGAACAAGGAACAGCTGACTTTAGATTAATGGATAGAAAAGTAATAGATGCTTTTAAACAAATAAGAGAACATGATTTATTTATCAGAGGATTGGTAAAATGGATGGGCTTTCGTCAATCAGGCATAGCGTATTATCCTGCAGCACGTTTATCGGGTGAGTCAAAATATACCATCAAAAAAATGGTTCGATTTGCCTTACAGGGTATCACTTCTTTTAGTACCAAGCCTTTGTACATGGCCGCTTATCTTGGATTTAGTTTTGCCTTTCTATCGGTTTTATATATTCCATACATTGTTTATAGTTTCTATCAAGGACATACGGTTTCAGGCTGGGCATCCATCTTAGCTGCAATTGCTTTTTTTGGAGGATTACAACTTATGATTCTTGGAATCATTGGGCTTTATTTGGGCAAACTATTTATGCAAAGCAAGAGCAGACCACATTACATTATTAAAGAAACGAGTTTATAAAATGAGCGGGAAGGTATTGTTGAGTTTTGATGTAGAAGAGTTTGATATGCCCTTAGAATATCAATTTGATATACCCGTTGAGGAACAAATGCGTATTGGAATAGAAGGACTTGACGCTATTACGCCTATATTGGAATCCGTTCCTTGTACGCTATTTACCACTGCTAATTTTGCCAATCATTTTCCTGAAAGAATTAGCAAGCTGGCAATATCGCATGAAATTGCCTCTCATACTTATTATCATACTGCATATGCAACCGAGGATTTGTTAAAATCGAGGTTAAGGTTAGAAGAAATTACCCAACAAAAAGTAACAGGCTTAAGAATGCCAAGAATGCGTCCTGTATTAATGCAAGATCTACTAGCAGCAGGTTATCAATATGACTCTTCTATTAACCCCACTTGGTTACCAGGCAGATATAATAATTTTCATTTGCCAAGAACTGCTTATAACGATCAGGGAGTCAAGAGAATTCCTGCATCGGTAAGCCCCGGTATCCGGATCCCTTTATTCTGGTTAAGTTTTAAGAATATGCCCTATACATTGTACTTACAATTATGCAAACAAACACTAGCGAAAGACGGTTATCTCTGTCTCTATTTTCATCCCTGGGAATTCACTTCTATTGAGGCTTTTGGATTACCAGCCTATACGCGTCGCTGGTGCGGCCCTATGCTAGTTAATCGATTGATGCAACTAGTAAAAGACTTATCAAAGGATGCAGATTTTGGTAAGATACAAGAGCTGGCTTAAGAATTTTACAATACCAAATAGCATTACTTGCTTAAATACTATAATAATTGAGACAGCATCAATTAACCAGAAATATTTAGGTAATTTAAGTAAGTATTTAGACATTTGTCTAAATATATAATTATAGTGAACATAGTATTCAAAGCCTTGAATGATGCAACAAGAAGGGACATCTTGGAAATACTCAAAAAGAAAGATTTAAATGCAGGGGAAATTGCTGATCATTTTAATATTTCTAAACCCAGCATTTCACATCATTTAGACTTATTAAAACAAGCAGGCTTGGTAGAGGCAGTAAAGGATGGTCAATTTATTTCCTATTCTATAAACACCACTGTAATGGACGAAATATTGAAATGGATGTTGCAATTTAAAAAAACTAAGAATAAATAAGATGCTAAAAAATACTAAAATAGAATGGCTGATTGTTTTGAGTATAATTGCTGCTCCATTTGGGTATCTGAGTTCTATTTACAATGAATTACCCCAAACTATTCCTACTCATTTCAATCTACATGGAGAAGCAGATGGTTTTGGAGATAAATCTACTTTGATTTTTACAACTATTTTAATGACTTTAATTGGGATAGGTGTATACTTCCTGGTGAAATTTGCGCATAAGATAGATCCTAAAAAAGCAGCAGGACAATCTCCTGAATTGTTGAAAAAAATTGCACTAAGTCTTCTTTTATTTTTGTGCCTTATTCAAGTAATGATTATACATTCTAGTGTGGCCAAACAATTTGAAGGAAGCAAATATATATTCGTAGCCTTGGGTTTATTTTTAGCCGTCTTAGGAAACTTCATGCATAGTATTAAACCCAATTATTTCATTGGTTTCAGAATACCATGGACTTTAGAAAACGAAGACAATTGGCGAAAAACACATTATTTAGTGAGCAAGATTTGGGTGGGTGGTGGAATTGTAATGGCGGCAATTTCATTAATAGCAAACCCAACCATTGGCATTATAGCATCTGGTATTATCCTTCTTTTTATGATCATTGCTCCAATTATTTATTCTTATCAATTATATAAAAATCAAAACAACCCTAATAAATAATTCGATGAAAAAAATATTAATTACTACCTACTTCATTTTACTATATAGCATTTCTAACGCTCAATCAATAATTGGATCATGGGGAGGAAAAATAGATATTGGCCCCAGAAAGATTCTATTTGTGATGCATATTCAACAAAATGGAACATCACTAAAATCAATATTTGATAGCCCAGATCAAAATGCATTTGATATTAGAGGAGGAGAAACAAAATTAGTAGGCGACAGCATTATTGCATTAATTCCTGCTATGCAAAGTAGTTATATAGGAAGATGGAATGGAAAAGACAGTTTAACAGGGGTTTTCAAACAAGGCATGAGATCAAATAACTTATCCATGGTTCGTTTAAAAGAATCGGAAATTCCAAAACCGCCTGTAACAAAACTCAGGCCTCAAACTCCAAAACCACCATTCGATTATACAATAGAAGAGGTGGAATATGATAACGCTGATAAATCAGTACACTATGGAGCTACATTAACAATGCCAAAAAATAAAACCAATTTTCCTACTGTTATAATTATTTCAGGTAGTGGGTCCCAAGACAGAGATGGTACTATGATGGGGCATAAATTATATTGGGTACTTGCAGACTACTTAACAAAAAATGGGATTGGCGTATTAAGGGTTGATGATAGAGGAACTGGTGTTTCAACACTAGGGCCAGATCCAAAAAGCTTAACCAGTGCCGATTTTGTAAATGATGTTAATAATTCTGTAGTATTCTTGTTGGGCAGAAAAGAAATTGATTCTAAAAAAATTGGCTTAATAGGTCATAGCGAAGGTGGAGCAATTGCACCAATGCTGGCATCAACCAATAAAAATATTGCTTTCATCACCCTTTTAGCCGGACCTGGCGTAAATGGAGATGCAATATTTAAATATCAAATGAGAAGAAATTTTGTAAAAAAAGGATTGAATACTGAGGATGAGCAAATTGCAGCATCGATGGTGAATGGCATGATCGATCAAATGAAACTATCCAGCAATTATGATAGTATTAGAACAGGAATGAAAACAGTTTATAGTAATTGGAGAAAAACATATAGTGCCGAGATCGAAAGCAAGTTATTAAATACCGTTGGAGACAAAGCCTATCTAGCAATAGTTGATCAATTCAGAACTGGTTTGATTTGGCTAAACTATTTCATGAATATGGATCCTTCCATAGCGCTTAAAAAAGTTAAATGCCCAGTACTAGCGGTAAATGGGGAAAGTGATATTCAAGTTTTGAGTAAAGAGAATTTAGCAGGAATTGAAAATGCTTTAAAGAAGGCTAAAAATAAAAATTATACCATTCATGCTTTCCCAAATCTGAATCATTTGTTTCAAACATGCAGTAGCCCAGAACAGAATTACGAATCAATAGAAGAAACTTTCTCGCCTATTGCTTTAGCTTATATTTCCAATTGGATTAATCAAATAGTTAAATAATCAAGAAATGAATTATCTAGCCTATGCTTATTTGTCTTTTGAGGAACAAGATACAGTTGCCTTATTTTTACTTCATTATAACGAAATGAGGATTTTAGCAAAACCATTCTTGAATGATGTACAAATTTTTGCTAAAGCTCAAATTGAATCGCATCAACAATAATAGCAGCTTATATTTGCTGTATTAACAATACAATCGACTGCCATGAAAATTGCTACTAAATACATCCATGCTGGTGCAAATCCAGATCCAAGTACTGGAGCCATTATGACTCCTATCTATCAAACTTCTACTTATGTGCAAGAAGCACCAGGGGTAAATAAAGGTTTTGAATACGCCCGTAGCCAAAACCCAACCCGAAAAGCACTGGAAGAAGCATATGCAGCTATAGAGAATGGTCAATTTGGTTTGGCATTTGGAAGTGGAGTAGCAGCTACAGATGCGGTTATAAAATTATTGGTACCTGGTGATGAAGTAATTGCAGCCAATGATATGTATGGTGGTACTTATAGATTATTCTCCAAAATTTATGAAAAAATGGGTATTGTATTTACTTATGTAGATACAACTGATGTAGCTAATATTCAAAAAGTGATTAGCCCTAAAACAAAATTGATTTGGATTGAAACGCCTACCAATCCACTCATGAATATTACCGATATAGCAGCTGTTGCAGCAATTGCGAAAGCCAATAATGCGTTGCTTTGTGTAGACAACACCTTTGCCTCTCCTTATTTACAAAACCCATTAGACATGGGTGCAGATCTTGTTATGCATTCTGCCACTAAGTATTTAGGGGGTCATTCTGATGTGATACAAGGCGCATTGATGATGAATAGTGCCGAATTAAGGGAGCAATTGTATTTTATTCAAAAGAGCTGTGGTGCTGTACCAGGCCCTATGGATTGCTTTTTGGTATTGCGTGGAATCAAAACCTTGCATTTGCGCATGCAGCGTCATTGCGAGAATGGTAGAACCATTGCGCATTGGTTGCGCAATCATCCTAAAGTAGCAAAAGTATATTGGTGTGGTTTTGAGGATCATCCGAGTTATGCAATCGCCAAAAAACAAATGCGCGATTTTGGTGGTATGCTTTCTTTTGAACTGAAAGATGATAGTATAGAAGCTGCTAAGAAAGTATTGTCATCTACCCATTTGTTTTCATTGGCTGAAAGTTTAGGTGGTGTTGAAAGCCTGATTAATCATCCAGCCTCTATGACTCATGCTTCTATTCCAAGAGAAAAAAGAATTGCCAATGGGCTCAGCGATACCTTAATCCGATTGAGTATTGGTGTAGAAGATGCCGAAGATTTAATTACAGACCTCAATAATGCATTGGGATAATGCCAAAGGAACAGCACCAAAAACTGGTTGACTTTTTCAACGAAAAAGTAAAACAATACAACCAGGTTTCTTTTATAGCAGCTGATCCTATATGCATCCCGCATTTATTCAGTAAAAAGCAAGACATAGAAATAGCCGGATTTTTCGCGGCTATTTTTGCTTGGGGCAATAGAACTACCATCATTAATAAGTCGCGTGAATTAATGCAACTTATGCGAATGCAGCCTCATGATTTTTGCATGAATGCAACGGTTAAAGAATTAAAGCAATTAGAAGGATTTAAACACCGTACTTTTAATACCACTGACTTATTGTACTGTATTGAATTTTTTCGTTACCACTACTCAAATCACCATTCACTGGAAGAAGCATTTCTAATAAAAGGCAAAAAATCCAATTCAGTATTTGATGCCTTAGTCCATTTTCATCATTACTTTTTTTCTTTGGAAGATGCGCCAGCAAGAACCAAAAAACATATTTCCAACCCCGCCAAAGGCTCTACCTGTAAGCGTTTGAATATGTTGATACGGGTAAATAAAGATGTACTAAATTAGTCAAAATTTATATAATTCTCTTTAGTTATTTTAATACCATAATGATAAATCCTTTTGCCCTTTCTTAGAGAAGAAAAGCCTACTGCTTTGAGCCATTTAGGCTTATTTTTCTGAGAAAATTCTATTTCACCATTTTTGTCTGTAAATGTCCAGATATTGCTATATCTATTGTTTTGGATATATAAAGTCTCATCTTTCCCTATAAGACTTACCTGAATTAAATAGTTCTTTGTTTCCTCTTGATATTCCACAGTGACTTTTTCAACTAAAGACCGAATTAGTTTTTTTATTAAATCAAAGTTATCCCTGTCATTTAATTTAGATTTAATTGAATTTGCAGCTTTTTGAGCTGCTTTTAATTTTTCATCAAAAGAACCAGAAATACTCTCTTTTAACTTTGTCTCTAATATGACTTTCTCAGTTATGATTCGATTTTTCGACTGATTTAGTTTTTTTAGTTCATTGGAAATCTCTTTAAAATCATCTCTACTGTCTAAGTTGGTAACAAAAGCAACTAGGTTTTCTATTTTTTTTAATACTTTATTTAATTCTTTATTCTTGGATTCTAAAGCTTTATTTATCTCGTCTACATTTGTCACCTTATTTGGGATATTTTTAAATAAATCATATGATTGTTTGTTTTTCAAGAGTAAATGAATAATGAAGGTTTCAATTTTCGGTATACTAATGCCGCGGTTGTTACATTTTGCATTAGGATAAATTTTGTTCGTGCATTTGTATGAAAAATCTTTACCCTTCGGTCTTTTTTTACCTCGATATTCATAAGAACATTTAGCACAAAAAATGATGCCATTTAGAAGGTAATGATAGTATTCTTTGGGTCCTAAATTCTTTTTGTTTCGCTCAAAATTTAATTGAACCATGTCCCATATCTGCTCGTCTACTATAGCGGGCACAAGTCCATTGGTTTCAATTATATCAGCAACCCTCTTTTTTTTGTGTCTTTTTCCACCTTCATATACGTAATAGTCTTCATACATTTTCCACACACGAGTACCTTTATATATCGGATTTCTCAACATATCACTTATCACATTTCCTCGCCAAATAACCTCTTTCTTTTTAAATTCTCTTGGTTTGTCTAATTGGTCTGGATTTTTTCTTACAATTACACCCTCGAAATTTCCGCTATACTTTGTTGGGATCGACTCACTATTAAAAATATTAGCAATTGTGTAAGCGCCATTTCCCTCTAGAGATAGTTGGAACATTCTTCTAACAACTTCTGCTTCTTCCTCAAAAATGATATAATTGTTCAACTCATCTCTAGTGTAGCCATATGGTTTTAGACCATGGGTTTTACCGGCTCTTACTTTTTTAGCGTTAGCTTCTTTTACATTTCTTGATGTTCGTTCTGCATAATAAGCATTGACAACAGTGGTCAATTCAGCTAACATTCTATTTGTTGGATTGTCTAAATCAAATTCAGTACCACCTGGGTAGTATTTTATTTTATAATTTAAACATAAACTCACAAATAAATGCCAAGTTGGAGGGTCTCTTTCAATCCTTGATTGTTCAATTACATAGGTTAACGTTATATTATTAGAACGCATGTCTTCAAAAAGGTTGGAAAGACCAGCTCTTGAAGACTCATCTAGAGTACCACTAATACCATCATCGACATAGATCTTATAAGGAAGACCAAGGCTTTTGGCAAATTTTATCCCTTTTTCTTTTTGAACCTCAATTGTGTATTTCTCTTTGCGTGCTTTAGAGGTTCTACAATAAATTCCTATCATCAAATTTAGTTAGTAATTTAACAGATGTTTAATCAGGTAATTAAGGTAGTAAGAATATTTGAGTTAATCTAATAGTATTATGTCGCATGATGAGCTTAATGATTTTTTGGATTTTAAAGTAATCCAATACAATAATCCTTCATTTATTGAATGTGACCCAATCAGTATTCCGCACCAATTTTCAATAAAAGAAGATATTGAAATATCTGCTTTTTTAACTGCCACCATAAGCTGGGGCAATAGGAAAGCAATTCTCAAAGCTGCAAATGAATTAATGTGTCTCATGGGAAATAGCCCCTTTGATTTCATAATGAATTCTAATTCAAATCAGATTTCTAGGGCATCAAAATATTACTACAGAACATTTCATGGTTCAGATCTTGACTATTTCATTTTGTCCTTGAAGAATATCTATGAAAACCATGGTGGCTTAGAGTTGATATTTTCTAACAATTCAAATGATTCCCTTCATGATTCCATCACTAGCTTTAGATCGATATTCTTTGAATTGCCTCACTTAGATCGAACAAGAAAACATGTTTCCAACCCCGATAGCGGATCTGCGGCTAAAAGACTTCATATGATGTTGAGGTGGTTAGTTAGAAAAGATAATAATGGTGTTGATTTCGGTATTTGGAAGGACATTTCACCATCCTGTCTGTCTATTCCTCTAGATCTTCATTCGGGAAATACAGCTAGGAAACTAGGTTTATTAAAAAGAAAATCCAATGATTTAAAAGCTGTTATTGAACTTGATCAAGTTTTAAGAGAGTTTGATCCAAATGACCCTGCAAAGTATGACTTTGCATTATTTGGGCTAGGCGCTTTTGAGCAATTTTAGGGCATATTTAAATAAAAGAGGCCCCTGGGGCGCCCGCCGGAGGAAGAGGGTCGTATTTCGCCTTAAATTCCGCTTATTCTTAGGTTCGAACAAGGGGGCCGCTTCCTCAAAAAAATATTCCCCAGAAAAATCTAAAAAATTGAAAAATTACTGAAAACCTCAAAAAATAATTTCCAAAAAAAAATTGAAATATTCAACTTTTAGTGATTAAAGTAGTAGCCCTTGATTTTTTAGATATCCCCTTTATTTTGGCAGACAAAACTCAACCCAATCCAAAATATCCATAAATAGAATAATAAGGTATATTTTATTCATCTCTCCTATTCCTAAGAATTCATTTTTTCATTCAATGTTGTAACTTTTTCTAAGTTCATGCAACTTATATGCAAAATCACTTTAATTAAATTCATTGGCCGAGAAAGACTTTTTAGATGTTTTACGTCAGCATGAACGAATGATTCATAAAATATGTCACGTATATGCATCAGATAATTCAACAAAACAAGATCTTTTCCAAGAAATCATTTTACAGCTATGGAAGTCATTCAATAGATTTCGAAATGAATCCAAAATAAGTACCTGGATATATCGGATTGCACTTAATACTGCACTTACTCAAAAGCGAAGAAGCAAATCAAAGGTTTCCTTGAGTTTTATAGGTTTTATATTCGAGGATAAGGTGGAAGAAAATGACACTAGCGGCTACCAAGAAAATTTAGACCTTTTGTACGGTGCAATTAGCAAACTTACTGAAGTTGAAAAAGCAATTGTTATGCTTTATCTCGATGACAAAAGTTATGAGGAAATGGAAGAGGTACTAGGTATCAGTCAGGGTACACTTCGTGTTAAAATGAATAGAATAAAAGAAAAACTTCGTCAAATCACGAAAGAGAAATAGTATGGAACTTGATCAATTAAAAACAACATGGAACAATGCTGAAAATTCTTCATTAATAATTAATGAAGACGCGTTTCATCACTTACTTAATCAGACTTCGAAAGATCCTATTGCTAAAATGAAACGAAATCTAAAGTGGGAGGTATTCAGTATAATATTGCTTTATGGGATTATTTTATTAACCACCTTAACTATCGGAAAAGATGTTTATTTGTATTATAATATTCTATTAATTTTTGCTGCCATACTCTTTTTTATTTACGCTAGGTACAAATACAAACTACTTCGTGGCATGGAAGGCAGACATCAAGATGTAAAGACGAACTTAAATCTTCAAATCAGTTCACTTGAAAAACTAGTTAAACTTTACTTTAAAGCTAGTAACCTGAGTATCGCATTGGCTTATTTTTTTGCTGTAGTTTTTTCCTATATTAATACACCTGGCGAAAAAATTTCAATACCGGAAACTAAAGAAATTGTGATTATTGTAGCAATTGGTATTGGACTTGAATTTATTGGATACTACATCAACCGCTGGTACATCTTTCAATTATATGGTAAACATATTCTAAAACTAAAAAATATATCTTATGAAATGGATGAATCTAACTCAAATTAGCACCAAATGTTTTATCATCATTTTGGTCACATTAAGCACTTTTCAATCAAAAGCTCAGGTCGAAAATAAGAAAACATTACTTTGGGAAATAAGTGGTAATGGATTAAAGGCACCCTCTTATTTGTTTGGTACAATCCATATGATCTGTAAAGAAGATTTTCTTCTTTCTGAAAGTGTTAAACAAAAATTCTCAAGCAGCAAGCAAGTATATCTTGAGCTTGATATGGATGATCCGCAGCTTCAGGGTAAGATGATGCAGAATATGCAACTAATAGGGAAAGAATCTTTGAAAGAGAAATTTAGTGAAACTGATTTCAATAAGTTAGACGCCTTCTTAAAAAAGGAACTTAATATGAACCTTTCTATGTTCAATAGTTTTAAGCCGATGATGGTTATGAGTCTTCTTGCCCAACGCTCATTGCCTTGTGCTACAATGGAATCTTATGATCTGAACTTTGTAAAAATGGCTAGCGAGCAGAAGAAAGAATTATTGGGGCTAGAAAAAGTAGAAGAGCAGATTGGTGTATTTGATGCCATTCCAGATTCACTTGAGATTCGTTCAATTATGAATATGGTTAACGATTTTGATGCTCAGAAAAAAGAATTTACTCGTATGAGTGTCGTCTATAAGAGTCAAGACCTAGAAGCGCTGTACCAGCTCATGGTCGAATCTCCCGAAATGATGGGTAGTCAGGAATTATTACTAGATCGTCGAAATCGTAATTGGATTCCAGTTATGGAATCTGCCATGAAGAAATCATCTACTTTTTTTGCAGTGGGTGCTGGACACTTGAATGGAAGTCAAGGTGTGCTTGAGCTACTTAGAAAGCAAGGATATATGGTGAAAGGAATAAAATAGTGACTTCCTGTAAACCTGCACGAAGTTCACCCCTTCAATTTCCTACTAGTCACATAGTCAATAATCGCATTATAGCTGCATCTTTCGTTGAAAAGGGGGAGCAATAATGATAAAAAGGTTATACTTTCATAGTGTACCTTTTTTATTTCTTTAAAAAATGAAAATACAAACAAAAATGCCTGATAGGCTAACCCCTTTTTTTCTTAAAGAGTTAGAAATTGCGGGTAGATATTTAAAAGTGAATGATTTCAGGTCAAGCTGGCATCATCTTGAGCGTGCCCATATCCTTGGACAACCCTATCCATATCATCACACGCTGGTTCATTGGAAAATGTTAGTATTTGGTATCAAAATAAAGGATGTAAGGGAAATTATTGGTCAAATTCCCCGCTTACTAGTGGGTGGTGTTAAATCTTTTGTTGGTGAAATTCCAGTTGGTAATACCGGCGGAGCAAATGTGCCACCACTTAAAAGTATGGAGATACCGGAAGAATTGAAAAAAATTATTGAGCAGAATAAGTAACTATAATCATCTTCTGTAAAACTTCAGAAAGCCTAACCCAATAAATTTTTGTTGGTGCATTCCCAAACTTCGCATTTTAGGTAAATCTTTCCTAAAAAAACCAATCTCGTTTTTTTTTCTGGCTTTTTTTACTTATATTTTATTAAGTCGCTAGGACTGATAGAAAGCAGAGATATCATGAGCGCATAAGATTTTGTTTAATACCACTAAATGATCTATCTGCAAAGATTATTTATGGTTCACACGTAAATGTTTTCAATATTTTATGGAGGCATTAAAAATATCTTTCCAAACGAAATAATAGACTTGCTATCAGTGAGTTATTTGGTTAAAAACAATCCTGAGGAAGATAAAATTATTGAAATCAGAGATCTTAGGGCTAGAGATGTAAGAGATAAAAATGGGAATGAACTTTATAAATTAAAAAAAGATGAAATTTCCTATTTAACAGTAAATGCTATACTACGAAAGAGATCACTAATAGAACCAGGCGAATTTGAATTAAATTTTCTATTTTCAAGTGGGTACATCTATTTCGATATAGATAGAAAAGACATCACAAAAACACCAGAGCTCAAAAGACAATTTATTGAAATGTATGGCGACAAGGTTTCATTTGTTTCCTACTCAGTTAGCATGGGAGGCATCTCCGCTATTATCAAGTATTCTGGTGTTAGCTTTAAGAGTGAAGAAGAATATAAAGTTTTACGAAACTACATAATAGAAACTCACTTTCCGAAATTAAAATCTGAAATTGATTCTAAAACAGAAGGTATTGGTCAATGTTGGTTCATCCCAAGTGACAAAGACCCCTATGAAAATTACAGTAATGTTATATTAATTCCACCCACGATTTTCGATCATTTAAACAACAAATCTGATACTTCTAAGAAAAACACAGAAAGAAAAGGTAAAACTCAGTGTAAAATGAAAAGGGGGAAAAATATTACACTGGATTTTACCAATAAACCAACTATTAATGAAGTCTTATCGAATACAAATTGGACAACAAATGTTAACATAGATAAGGATGTAGTAGATATAAAAGAAGTTGACTTCAATAAATTGTATATTCCAAGATATATTCCAGATGGTAAAAAGATAAAAACCTATACTTCAATATTCGCAAACTTTATTGAACTTAATCCTGATTTACCTATAGAATATGCAATTACTTTATTAAATCATATCAACATAAATAATACTGGTTCCGAACCCATGTCTAAGGTAAATTTCAAAAAAGTTATTGATGGTTTAATAAGATCTTACAAGTCTGAAAAACTATACTCAACCAGTAAGAAGAAACTTGTCCACTTCAATAAAAACGCTAGTTTATCCAAAAATCAAAAAATTGGAATTTCAAATAAATTGAATGGATCAATAAAGAAAAATAAAAGTATTCTTAAAATTATAAATGCCAAGCAAGAATTGAAGGAAAAAGATGAAGAAGTAACTAAATCTAAGGTAATTAAATTGACTAATCTAAGTAAGACTACAGTTTATAGTTATTGGGATTTTAATCTAATTAATATCGATGATTTACTAATAGAAATCAACTCAAAGGATTATGGTAATTGATTTCTTTTAAAGTAATACATATTTATAGAGATATGGAAAATAAAAGTCGAAATTTCAATAGAACATTGGTGGTTCGGATATCAGAAAACCAGTACCTAAAATTACTAGAAGGTATCATAATTGAAAATAAACTAGGTGTAAAAACTAAAACGAACCCAATAGATAAAAGTAAAATCATCCGAAATCTCATTGAAAAATATGGGAAATCAGCACCAATTATATCGTAATTCAATGATAATTCATACCATGGTGTATAGATCTGTTTTTTTAGCTAACCACCTTGCTATGCATAAATTGATTAAAAATAAATCCACATCAAATATAGAGTCTCATGCGAATCAATAACGGCTATTCTGAAAAAATACTTATAAACAGGGTTTTACTTGACAAATATTATTCAAATGATTTCCAGATTAGCAGCGAGGAATTTAAAATTGTATATAGCTTTTTAAATAGTTTTAATATAAATTATGACGACGATGTAATACTTGAGATTCAAACATCTGGTGATGCTTTAATTGCTGCAATGCTCGAATTTATTGCTTATTATAAGTTCAAATCCATCACTTGATTTGAACTAAACCATCTCATCAAATCCAACATATATATTTTGAATTTCTTCCCTAGAAATACCTAGATATCTTCTAGTTATATTTTCTCCGGAATGATTTAAGAGATCTGAAAGACGTGTTAAGTATTCTGAGCTATAACCATTTGAAGCCCAGACATATCTTGCTCCGGTTTTCCTGAAAGTGTGTGTGCTTATGTTCTTTCTAGTTAATTTAAGTTCAATTGTAAGTTTTTTTAGAACTCGATTAACGTATTGAATACTTTTATCAAATATGAATTCTTCTGTACTAGCTGGCTTCAACAACAAGTAAGTATTTTGGATTGAATCTGCCAATGAAGATCCTATGGTTATCTCTCTGCGCTTTCCAGTTTTCTTTTCGTTTATATCAAGTATTTCCTTATTGAGAACGTCAATCCATTTAATTCGTGTTAGATCAGAATATCTTAATAGAGTTTTTGAACCAAACTCAAGAAGCAAAGCCATTCTGGGCTGCTTGTTTCTATGAAAATACTTAATAGCTCTGTTCAACTCATCGGTCGTTAAGAAATCTGAAGTTGTATACTTTTTCTTTTTCATTTTTGTTTCATTTATGAGAATAAAAGATGTTTATGAAACTATTTTTTTATATTCAAAAACTAAGAGATTGAATTTCAGCTATTTAAAACAATTGTTTCAGAATTAATAAAAGTGAAACCAATCAAAAGGTTATCTAATCGTCACTTGGATCCTTTAGCACCATATCGAAATTTATGTTATCTGAATCTTCCCTAAACTTTTTCCATTGGGAAATGAATAATTCATTGAAGTGTCTTATTGACTCATCGGATGGTTCTATTTTGCCAACCCTAAAAAAAATTGGGACGTTCAGCTTCTGGACTTCAATTAGTACCTGAAACACTTTTACGGTTATAGGTGATATAATTTTTAAAACATCAACATAAACCGCATCAAGATGACTCATCTCAATATCATAGAGCATCATATTTAGCTGTTCTCTCTGGAAAATATCTTCATACTCTTCGTTCACAGTTTCTGGGTAGATTTCAAAACTGTCGAATCCATGATTGTCTAACCAGATTAAAGTTGGTAGTCTTAAATCTTCTGACCGGGTGTAGATTCCTATACGCATTTTTAGTAATTTGGTAATCAATTAGTTGTGTTAAAATTTTAACTACCTTAATTACCTGTACCTACATGTATCTGCGATGGATGGTACGTAAAGACAAACAAGGAGTAGATTTTGGCATTTGGAAAAAGATTAATCCTTCGCAATTGATCTGCCCCATTGATGTACATGTTGCCAGGGTTGCTAAAAGATTTAATTTATTAGAAAGAAAACAAATTGATTGGCAAGCAGCAGCAGAGTTGAGCAACTACCTAAAAAAGCTGGACCCATTGGATCCAGCTAAATATGATTTTGCCCTTTTTGGACTGGGCGTTATTGAAAAATATTGAACCTAGAGAAAGATGATTGAATACAATTTAGATATTGCAACAGTAGACCAATTAAATCGTGACGAGTTAATTCAAACTATTAATTACTTGATAGTTCATGATTTTGAGAAACTCATTTATGCTTTGTATCGAATTGATGTGGATGAAGCCAAAATCAAGTATTTATTAGAAACCAGAACAGATACCAATGCAGCTATTCTTATAGCAGATGCCATTATTCAAAGGCAAATTGAAAAAAAATTAGCTAGAGAAAAATACAAACAACCAAAACCAGACGAATCCGAAGATGCATGGTAAACTTGATCTACTGCAATAATTGGTCAATTCTTTTAAATGTAAACTGGTTTTTTTGCAATAAATCAATCAATGCAGGAAGCTGATGATAAAATTTTTCTTTCCTTCTTGGATCAGTTCCTACATGAATCAATAAAATAGCACCATTTAACTTATCGGGCTGCATAACCAATTCGGAAAGTTTATCCATTAAGAAAGCATTCGATCGGTATTGTTTTCCCATTTCTGGCCATGTATAATCTGCGTTGGTAAACGTACCTGGAGTAAAACTAAATAGCTGCATTCCTTTCCATTGTGTCCAAGTAGCTACAGAATCATTCCACCATTCATAGGGCGGAATAAATAATTGAGCATTTTTTACATCAATGCCAATATCTTCCATTGCAGTAAGATTATTATTCAAATCATCACTAAACTGTTGATAGTTTACCAATAAACTATCGCGCTTAACCCAGTCATTGTATAATAAATGGTCATTGCTATGAGGACCCATATAATGGCCCGCATTGATTAATTTTTTTATGGAAGATTGAAACTGCCTGTTGCGATACATTCTGCCCGTAAAAAAGAACCCGGCTTTGATTTTTTCTTTCTTCAAAACCGAATCGATAAAGGATAATCCTTCGGCATACTCATCGCCTGTAAATACCAAAGCAATTGATTGTTTGATTGTTGGAACTGTTTTAATGATGGCACCATGATCGATCGTATGTTTTTCAATAGTTGGATTTGCGATAACAATACTAGCTTTTACGGAAGCCTCTTGAGCAGCCAACAAATAAATCAAACTAGCAGTTCCATCCATTGTTGGTTCATTGGTACTGTAATCGCCATAATCATCATGGTATACCGCTAAATCACTTTGAAATGGTGCATACTCATCGGCATCTTTTAATTGTATGCCGATCAAATTCTTGTATATATTGGTATAAACTGGTCCATCTACCAATCCCCCATTGATAGGATAATTTTTTAAATGAGTGAAAGCAGAATGAGGATCTATTGGCGTATCACCGCGTTCGGGCAAACCATATACCATGCTTGTTCCCCAAGGATTACAGCCGAATAACCAATCTATATTGGCCTGTTCCAACTGATCGTACTGATGATTACCAGATAAACTTGCATACCATTTACATTGCATTGCAAATGCAACTGTTAAATTATTACTACACCAAATAAAAGGCACTCCTCTATAAAAAGCATTCTGTTTTGCTTTTTGCCAAACTGCCTCTATGCCTTTTTTATAAAACCCAATAGTTGTATCTTTTTTAAAACCAGTTAATTGTTTGGCCAATTCATAATGACCTAAATTAATAAAAGGATACCATTGATAATGACTGGCTGTATCTTTTCCCAACCATGGCGTAAGGGGTTCTTGCAACGCAAATGAAAACGCTTTTTGCAATCGTTCGTTTTTATTTTGCCAAAACGCAGACGCATTGGCTAATTCCATATCATCTACCCAATTATCTTCAGCATAAATATAAGGCGATACAACAGATACAGTTTGAGTAACACCGGGTATTTGATATGCATACTGATAGGCAGTTTTTGATTTTGACTGAAAAAATTCCTTCTCCTTTTCAAACATGGTTGCAGCTAAAGAAAAGGCAGCGCTGAATTTAGCAGCAGTAGAACTTGTGCCTGTTGTATTATTCAGAAATTTACCTCTTTGTTGAAGCTTTCCATCAATAAAATATACAGGTCGTTCAAATCCTCTTCCATAATAAGTATCTTCTTTAGGAATTCGCATACCTCTATGATCCCTATCATCACCCAGTTGATTAAACATCCAATTGGGTTTGGGATGCATTTTTACAAGCCAATCTAAACCCCATTTTGCCTCATCTAATACATCTGCCCTTTCATTAGCCCCCATCAAACCATTGATAGAAAACCGATCTTTAAATACAGTAGGGTAATCTCTGTAAGCCATTAATAAATGATAGGTGGCGTTTGCAGAAGTTGAACTGTATTGCAAATAATCACTGGCATCATGCCATCCACCTGTTGCATCTATATGGGTGCTATCAGATAAACCAACCGATGAAGCATATAGGGTATATCCATCGTGCGTATGGCAGCTGTCTTGCAGAAATGGATTAAAGCCGCTTCTTTGTTGTCGCATATATTGTAAACAAAAATCAGCAGTGCCATCATATACATGCTGATTGATGTAAAAAGCAGGTGATTGGGTATTTCCTACTTGAATATAAAATTTCCCAGATTGTTTGAAAGCCGAAAAATCCAAACGTGCCGTTTGTTGAAATGGACCATATTTTCCAAATAATTTTCCAACAGTATTAGCATATACTTTTTTATTTGTTAAAACGTCTACTAAAAAAAATCGAGTACTTGTAGTGGTTTCTTTTGTACACCAAACAGCTACTTTAATGCCTGATGGCAAATAACCCAATTGATTAATCCGAATCCAAGAACTATCCCTGGCAGACAGAGTAATAATTGTAAGCAGTCCTAAAATGAAAAGTGGCAATTTTTTACCCATATCATTCAATTATTGTTTAAATATACAAACGATAATGCTCCCAATTCACCTAATTTCGCAACATAAAATAATCAACGATGAAGCTTGTTTCATATATGACCGAAGGGCGTGATCAATTGGCATTCTTGGTAGATGGATTGCTATTTGATTGCGATTTAATGCATCCGGAATTACCCAATAGTATGAATATGTTTTTACAGTATTGGGAAGATTTATTTCCTATTGCAAAAGAAACAGAAGCGGCCATCAAGTCTGGTAGAATTAGCAAAGACAATGGAATTGCTATAGAAGATCTGGCTTTATTGGCACCTGTTCCATTTCCTACCTCCTGCAGAGATGGATATGCTTTTAGACAGCATGTTGCAGCGGCAAGAAGAAATAGAAAGGTAGATATGATTCCAGAATTTGACCAATATCCTATATTTTATTTTACCAATCACCACAGCATACAAGGCCCAGGTGAAATCAAATGCATGCCCGATCATTTTGAGAAATTGGATTTTGAATTAGAAGCAGCAATTGTTATTTGCAAGCAAGGAAGAAATATACTTGCAGAAGAAGCCGATCATTATATCGGTGGTTTGATGATTATGAATGATATGAGTGCTCGCAGATTGCAAATGGAAGAAATGTTGCTCAATCTTGGACCAGCAAAAGGAAAAGATTTTTCAACTGTAATAGGACCATGCTTGGTTACACTAGATGAACTCGAAGCATTCGAAGTGCCTTGCAAAGAAGGTCATACCGGTAAAGCCTGGAATCTTTCTATGAAGTGTTGGGTGAATGGAGTTCAAGTGAGTGAGGGAAATCTGGCTCAAATGGATTGGACATTTGCAGAGATTATCGAACGCTGTGCTTATGGGGTAGATATTCATCCAGGAGATGTAATAGGAAGTGGAACTGTTGGTACTGGTTGTTTCTTAGAATTGAATGGAACAGGCAAACTCAACGATCCAAATTATACCGAACAATGGTTACAAGCAGGAGATACAGTTGAAATGGAAATAGAAGGAATTGGTAAATTGAGTAATACGATTGTAAAAGACGATGTTGATTTTTCTATCCTAGCAAAAAAGAAAATATGATTATTCGTTTAGCCGATTTAAAAATAATGGAGAAACAAGCTTGGTTGCAACATGCTATTGCACCAAGACCCATTTGTTTTGCAAGTACCATTGATTCGAAAGGAAATGTAAACCTTAGTCCATTTAGTTTCTTTAATTTATTCTCTTCTAATCCGCCCATCGTTATTTTTTCACCTTCCAGAAAAGGCCGCGACAATACAATAAAACACAGTTTAGAAAATGTATTGAAAGTGCCGGAATGTGTAATCAATATGGTTGATTATGATATGGTACAACAAATGAGTTTGTCTAGTTGTGAATTTGCTAAAGGAGTAGATGAATTTATCAAAGCTGGATTTACCAAAGAACCTGCAACAATGGTAAAGCCTCCCATGGTGAAGGAAGCAAAAATCAAATTAGAATGCAGGGTAAACGAAGTAAAGTCTTTGGGAGATCAGGGAGGAGCTGGCCAGTTGGTAATTGCAGAAGTATTGTGCATGCATATAGATGATTCAATACTAAATGCCGAAGGTAATATGATTGATCAAACCAAAATGCACCATGTAGCTCGTTTGGGTGGAGATTGGTATACTAAAATAGACAGTTCCAATTTATTTAAAGTAGCCAAACCAAATACAGCATTGGGTATTGGAATTGATTTGCTTCCCGAAAGTATTCGCAATAGCAAATTTCTAACTGGCAATCATCTAGGTCAATTGGCAAACGTTACTACAATCCCCCATATAGACCCTACGTTTCACGATGATCGATTAAAGAATATTTTTCAATACTATTCTATCAATCCGAGTGAAATGGAAAAGGAGTTGCATATATATGCATCGGAATTACTCAACCAAAATAATGTTGATGCTGCTTGGCAGATACTCTTAGCAAGTGTAATCTAGTTAGTACATAGCCATTAAATCATCTTCGCTTAAATGAATGAAGGGAGTTTCATTCTTTTTTGCACTTTTAGCTAAAGCTATTGTTTGCTGAACAATCTCATAAGTTGAATGTGATAATTGCAATAGCTTTGGGGCTAATCCGTTTAACCAGCATTTAACTGTCCAAGCAAATTGATCATCAATGATATCAATAATTGGCACTCCAAATTCTTCTAATGCAACTGCATTACACAATTGTTCATACTGACCTTTAATTGGCAAACACAATAATTTTTTTCCCAGATACAATGCTTCAGCAGGTGTTTCAAAACCAGCTCCAGTAATTACTCCCGCACAATGAATCATACTTTGGGTAAATGCATCGTTGCTGATTGGTAAAAAGGTGATATTTCCTTCGGTTAATGGTTGTTTCACTTTTTTTGAAAATACTTGGAACTGAATATCTTTAATTGGCGCTAATGCATTTTTTACAACCATATCATTGTAATGAGAAAGATAAACAGTTACATATCCCTGATTGGTTGGTTCTGCATTAACAACAGTATGTTTTAAAATTGGAGAGAAAATAAAATCATCAAATTGCTTAAAATGCAATCCTATATAATTAGAAGCTGGTGCATAATGGCTCAACACCCAATCACCTGCAAGATCTTTTTTTGCTGCTCTTGGAGTAGCTTTACTCTGAAAACTTGCCTGATGCCCAAAACCAATACTGGGTATCTTTTTTAAGGCA
This sequence comes from Sediminibacterium sp., assembly GCA_044372715.1. Taxonomy (GTDB): domain Bacteria; phylum Bacteroidota; class Bacteroidia; order Chitinophagales; family Chitinophagaceae; genus Sediminibacterium. The sequence goes on along the minus strand of JBILRH010000009.1, from coordinate 6,200 downwards.
CATGCCAATGCAGTAATGCTATCAAAATCATTCAAAATAATATCATACTGATCAACAGGTAAGCTATTTGCTTCTTTCCAAATTCTTCGTAAACTAAAATCTTTGACCATCTTCCAATAATCCAATCCACCCTTATTTCCATAAAATAAACTTAGCCCCTTACTCCTGAATTTAACAGGAAGCTCTGCATCTAAATGGCAATTATTGCCACTTAAGAATATATCTACTTTTCCATATTGCTCAATAAATGGCAATAATTCAATGGCTCTGCTGATATGTCCGTTTCCGGTGGCCTGTACAGCGTATAATATCCTCATGACTGTAATGCTAAAGAATGAATAAATAAAGCGATCTCGTCTGTAACTACATTCAGTTGAGGCAACTTTCTTTCCATTGCTACAACAGGCGTTGTGCTTGCCATAAAATCTTTTTCATCATATTGAAAAATAGTCCATTCATTATGCGTGTATTCCAAGGCTGTTAAATTTTCTATCCAATCACCACTATTCAAATAAGTAACCGATCCATCTTTGGTAAATACTTCTCTTTTTTGTGGTTGATGAATATGCCCGCAAATCACATAATCATATTTTTTTTCAATGGCTAACTCAGCTGCAGTTTGCTCAAAATCTCCAATCCAAGCAACAGCTTTCTTAACACTGTTTTTCACTTTTTTACTAAAACTCATTTTCTCTTTACCCATGATTTTCAAACACCAATTCAAAAAGCTATTGATTAGAATGAGTAAATCATATCCATGTCCGCCTAATTTGGCTAAAAATTTAGCACTCCCCTTTGTGGTTGCATCAAATACATCTCCATGAAAAATCCAGGTCATTTTACCATTGATTTCCATTACCAGTTTGTCGGTGAGTTGAAAATTGCCCATGGCCATATCACTGTATCTGCGTAGTGATTCATCATGATTACCCGTAATATAAATCACCCTGGTTCCTTTAGATAAAAGGTTTATGATCTCTTTGATCACTTGCATATGGGATGTAGGGAAATATCGTTTATTGAATTGCCAGATATCAATTATATCTCCATTCAACACCAAAATTTGTGGTTGAATACTTTTGAGGTAATTAACAATTTCCGTAGCATGGCAACCATAAGTACCCAAATGCAGGTCACTCATAACTACAACATCGAGTGGGCGTTTTTCCATTAGTAGGAGTTTAGTAAAACTCCCAACTACATGTAAATAGAATGTTACGGAATGATTATGAAAATGTTATGGATTATAGATCTCCCAATTGAGGCCTCATCACAATATCTTCTACCACTGCCATTGGAGAAAGATGTGCAGCCGCATAGATCATTTTAGCAATATCGTTTACTTCCATAATACGAGCAGGATCAATGTCAAATCCATCCCAACTAGCACTCAATGTTGCCCCAGGGCAAACGGCAGTAACTTTAATCCCTTTCGGCTTTAACTCCTCCCTTAAATTTTTACTAAAGCCTAGCAATGCAAATTTGCTGATACTATAACTTCCTCCATTTGGATATGCGTTTAAAGAGGCTATTGAACAAATATTAAAAATATGCCCTTTTGTAGCAGCGATCATAGATGGTAAAACTGCTCTTGTAAAATGATAAGCGCTATATAGGTTTGTACTGATCATTTCTTCAATAACCCCATCTGCTTCATTGTGAACAGAGCCTGCAATAAAATTACCTGAATTGTTCACAACTATATCAGGCCCTCCATGGTTTAAACACCATTCAGCAAATTCAAGCACAGATGCTTTGTTGCTCATATCACAAACCTTGCCTTTAATAGTAGATTCAGGAAACCTAGTTTGCAAATCTGCAACTGTATCATAGAGTGATTTTTCTCCTCTACTACATAATAGAATGGTATGCCCATCAATTGCAAATTGTTCTGCAATTGCCTTGCCTATACCTTTAGATGCTCCGGTAATGATAATATTCATGTAATAAAATTACAACTTCTATCGCGTAATAATTCAGACAACAATTAAGTACAAACTACTAATTTCGCTGCATGCATTACGAACATCTTTTTTTTGACCTCGATCATACAATATGGGATTTTGAAACCAATTCAAAAGAAGCCATGTTAGACGTTTACAACATCAACCAGTTAAGCGAAAAAGGAGTTCCAGACTTCGATGCTTTTTTTGAAAAATACAGCTACCACAACCATCGACTATGGGATAAATATTCTAAAGGGCAACTGAAACAAGAAGAGTTGAGATGGAAACGAATGTGGCTTTCTTTGCTTGATTTTAAAATTGCCGATGAAGCATTATCCAGAAAAATGGGAGCAAGCTTCTTAGAAATTTTACCCGATAAAAACAAGCTATTTCCTTATACAACAGAAATTTTATCCTACTTAAAAAATAAGGGCTATCAGATGCATTTGATAACCAATGGATTTGAAAAAGTTCAATTTAATAAAATCGAAAAAAGCAATATCAGCAGTTATTTTATTGAAGTGATTACGTCTGAAGGAAGCAATAGCCTAAAGCCCAATAAAGCCATTTTTGAACATGCTTTGGGAAAAGCAGGAGCGTCTATTGATAAAAGTATCATGATTGGAGACAATTTAGAAGCTGATATAATTGGAGCCATGAATATTGGCATGGATGCTGTTTTTGTAAACCATATAAACGCAATAACCGATATTCAACCTACTTATACAGTATATCATTTAAAGGAACTAGAAAACATATTTTAAATAAAAAACCCGGCTACCTGAGGTAACCGGGAATATTTTTTTAACCCATCAACCTTATTGAAGGTCAATTTAAGGTATTATGCTTTTTTAGCTGCAGACTTAGTTGTTGTTTTTGAAGCAGTTGCGGCTTCTTTCTTGCAACAATCTTTCATTTCTTTGCCTTCTTTCATTTTGCAATCTTTCATTTCTTTACCGCACTCTTTAGATTTTGCACATTTTTTACCATCACCACCAGCAAATGCAACTCCAGTAAATAAAAATGCCGCTGTTGCTAAAACCAATACTTTTTTCATAATTATCGTTTTTTAAAGTTTGTAATTGAAGTTACTGAATTTGATGAAATGGTAAATAAGAAATCTGTTAAAATTGACAAAGCATTGATTACCAGGAGGCTAAAACTGTTACACCACCTTTAACCACTTGGTTTAGTTCAACATTTATAGTAGTACCAACAGGCAATAACACATCTACCCTACTACCAAATTTAATGAATCCATACTCTTCTGTTTGCTTTACAGTTTGTCCTACACTGGTATAATTACAAATTCTCTTTGCCAATGCACCTGCTATTTGCTTGTATAAAATTTCACCAAAATTATTTTTTACAGCAACACTCCAGCGCTCATTTTCCGTGGATGATTTTGGATGCCATGCCACCAAATACTTGCCTTTATGATATTGATTGTACGTTACAAGCCCATCCATTGGATTGCGATTCACGTGCACATTGGCAGGGCTCATAAAAATACTTACTTGTATTCTTTTGTCTTTAAAGTATTCTACGTCGGTAATTTCTTCAATCACCACTACTTTTCCATCAGCTGGGCAAATTATTTGATGCTCATTAATCGTATGCGTTCTATTCGGAATTCTAAAAAATGAAACCAAAAATAAAAACAATCCTAAGGTAGCAATGAACAATGCAATGGTCAACCATGGAAAATGGCTACTCAAAAAACTAAAAGAAATCATATTGATAACTCCAAACAAAAAAGCACTTATGGCAATTGTTCTGTATCCTTCTCTATGTATGGTCATTGGCATCTATTGAAGGGCAAATGTAAATCCTAAAATGCAGAAAGCTTATAAAAAAAGCTTTAAAACCAACCAAACTGCTGGCGCAGCTATTAAAAGGGAATCGAAACGATCTAAAAAACCACCGTGGCCCGGCATAATATTGCCACTATCTTTTACACCAGCCATTCTTTTGATCTTACTTTCTAATAGATCACCCAAAGTACCTGCAATTGCTGCAGTAGCTGCAATTAATGCCAAAATATTGATCGAGAAATTCCAAATAAAATGACCACCCATACCAATCACCAAAACAGCTAAAACAGCACCTCCAATAGTTCCTTCCCATGTTTTTTTAGGTGAAATTGGAGAAAGCGGTGTTTTGCCAAAAAGCGAACCAACAAAATAAGCCATGGTATCGTTCACCCAAATAGATGCAATGATGAACATGGGCAAGATCCAATTGGGTCCGGTAAAATAATCTGCACTATGTTTATACAAGTCTCTTAAAGCCGCAAAGGGAAAGGAAAGATAAATAATTCCAAAAGCCAGATATTTTACTATAGGCATTGGAAATTTAGTGTAGTGGGGGTCAATAATGCTAATGAGTTTAACCAATTCTGCAATACATCCTACTAGAATAATTTGAAACAAAAACCTAAAACTCCACTCATTCCACATGATGCCACCTAGCATAATAACTACAAAAACAATTGCAGTGATTGCTCTTGTTCTAAGTGTAGTCAGATTTAACGCCATTGAATATGAATTGTTGACTGTAAAGATAAGCAGATCAATTCAACAAACTTTGTTCTACCAATTGAGCTGCTGTAAATTTAAATTGAAGGGGAACATACAATTCAATCTCTCCAAAATTTACATAACTACTGTCTTGCTTATTGAGTTGTTGAACGGGGATCTGGTTTTCTTCTAGCATACCCTGAATAATACTTGCTTCTGCAATATTGCGGGTGGTAAAAATTTTAGTCCACGAGTTCATATGAATTATTGGATAGATGATTTATTTGAACCTGTTTAGATTCCTGCTGGAATAAACGAAAGATAACAATTAATCCAATTAGCGCAATGCCACCAATCCAAATAGGCATGGTTTCTTCCATGGCTTCTTTTACAGGTTTACCCATTTTGGTTAAGTAATAAATTTGCGTTACTACAACTGCATTGTTTAAAAAATGCATCAAAATAGAAAGCCATAAATTTTTACTTAAATAAAAAACCAATCCCAATACAATACCCAAACCAATCCTTGGTAAAAAGCCAAAATATGATCCATGAATAGCACTGAAAATAAGCGCTGTTAAAACAATACCAACCCAAGGGCTTTTTACCCATCCAATTAAAATAGTTTGCATGCTTCCGCGAAACAATACTTCTTCAAAAATGGCAGGCGCTAAGGCTAATACCAATAGCGTTAATAAAAAGTCGCCAAAGTTTTTCATGGTGGCCATTGTAAGCATAGTAGTCTGATAATTTGCTTCTAATTCCCTGGCTTTTTTTAAGAATGAGGCCGAGATTGGAATCATTTCATTTAATGCAGCAAGAGACCCACTTAAAAACAATCCTCCAACAGTAATAAATAAAACCAATATGACTTGCTTAAATGATATGGTTTGATTAAAACCAAGAGACAGAAATGGAGTTTTACTGCTAATTCTTGCAAGGACTACAGCAGGTAAAAAAAAGGAAATACCAGTAGCAAGGGTATTGAGTAACCTCGCCATTTGCATGTTTTGTGGCTTTAACAATGCATTTCCAGCTTCTAATAAAGGCAGTTTAAATACTTGTGAGGCAATAAAACCGACTAATAAACTACCAAAAATCAATGAAATTCCTAATAGGGCAAGTAATAACCCAAACTGACTTCCATATGCTGCAAAAGGCTTCTGACGCATTGTTTTAAAAATAAGATTGTAATTTCGCCAATTCCTAATAGGCAAATAACCTAAAAAGGATAAAAGGTATACACTGCAATATGGTTAAAATTGATCAAATAATACTACCTGATTTTCCTTTGTTATTAGCGCCAATGGAAGATGTGAGTGATCCTCCATTTAGAGCCGTATGCAAAGACAATGGTGCAGACCTTATGTACACTGAATTTATCAGCAGTGAAGGATTGATTAGAGATGCTATTAAAAGCCGACAAAAGTTAGACATATTTGATTATGAAAGGCCAGTGGGTATTCAGATTTTTGGGGGAGATGAGGAAGCACTTTCTTTAAGTGCAAAAATTGTAGAAACGGTAAACCCCGATTTGCTAGATATTAATTTTGGATGCCCGGTAAAAAAAGTAGCATTAAAAGGAGCTGGCGCTGGAGTTTTGAAGGATATCGATTTAATGGTTCGTTTAACAGAAGCGGTTGTAAAAAGTACTTCATTGCCAGTTACTGTTAAAACCCGTTTGGGATGGGATGATTCCAATAAAAACATAGAAGAAGTTGCAGAACGTTTACAA
>JBILRH010000094.1:0-6859 GCA_044372715.1 Sediminibacterium sp. | reverse complement strand
TATGAAGGATTAACAAAGGCAGGATACAAAACAGATGCAACTTTTAAAGATATTTATTTGAATTTGCATTTTGAAGCAGTTCAAGCTGCAGCTCAAGCTGCCATGAAAGCTTTTGAAAACAAAGAATTTGACGCAGTAGAAATTGTTTACAGCGAATTTAAAAATGCAGCTACACAAGTATTTACAGCTGAGCAATTCTTACCAATTCCGAAAGTGAGCAAAAAAGCAAATCAAAAAAAATCGGATTTCATTTTTGAACCCGCTAAAGAACAATTGATTGCCGAACTAATGCCAAAGATTTTAAATACGCAATTGTTCAAAGCTGTTTTAGATGGAAATGCGAGTGAGCATGGAGCAAGAATGACAGCAATGGATAAAGCAAGTGAAAATGCAAATGAATTATTAAAATCACTGAAGATCAGTTATAATCGTGCACGTCAGGCTGCCATTACAACTGAATTAACAGAGATTGTTAGTGGAGCTGCTGCATTACAAGGATAATATTATTAACTCAGCTTTGAATACAACTCAAAACTGATATCTCATAATTCTTATCACATAATTCTCTACAATGGATTTAAGCGAAATAATTCCGCATATTGAAGTGCTCATTTTTGCAAGTGAGAAACCATTAACATCTTTAGATATTGTTGAATTAATCAACAATAGTTTTGGTTTTTTAGAAGAAAGAATTTCTTTAGATCAAGTTGAATCGGCAGTAGAAGGCATTAGAGAAAAATACAATTCGGAGTTCTACCCTTTTGAAGTTCGTGAAAGCGGCGGTGGTTGGCAATTTCTTACAAAGAAAGATTTCCATAAAACAATAGCTCAATTAAACGGAGACAAGTTTTTAAAGCGTTTATCGAATGCAGCGCTGGAAACACTTGCCATCATTGCATACAAACAACCAATTACCAAGGGTGAGATAGAAGCCATAAGAGGCGTAAATAGCGATTATAGTATTCAAAAACTTTTGGAAAAGGAACTCATTTTAATCAGTGGAAGAAATGAGCAAATGCCTGGTAAACCATTGGTTTACGCTACTTCAAAAACATTCATGGATTATTTTGGAATCAACAACACTGCTGATCTTCCAAAAATCAAGGAAGTATTGGCTGAGCAATTAATAGAAGGAACAATCATTAAACCAGAAGACTTTACGGATCAACCTATAGCAGATGCCATCATCAACGAAGAAACGATTGAAGGTGATGTTTCTGTAATAGAAGTTAACGAAGAGGGTGAATTGATTATTAAAAAAGAAGAAGAAAACGACAATTCTGTAGAAGAAAATAACCCTGAATAAGTTTGGTTATTATCTTTACGCTATGTCTCTTACTATCAGCAATAATCAATTAACTGCACTTGCAGAAAATTTCGGCACCCCATTGTACGTATACAATGCAGATAAAATTACCGATCAGTATCAATTACTCCAACATGCATTCAAAGGTGTAAATGCTCAATTCTTTTTTGCATGTAAATCTTTAACCAATATTAATATCCTAAAACACATTCGTGGGCTTGGATGTAATATCGATTGTAGCTCAATCAATGAGGCGAAGTTGGCTGTTCTTGCTGGATTCAACCCTTCCAATATTTTATATACCAGCAATGGAATCGCATTCGAAGAAATTGAAGAGGCTGTGGGCATGGGAATCAATGTAAACATAGACAGCTTATCTAATCTCGAAAAATTTGGGAAGAAATACGGACATTCATATCCTGTAGGAATCAGGTTGCTTCCCAATATCATGGCAGGAGGTAATTTAAAAATCTCTACTGGCCATGATAAAAGTAAGTTTGGTATTCCATTAGAACAGTTAGATAGCATTCTGGCAATAGTGCAACAATACCAAATCAATATAGCGGGGCTTCATGTGCATACAGGAAGTGAAATCAAAGATGTTTCTATATTTATGCAAGTAGCAGATATCTTTTTTGATTTAGTTCCGCTTTTTCCTGAATTGGTTTTTTTAGATTTAGGAGGGGGATTTAAAGTGCCTTATAAAGAAAATGAAACAGGAACAGATATTGCATTATTATCAGAAAAAGTGCAAGCTGCCCTGATTCGTTTAAAAGAACAATATGGCCGCAATTTTCAAGTTTGGTTTGAACCCGGTAAATATTTAGTGAGTGAGTCGGGTAGTTTTATTACAACTGTAAATGTGATTAAAAAAAACAAAGCTGCAACATTTGTAGGTATAAACAGTGGATTTAACCACTTAATCAGACCTATGTTTTACGATGCATATCACAAAATAGATAATATAAGTAACCCAGACGGTTCAATTCTACATTATGCTGTTGTTGGGAATATTTGCGAAACAGACACTTTTGCATGGGATAGACCACTCAATGAAGTAAGAGAGGGAGATTTATTGGTTTTTAACAATGCAGGGGCTTATGGATTTGAAATGGGAAGTAATTATAATTCAAGGTTTCTACCTGCTCAAGTTATGCTCAAAGAAGGTCAGGTGCATTTAATTAGGAAAAGAGATGTTTTTGAGGATTTATTAAGAAACCAGATCAACTTAGATTGATAACTAATTTGTAGTTTGCAGTTTCATGATTGAAGTAAAAGATATTCATAAGCAGTTTCAGGGTAGAACCATCTTAGATGGAATTAGTGCAGTGATGGAAACTGGAAAATGCAATCTTATCATTGGGGCCAGTGGAAGTGGAAAAACTGTACTCACTAAATGTATTGTAGGATTATTTGCACCAGAGTCTGGAATCATTGCTTTTGATGGTGCCAATATGATTGAAATGGAAACAAAAGAAAGAAAATTACTTCGTCAAAAAATTGGCATGTTATTTCAGGGAAATGCATTGTTCGATTCGATGACTGTTGAAGAAAATGTAATGTTTCCATTGAATATGTTTACCAATTGGACGCTTGCCGAAAAAAGAAAAAGAGCTGCAGAAGTATTAGAACGAGTAAACTTAACAGAAGCCCATAGTAGATTTCCTGCAGAAATTAGCGGTGGTATGAAAAAAAGAGTAGGTATTGCCCGTTCGATTGTTTTAAACCCCAAATATCTTTTTTGCGACGAGCCCAACTCTGGTTTAGACCCCCAAACCTCATTGGTAATTGACAAGCTCATTAAAGAAATTACACTGGAATACAATATCACAACAATAGTTGTAACGCACGACATGAATAGTGTTATGGAAATTGGAGATCATATTGTTTATCTACACCAAGGAAAAAAACAATGGGAAGGAACCAATAAAGACATCATATTTAGTAAAGATCAATTACTAAACAATTTCATATTCGCTTCAGAGTTTTTACAAGACGCCAAAGAAATGAGAATGATGGAAGCAAACCAGCAAACATCAAAATGAAAAAAATATACTTTTTTTTAATCATTGCAATTATAGCTTTATCTTCTAAAGCCCAATCGGCTATTGATACCATTCCCCCTTACCAAAAAAACAAAGCCATCCCCGATTTTAAGTTATTACTAACAGATAGCAGTTGGTTGTCTAAAAAAGACCTGCCTCAATATGACTACACTGCAATTATTTACTTCAGTCCGGAATGCAATCATTGTCAATATGAAGCAACAGAAATTGTTAAAAAAATAGACAGTTTAAAAAATGTATTATTTATTTGGGCTTCTTATCGCGATTTTGAAGACATCAAAAGATTTAATTACAAATACAAACTCAACCAATACCCCAATATGAAAGTGGGAAGAGATCCTACATATTTGATCCCATCTTTCTATCAAGTAAAGTTCACGCCATTTGTAGCATTATACAACAATCAAAAAGAATTTGTAAAAGCTTGGGGAATGGGTGTAGAAATGCCTGAATTAATCGAATTTATCCATAAAAAGTAATTGTACAGTTGTACCTTTACAACCTCAATTAATTAATCTAAATATCTCAATTATGAAAGTTACAGTAGTAGGTGCAGGAGCCGTTGGAGCAACTTGTGCCGACAATATCGCGCGTAAAGAGCTATGTACAGAACTTGTTTTATTAGACATCAAAGAAGGATTAGCAGAAGGAAAAGCCCAGGATATGATGCAAACTGCAGCTCTTTTAGGTTTTGATACTAAAATTGTTGGAAGCACAAATGATTATACAAAAACAGCAGGTAGTGATGTAGTAGTAATTACTTCAGGTATACCTCGCAAACCTGGCATGACAAGAGAAGAATTGATTGGTACCAACGCAGGAATTGTAAAAGGTGTTTGTGAAAACATTTTGAAATATTCTCCCAACACCATCATCATTGTGATTAGTAATCCAATGGATACAATGACCTATTTGGCATTAACCTCAACTGGTTTACCAAAGAACAGAATTATTGGTATGGGTGGCACATTGGATAGCAGTAGATTTAAATATCAATTGAGCCAACATTTAGGTTGCAGCCCTTCAGATTTAAATGCAGTAGTAGTGGGTGGACATGGAGATACCACTATGATTCCATTAATCAGACATGCAACTTGGAACTCTGCACCAGTAACCAATTTCTTAAGTGCCGACCAACAGAACCAAATTGTTAATGACACCATGGTTGGAGGAGCAACTTTAACTAAACTAATTGGCACATCGGCATGGTATGCGCCAGGTGCTGCAGGAGCTGCATTAGTAGAAAGTATTGTTCGCGACCAGAAGAAATTATTTACTTGTTGCGTAAGCCTTGAGGGTGAGTACGGTCAAAAAGATATTTGTTTAGGAGTTCCGGTAACTATAGGTAAAAATGGCTGGGAAAAAATGATCGACTTTAAATTGAATGCCGACGAGCAAGCAGCATTTAATAAAAGTGCAGATGCAGTAAGAAGTATGAATGAAGTATTGAAAACACTTTAATTCGAATCCAAATATTATAAAAAAAGGTAGAAACTAATTTCTGCCTTTTTTTATACCCATTGTTTTGCAACGCTTGCAATGGCTTGAACATCTTGATTTTGCATACAATTAAAATGACCTTTGGGGCATTTTTTTGTGCCATAATTAGAACATGGTTGGCAAGAAAGGTTTGGAACTATAAAATTTTGATATGCCTCTGCATTTGCATGTGCAATAAGCTGATTAAGTCCATAATAAGGTTCTACATCTAGCAATGGAGAAGTACCTCCCCAAATAGCCAATACTTTTTTATTGAATGCACATGCGATATATTGAAATCCTGTATCGTGAGAAATAACCAATTTAGCTTGTCGAATTAAATGGGCAGATTCGTTTAAACTAAACTTACCGCAAGCATTGTATATTTTAATTTCGTCGATACTTGCAATTGCATTGCCTTCATGTACATCTTCCTTTCCACCAATTAATACTACTGGAAAGTTCAATGCAATACAAAGCGCTTGTAATTTTTTAACCGGTAATTTTTTGGTAAAAAAGGATGCTCCAATAACAATAGCAATAAAACCAGCTAAATGCGAAGTAGGCAAATCAGCTGCATCTACATGATCTGTTATTGGGATAAAATAATCTAGACCCATGCCATCATCTACAACACCAAGAGGAGCAATGGCATCCATACAACGATTGGTGATATGCCTTTTTGCCATTTGATTGATACCAAACTTTGTCAGCAAAAACTTTTCCCAACTTTCTTTATTATAAGAATAAACAGGAATATTCAATTGGATTTTAATCAATGAAGTTCTAAAATTTTTATGCAAATCAATAATTGCATCAAATTGCTCTTGCCGAAAAAGTGTAATTAATTCATTTAAATTATTGTTGTAATAATGAAAACGATCTATGTATGGGTTAGCTTCAGTAACTGCTTTGAAGTTTTTTTTTGTTAAAAAATGGATTTCTGCACCAGCCACTTGCTGCTTTAAACATCTAAACACCGGAGTTATTAAAACAATGTCTCCAATAGAAGAAAATCGTATCACCAAAAATTTTTTTGGTTTTTGATCTACTAAATCGTTTTCAGGAACTTGTTTCTTTTTAAATAAAAAAAGCATGGTTCTATTTTCTTGCTTAAGGTAACTCAGTTGTTTCTATATAATTCAAATCTTTATGGAAAGTTTCTTCGGTATAATAAAAAGCGATCAATGTTATAGACATAACAATAACTCCGGTAATAATGCCACTTTCCAATAAACTATATCCCAATGAATTCTGAAGCAGGTTTAAAAACAACAAATTTATTAATGGCAATGCACCCCTTACCATATTGGGTATTGTTGTTGCAGCAGTTGCTCTTAAATTAGTTCCAAATTGCTCCGCACCCATAGTAACAAATATGGCCCAAAAACCCGTACTAAAACCCAATAAACCACAAATAACATACATGCTGCTATCGCTGTTATTGAAGTTACTGTAGAACAATACCAACGCAATCATACACAATGTATAAAAAGTAAGCAATGCCTTTTTCCTACTCTTAAAATATTGGCTAACAAGTCCAATCAAAATATCACCAATTGCAATACCAACATATGCATACATGATTGCTCTTCCGCTTTCTATATTATTTTCTCCGTACAATTCTTTAGCAAACCGATTGCTTAGATTAACTAAAATACCAATTACATACCATGTAGGCAATCCTATCAAAATAGCCAATAAATATTTTTTAAACCTTTTTCGATTATTCAAAAACATCAAAAAATTACCACGTTGAACACCTACTTGGTGCTTTACATTGGTAAACATTCCGCTTTCAGCTACAGAAATTCGCATCAATAATAATCCAATACCCAATCCCCCTCCAATTTTATAACAAAGCCTCCAATCATTGGTTGCCTTATAAATAAAATATGCAAATACTGCTCCAAAAAGTCCGATGCCTGCCACCAATGAAGTACCAACACCCCTTTTTTCTTTGGGCAATAATTCACTTACCAATGTAATACCTGCTCCCAGTTCTCCT
>JBILRH010000085.1:0-7653 GCA_044372715.1 Sediminibacterium sp. | reverse complement strand
TATACAATTTGAATCCGAAGGCTGTCTTTATTGGAGATGGCATTTTTAAATGCTGGATTTGATTGCAGCAACATTTCCAAAGGATTAGGACTTGAACTTTGTTGGACATTTTGAGCAGTTAAGATTTCAAAGCTCAATAAAAAAAGGGCTATACAAATAAAGGTTCTCATCCATCAAACTTAAAATAAAATCCCAATAAATCACAGCTCTAAATTCATAACGCTCAATTCTTAATTCTTAATTCTTAACTTTACTGAATGCCACATGAATCAATTTCGGTTTTCGACATGTTTAAAATAGGGGTAGGCCCATCCAGTTCACATACACTTGGGCCTTGGAGGGCAGCACAGCGATGTATTGAATCTATACAAGCAAAATACCCACTAGATCAAATTATATCATTAACTGTTTTATTATACGGGTCTTTGGCTAAAACGGGTAAAGGACACGGAACGGATATTGCAGTTTTATTGGGGCTTAGTGGAGAAGATCCTGTTACCATTGATGTTAATAGCATAACCCAGAAAATACAGGATATTGAAAACAATCAATCTCTTGTATTAGGTGGCAAACAAATATTGCCCTTTATCATTCAGAATGATCTTCAATTTTTATACAATGAGTCTTTACCATTTCATCCAAATGGATTATCCTTTTTAATTAATACAAAGGATGGCAATCATTTTAGTGAAACTTATTTTTCAGTTGGAGGCGGATTTGTAGTTAAAGAGGGTGAAAATGGTGGAGACAAAGAACCAGTTGATTTACCTTTTCCAATAAACACCGCCGATGATTTATTGCATTGGTGTAGAAAAACCGGATTGCATATACATGAAATTGTTTTAGAAAATGAATTGGCTTGGAACTCAGAAATAAAAGTAAAAGAAGGTGTTTGGAAGATTTGGGAAACGATGAAAGACTGTACTTTCAGAGGATGTCATACACAAGGAGAATTGCCTGGTGGATTGCAAGTACAAAGAAGGGCTTTTAACCTTAATAAAAAATTAATCAATCAACAACCATATAAAAGTTACGATGAATGGATTAGTGCTATTAAAAAAGGTGGTGGAAGTTTTCAGTATATATTAGATTGGGTAAGTTGTTTTGCATTGGCTGTGAATGAAGAGAATGCTTCATTTGGTAGAGTAGTAACAGCACCTACCAACGGTGCTGCAGGAGTTATTCCAGCAGTGCTTCAATATTATATAGCTTTTTGCGAAAATGTAAACGACGATAACATCATTCAGTTTTTATTAACCGCATCTGAAATAGGTAGTATTTTTAAAAAAGGTGCCACTATTTCAGCAGCAATGGGTGGTTGTCAGGCAGAGATTGGCGTATCTTCTGCAATGGCTGCTGCGGCTTTAACAGAATGCATGGGCGGCACACAAAGGCAGGCATTGATGGCAGCAGAAATTGCCATGGAACATCATCTAGGCCTTACTTGTGACCCAATCGGAGGTTTGGTACAAATTCCTTGCATTGAAAGAAATACAATGGGTGCTATTAAAGCAATAACCGCATCTCAATTAGCATTACAAAGCACACCTGATTTTGCCTTGGTGAGTTTGGACAAAGTAATTGCAACGATGTGGTCTACTGCACTAGACATGAATAGCAAATACAAAGAAACTGCTGATGGTGGATTGGCAGTGCAGGTACCATTGGGATTGAGCGAGTGTTAGAAAGAAGAAAGATGAAAGCAGAAAGCAGAAAGATGAAAGCAGAAAGATGAAAGCAGAAATATAAATTATGAATGAAGCCTTATGAATTACCCACATTTATTTGAACCGCTCGATTTAGGATTTACTACACTAAAAAACAGAATCCTGATGGGTTCTATGCATACTGGTTTAGAAGAAAGCAAAAATGGTTTTGCCAAACAAGCAGCTTATTTTGCTGAACGAGCAAAAGGTGGTGTGGGTTTAATTGTTACTGGTGGAGTGTCACCCAATAGAGCTGGATGGACTTCTCCTTTTGGCAGTAAATTATCTACCCGCACCGAAGCAAAACAACATCAATTAATTACCGAAGCGGTTCATGCTGAAGGTGGTAAAATATGCATGCAAATTTTACATACTGGAAGGTATGGATATCATCCAATTTGCGTTGCTCCATCGGCTATCAAATCGCCTATTTCTCCTTTCAAACCTTGGAAACTAAGCAGTGGCGGTATAAAAAGAACAATCAATGATTTTGTAAACTGTGCAAAATTGGCGCAAGATGCTGGTTATGATGGTGTTGAAATTATGGGTTCGGAGGGATATTTAATCAATCAATTCATTGTTTCGAAAACCAATCATAGAACCGATGAATGGGGCGGAACTTATGAAAACAGAATTAAATTCCCGATTGAAATTGTACGTAGAACAAGAGAAGCAGTTGGCAAAAATTTCATCATCATTTATAGATTATCGATGTTGGACTTGGTGGAAGATGGATCTAGCTGGGAAGAAGTAGAACAATTGGCAAAAGCCATTGAAAAAGCAGGTGCTACGATTATTAATACTGGAATAGGTTGGCATGAAGCAAGGGTTCCTACAATTGCCACCATGGTGCCGAGAGGAGGATTTAGTTGGGTTACCAAAAGATTAATGGGTAAATTATCCATTCCATTAATTACAACCAACAGAATCAATATGCCCGATGTGGCCGAAAAAATTCTAGCAGATGGCCATGCCAATATGGTTTCGATGGCAAGACCGTTTTTGGCTGATCCCGAATTTCCTAAAAAGGCCTTGGAAGGAAGAACCGATGAAATCAATACTTGCATTGCTTGTAATCAAGCATGTTTAGATCATGTATTCGAACGTAAAACAGCCAGTTGTTTGGTAAATCCTAGAGCATGTAAAGAATTATCCACCATTGTTTTGCCAGCAATAACTAAAAAGAAAATTGCTGTTGTGGGAGCAGGGCCGGCAGGGCTTTCCGCATCCATTACATTAGCTCAACGTGGGCATGAAGTACATTTATTTGAAGCCAATTCAACCATTGGGGGACAATTTAATATTGCTAAAGAAATTCCTGGCAAAGAAGAGTTCATAGAAACATTACGCTATTATAAAAAGCAAATGGAATTGCATAAAGTTCAAATTCATTTGAATAGCATTTTCGAAAAAGAACAAGCCAATCATTTTGATGAAGTAATAATTTCAACTGGAGTAAGGGGAAGAACTTTAACGATTGAAGGAATCAATGATCCAAAAGTATTGACCTATACCGATGTTGTACTGCATAAGAAACCAGTCGGAAAAAAAGTAGCCATTATTGGTGCTGGAGGAATTGGTTTTGATGTGGCTGAATTTTTAACCAATGAAGTAAGCAATACCATCCCAGCATTTATGGAAGAATGGGGGGTAGATATGAATTACGCTGTAAGAGGTGCATTACAAAAAAACCATACAATAAAATCTCCAAGAGAAGTGTATTTATTACAACGTTCAAAAGGCAAGCTGGGAGAAGGTTTGGGCAAAACCACCGGATGGATTCATCGGGCAGATTTAAAGATGAAGAAAGTAAAAATGATTGCAGAAGTAAGTTATGAAAAAATTGATACTGAAGGATTTCATATAAAAGTTGCTGGCATACCTCAGGTACTAGATGTAGACAATATTATTATTTGTGCAGGGCAGGTTTCAAATAACCAATTGTATCATTCAATAAAAGTTAACTATAACAATGTGCATTTAATTGGGGGCGCATTAGCAGCCGGGGATTTGGATGCAAAGCTAGCAATTGAACAAGGTTATCAACTGGGTATTCTTTTATAAAATAATTGGTTGATGAACAAAAAATTAATTGCAAAACCATGATTTGGCTAGCAATTTTTAATTCATCTGCGAATCCAATTCCAAACTAGCTGCATCAACCAATGAGTAATCCCTTATTTCATTGTATAGCGTTCCTCTTTCAACTGGCTGACGTTTTACTTGCTTGATCAAGCGAACTAAATCTGCAGTACTCATGGTAGGTGTTTGTTCTTCAGATCCTGCCATGGCATAGATTTTTGTTGAATCGTCGATGGTTCCGTCGATATCATTTACACCAAATGATAAAGTAAGCTGTGCATTTTTTCTACCCAACATTGGCCAATATGCTTTGATGTGTGGGAAATTATCCATATAAATTCTAGAAACTGCATACATTTTCATGTCTTCTACAATTGTAGATTCTTTGATATGACTCATGTCATTATCCTGATTGCGAAACTTTAATGGAATAAATGTATTAAAGCCACCTGTTTTATCTTGAAGGCTTCTCAATCTTTCCATATGATCTATCCTATGCGAGAAAGACTCTATATGTCCATACAACAAAGTAGCATTGCTGTGCATCCCAAGCTGATGGGCAGTTTCATGTATTTTCAACCAACCTACCGCATCTACTTTATCATCACAAATTTGTTTGCGGATGTCCGGATGAAAAATCTCTGCACCTCCACCAGGTAATGAATCTAAGCCAGCTTCATGCGCCAAACGCATACCTTCTTCCACAGATACTTTGGCTTTCTTAAACATATAATCCAACTCAACTGGTGTAAATGCTTTGATATGCAATTCGGGGCGATGTGCTTTAATAGTGCGCAACAATTCCAAGAAAAATTCCATATTCATTTTGGGATGAACTCCACCTACAATATGTACTTCGGTTACTGGTTTACCATCATAACTTTTTACAATATGCATCATTTGATCGATGCTTAGTTCCCAACCTTCTTCTCTGTTAGAATACAAACGAGAGTAGGAACAAAATGCACAAGAAAAAACACAAACATTGGTAGGTTCTATATGAAAATTCCTATTAAAGAAAGTTTTATCACCATGCTTTTCTTCGCGCACCCAATTGGCTAAGGCACCAACATAGGAAAGCGATGCTTTCTCAAATAATGAAACACCTTCATCAAAATTAATCCGCTCTTTGTTTAAAATCTTATATCCGATGGATTGTAATTGGGGGTCGAATTCTGCATCTACCAAAACTTTAATCGCCGCACTATTCATTTGTACTCTTTTAGCATGCAAATTTACGAATTATGCCCCTGATTTGATTATCTGTTTAAAGTTTAAGTAGATATTTTAACTAATAAACAACCTAATAAGCAATAACTATCATCTAATCGCTAGTTCATAAGAATTCCAGCAATAGTAGCCGACAAATAGGAGGCAAGCGTTCCGCACAATAATGCTTTTAAACCCAATTTTGCAAGATCTCCTCTACGAGTTGGTGCTAGTTCCCCAATACCACCAATTTGCATACCAACGCTGCTAAAATTGGCAAAACCACAAATTGCAATACTTACAATCAAAAGGCCTTTTTCGGAAACAATCGGCACTGCTTTAGTAGTGAGATTATTAAATGCTACAAATTCGTTGATGGTTAATTTCTGGCCCAATAAAGATGCTGCATTGGCTAAGTCTACAGTAGGTACACCCATTGCCCATGTCATGGGATAAAAAATCTTACTAAATAAAAAATCTAGGGTTACACCAGGAATAAATTTACCCAATCCCCAATTGATAAATGCAATCAATGCAATGAAACCAATTAACATAGCGATTACATTGATGGAGATTTTCATTCCATCACTGGCACCATGAGAGATAGCATCGATGATATTGCTATAAGGGCTTTTCACTTCTAGCTTAACTTCGCCCATTGTTTGTGATTCCTCTGTTTCTGGAAATACAATTTTAGAAATAACCAAAGCACCAGGTGCTGCCATTAAACTTGCAGCCAATAAATATTCGGCTTTAGCGCCCATGTTGGCATACACGATTA
Organism: Sediminibacterium sp.; assembly: GCA_044372715.1. GTDB lineage: Bacteria > Bacteroidota > Bacteroidia > Chitinophagales > Chitinophagaceae > Sediminibacterium. The sequence continues at coordinate 1,875 of JBILRH010000085.1, read as the reverse complement.
AAATTCCACCTGCAATACAAGCCAAAGATCCACTCATACTTGCCAATAATTCGCTCTTGGTCATAGAACTTAAATAGGGTCGAATCATTACTTGTGCTTCTACCTGACCCACAAAAGCACTGGCCACATTGCTTAAAGCTTCTGCTCCACTTACTTTCATGATAAAATTCATCGCTTTTGCAATAAGTGAAACTATGAATTGCATAATACCAAAATGGTATAAAATGGCTACTAATACGCAAACCAAAATAATGGTAGAAGTAACAGAAAAAGCAAATACAAAACCACTTTCTCCAAAATCCTTCACACCAGCGGGCGTATTTACCATCACACCACGATATACAAATGCAACACCTTCTCGAGCAAAGCGTTCTATTTTTTCCATTCCATGTCCTAAAACCTGAAAAAATCGTGTAACTGGAGGTACTTTTAAAATCAGTACCGCAATAACTACTTGGAGTAAAATTCCACTTATAACCAATCGATAATTGATTCTCTTTTTATTGTTTGAAAATAAAAATGCAATTCCTAAAATCAATACAATTCCAAATAATCCTTGAAATCTTTCCATAAGTATTTAATTAGCGATATAATAGTTTGGGAAGATACGGAATGAAACTGAAAAATTGAATCGGCTTGAAATATTAGAAAAAAAACGTGTACAGTAATAATTCCTGTACACGGTAGATAACTATTGTATTTGATGCTCAATTACATCAAGGACTTGATTTTCTTATCCAAAACAGATTTTGGCACTGCACCTATCTGTTTATCTACAATTTGTCCTCCTTTGATGAAAAGAATTGCAGGGATAGAAGTAATTCCATAATTAACACTTAATCCTGGATTGGTATCCACATTTACTTTACCTACATTGATTTGACCATCGTATTCTTTTGCCAATTCTTCGATAACTGGTCCGATAGCTCTACATGGGCCACACCATTCTGCCCAGAAATCTACTACGGTTAATTTATTACTATCCAGTACTGTTGTCTGGAAATTTGCGTCGGTTAGCTCTAATGCCATGTTGTTTATTTTTAAATTATAAGTTGATTAAGAATATCATAATTAAGATATTTCAATTGTTTCCTAACTATATGAATCAAATTTACGACCAAAGCTGATTTACTGCTTAATTGACTTTTCCACGAATGTGACTAGATTGTTTTGTCATTTATTACTGACAAGCTTTCCGATATCTTTTCATTTGAAACCCTCAATTTAACCCACCAATCCAACTCTTACATCTACATCTGGGTTATTCATTAAGAAATCGGCCATTTCTTCGTTCATTAAAAACCCTTTTTCAATGGTGTACATACTGATTCGTAAATTTTCTTTAGGCTCATAAACATTGAACTTTAGAGTGGATTTACCTGGATTGGACTTCCAATTTTTCTCTAAGAATTGTAACATAGAGTCATTCAATGCACTGGGATGCATGCTAATTTCTACACTTCTTGTTAGATTTTGCTTTACGGTTTCCAACAAACTCATGGTATTGATCTTAAACTCAAATACATTGGATTGGTTGAACCTATTTCTAAAAAATCCATTGAGTAAGATATTTTGCCCTTTCTCTAAATAGTTTTGAAATTTCACATAATCTTCGCTCCATAAAACATATTCAGTTTTACCACTGTAATCTTCCATTACAAATGATCCAAAATTTTTACCTGTTTTAGTTACTCGATGTTGAACATCTGTTACCAAACCCGCTACCCGCCACATTCTTCCTGGGTTAGGCTGCAAAGCAATGGCATCTTTGGCTTCATTGAAATCTGCGATATTGGTAATCTCGTAATGTTTTAGTTCGAACTTAAAATGATCCAATGGATGCCCACTCATAAACATTCCGGTTACTTCTTTTTC
>JBILRH010000098.1:0-6688 GCA_044372715.1 Sediminibacterium sp. | reverse complement strand
CAAAAACAGCAATACTGCTGGGCCAATAAACTTTATGCAAATTTTCTTCTCGGGCAATATCCAAAACATTTAATAAGCCCTGCATATTCAAATGCCAGGCAAGATTGGGATTTTTTTCGCCCGTTGCAGAAAGAATAGCCGCTAATAAATAGATCTGGGTAATATTTTGGCGAATCACTTGCACATGTAACATTTCTTTATTCATTACATCCAAACTCACATACGGTCCTGTACCACGCAATAATGGGTTCTCTTCTCTTAAATCTGATGCTACTACATTGTTATTGCCATATTGCTTTCTCAAAGCCATGGTTAATTCTACACCTATTTGGCCAGAAGCGCCTATCACTAGAATCTTGTCTTTTCTATTGGGCATATTCAATCGTTTAGAATAGCAAATATAAGTTGATAGGCTTTACAAAGTATGCTAGGGATAAGATATGCCCAAATGGAGATGGGTGGGTAAGAATATGCTATTTTATCTTTGTTTATGTTATTTTTGGCATTCAAATCAATTACATAAAATGCTTCCAGTTTATTTACAAGATTTATTCAGCAAACAAAGCTATCATAAAGATTCCTTTTTCTTAATAGCAGGTCCTTGTGTGGTAGAGAGCGAAGAAATTGTAATGGAAATTGCCGATAAAGTGTACAGCACTTGTAAAGCATTAGGTATTCCTTATGTATTTAAAGCAAGTTATAGAAAAGCCAATCGAACCAGTGCTAATTCATTTACTGGAATTGGAGACGATAATGGATTATCCTTAATCAAAAAAGTGGGTGAACATTTTCAATTACCCACTACTTCAGATATCCATGCTCATGAAGAAGCAGCAATGGCAGCTCCTTATATAGACATACTTCAAATTCCTGCATTCTTATGCAGACAAACAGATTTGTTATTGGCTGCAGCAGAAACGCAAAAAATAGTAAATGTAAAGAAGGGACAATTTTTAAGTGGCGCTTCTATGCAATTTGCAGTTGATAAGATCAAAAAAGCTGGCAACCAAAAAATAATGCTTACCGAAAGAGGCAATAGTTTTGGTTATCAAGATTTAATAGTTGATTACAGAAATATTCCTATTATGATGGAACAATCCGTACCAGTAATTATGGATTGCACACATTCTTTGCAACAGCCCAATCAAACTTCTGGTGTAACAGGTGGAAATCCAGCAATGATTAGCACTATTGCAAAAGCAGCCATTGCTACAGGAGCTAATGGATTGTTTATAGAAACGCACCCTAATCCAGCAGTTGCAAAAAGCGATGGGGCCAATATGCTACCATTACATTTATTACCAGCTTTATTAGAAAAATTGGTTCATTTAAGAGAAGCGGTTGTAAAACATTCACTTTAAGGAATGCATAAAACAAGACATTTAAGCCTACTCACAGCTATTGCTTTGGTAATAGCCAATATGATTGGCTCTGGTGTTTATACCAGCTTGGGGTTTCAATTGATGGATTTCCAAAGCACTACAAGCATTTTATTGCTCTGGTTAATAGGCGGAATAATTGCTTTATCAGGCGCATTGGTTTATGCGGAGCTGGCTGTTGTTTTTCCAGACAATGGCGGCGAAATGAATTTCTTGGGTAAGCTTTATGGACCATTAGCAGGATTTTTAGCCGGATGGATTTCTACCCTAGCAGGATTTGCAGCACCAGTGGCCATTGTTTGTATTGCGATAGGCAATTATTGTGCGACAATATTTCCTAATACACCACCAACCATTATTTCAGTTATAGTATTAGTGGCATTAACTATTCTTCATTCATCTAAGAATTCAATTAGTGCAAGATTTCAGCAGATGGCCACATTGCTTAATTTATTGATCATTTTTTTTATAATTGCTGCGGCATTTTTTTTATCGGCATATGCACTGCCTAGTATTTCAATTGACCAAACAGCCATTCAAGAAATTACCCATTCTGGAAAATTTCCGGTAAACTTATATTGGGTTCTCTATGCATATACAGGATGGAACGCTGCAGCCTATATTGCCGGGGAAATAAAGAAACCTGAAAAAAATTTACCCATTGCATTATTGATAGGAACTGTTTTAGTAACACTATTGTATTTATTATTGAATTATGCATTCTTATTATCAGCTCCTGTTGAAGCATTAAAGGGAAAAATGAATGTTGGATTTATTGCGGCTGACTATTTGTTCGGAAAACATGGAGCAACCATCATGAGTATTTTTATCAGCATTACTCTAATGAGTACAGCAAGTGCCATGACCTTGGCAGGGCCAAGGGTTACAGCAGAATTAGGAAAGTCCATCTCCTATTTTAAATTTTTACAAAAGCAAAATAAAGAAGGCATCCCGTATTTAGCAGTTTTTACACAATCTAGTATTACCTTATTATTAATATGGTTGAATCAATTTCAATTTATAATAGACCTGATAGGTTTTTTGTTGAGCATATGCACGTCGCTAGCAGTTGCAGGTATTTTTATTGTTAGAAAAAATAAAGCGAAGCATTTTAGCAAGTATAAAACACCGCTCTATCCATTAACACCAATGGTATTTCTGGCCATCAATGCATGGATTATTTATTATGGCATTTCACTCAAGCCAGTAGTTTCGGCATATGGTTTGCTAGTGATATTGGCAGGACTAATTATTTGGAAGATGAATAAACCCAATCAAATGAAATCAGTTATTGTTATAATTTTTGCATTTTTAGGTTTGCAGCTTAGCGCACAAAACACAGCAGATATTGCCAATGGATTAAAAGAGGTATTAACCAAGGGAGCCATTAATAGTTCCAATTTACTCTCAAGACCAGATGGTTTTTTTGCCAATGCAGCAGTGAAAATTTTATTGCCACCAGAAGCTAAAAAAATAGAAACCACATTGCGAAATTTAGGAATGGGAAAACAAGTAGACGATGCTATTTTAAGCATGAATAGAGCAGCAGAAGATGCCTGTAAAAATGCAACTCCTATTTTCACCAATGCAATTAAACAAATGACAGTAAATGATGCATTGGGTATTTTAAAAGGAAGCGATACTGCTGCCACAGCCTATTTACAACAAAAAACAAGTGCAGAATTAACCACATCCTTTAGGCCAGTTATAGAGAAATCTTTGGAAAGCACAGATGCAACTAAGCAATGGAATAGTTTGGTTTCTACATATAATAAATTCAGTTTAAAGAAAATCAATCCAGATTTAGCGGGGTATGTAACCGAAAAATCATTGAGCGGAATTTTTACCCAAATAGCCATAGAGGAACAAAATATTAGAAAAAATCCTGTTGCTAGAACAAGTGATTTACTCAAGAAATTGTTTGGAAATTAATCGCAACAAGTTCCTAATATGCCAACTAGCTTAAAGTATAGGCATGTCATGCAATTGAATAAAAGCAATTGCATCAAATTACCTCGTTTTGTAAAATAGACATCATAAAAAAAGGCGCTATAAAAGCGCCTTTACAATTCTATCAAGTAAATTAATTAAATATCAATTGCTTCGCCATAAGCAGCAGCAGTGGCTTCTTTTAATCCTTCACTCATGGTTGGATGCGGATGCACTGCGTTTAAAATTTCGTGAGCAGTTGTTTCTAATTTACGAGCAACAACAGCTTCAGCAATCATTTCGGTAACATTGGTACCAATCATATGACAACCTAAGAATTCGCCATACTTAGCATCGTAAATTACTTTTACAAATCCTTCCGTTGCACCAGCAGCACTTGCTTTACCACTAGCCATGAATGGAAACTTACCTACTTTAATTTCGTAACCAGCATCTTTTGCTTGTTTTTCGGTATACCCTACACTGGCAATTTCAGGAATACAATAAGTACAACCAGGAATATTATTGTAATCCATTGCTTCTGGCAAATGATGGAATTTCTTTTCGTTGTATCCAATATGCTCAGCAGCGTTGATGCCTTCTTTTGCAGCTACATGCGCTAAAGCTTGACCAGGAGAACAATCACCAATAGCATAAATACCAGCTACAGATGTTTGACCGAATTTATCTACAACTATTCTACCATTTTCTGTTTTAATACCATTTTCTTCTAAGCCAATGTTTTCAATATTAGCAACTACACCTACAGCACTCAATACAATATCCGCTTCTAATACAACAGTAGAACCATCTTGCTTTTTAACCAAAGCTTTTACACCAGCACCAGCAGTATCAACTGATTCAACAGAAGCATTGGTCATTACATCAATACCCATTTTCTTGTATTGCTTCTCTAATTCTTTAGAAATATCTTCGTCTTCTACCGGAACTATTCTTGGTAAAAACTCTACAATGGTTACTTTGGTGCCCATGCTATTGTACACATAAGCAAACTCAACACCTATTGCACCACTACCAACAATGATCATGCTTTTTGGTTGATTCGGCAATACCATTGCTTCTCTATAACCAATTACTTTAGCGCCATCTTGTTTTAAGTTAGGCAATTCACGGCTTCTTCCTCCAGTTGCAATAATGATGTTTTTTGCTTCAACAATTTGTTTGGCTCCATCCGCCGCTGTAACTTCAATCTGGCCTTTGGCTTTTACTTTACCATAGCCCATAATCACATCAATCTTGTTTTTCTTCATCAAGAATTGAACACCCTTGCTCATCTTATCTGCTACTCCTCTACTCCTTTTTACTACTGCACCAAAATCGTGTTGAACACCTGTTGCATTAATACCATAATTGGCACTGTGTTTCATGTATTCATATACTTGAGCACTTTTAATCAGGGCTTTGGTTGGAATACAACCCCAGTTTAAACAAACACCGCCTAAACTTTCTTTTTCAATAATCGCTACTTTAAAGCCTAATTGAGACGCACGAATAGCAGCAGGATATCCACCAGGACCACTACCTAAAACAATTACATCATATGCCATAATTACCAATATTAATTGATTGTATAAAGAATTTGAGGTTGCAAAAATACTTGCTATTGATCAAACGGAAAAATGAGAATGAGCGCATTACTCAAAGAATACTCTAATTGTTTGATAAAACCACTTATTTCCGGCAGAAGCGCCCGATTTTTGCATTTGCTCGCTATAGCCTTGAAGGCCAAAAAGACCAGCCATATTGCCGTTGCGTAAAGCAATTTCGAGGTAACCAGCAGAGTTAAACCAGGCCATTTTTTCGTGTTCGGGAACACCAGCATAATTATTGCTCAGTTTTTCGATGGTTTCATCCCTTTTGAACATGATCTTGAATTTGCGGCCCCTGCCATGTTCATCAAAATCTTTGCGGGTGATATTGATCACCACATTTTCAAAATTATCAATAAATAGTATCTGTCCTTCAATCCAATCGGGTCCAGCAGTGGGCCTTAGCGGATATTTCTCTACTATCTCATTGGCAAATGACCCAACCGATAATAATTTTTTATATTCATCTAACTTAAAAACCGCCGCTGCAATATCGCTCGTGATGGTTAATAAATCGGCATTATTAGAAACAGGAATTTTTACAATCTCAGCAGGCTTTTCTCCAGCGATCATTGTAATTAAGCCATTATCGGGGCAAATAATGTACTGATTCTTATAACGTGCAATTAAAAAATAATCAGCTGCCGATTCAAAAACATTCACCAAAATAAGATGATATGTACCATCAGGATAAAATTTGATGGCATTGTTGCAAGTGTATGCAGCTAATGGAAAATTGGTTTGAGATAAATAATGCGTAATGTCTACCGTATTTAAGGTAGGCATTGAATGCAAAAACTGCCCTTTTATGGCACCAACGATATAATCTCGCTGGCCAATATCGGTTGACAAAGTAAGAATGGGCATGCTAAAATTTAAACGCCAAATGAGTATGAGTTATTTCACCAACTCATTGTTTTTAAAGAAAAATTTTCGAACCATTTTATCGGTTAAAGAAGGAAAAAACTTGTTCATAAATACGGTTCGTTTGCCGGTGAAGGTGAGTACTAGTGTTCTTTTCCTTTTTTCAATGGCTTTTAAAATATGCTGCGCACATTCTTCAGAACTCATCATTTCCGATTCATTCATTGGCGATTCGCCTTGTGCTTTTCCTTCTTTGTTAAGCGCTGCATTGCGAATATTGGATGTAGTAAAACCAGGACAAACCCACATTACATTAGTTCCCGAATCGAGTAATTCTGTTCTAAGGGATTCCAACCAACCATTTACTGCATATTTAGATGCAGAATATCCGCTTCTTCCCGGAAGCCCTCTGTAGCCTGCAATTGAAGAGACTCCAACAACGGTTCCTTTATTGTTGATAATATAGGGTAAAGCCATTTTTGTGCAGTACACTGTTCCCCAAAAATTGATGTCCATTACTTTGCGAATGGTATCTAATTCTACATCTGTAACCAGCGAACGCATTGAAATGCCCGCATTGTTAATGAGTATATCGATGCTGCCAAATTGTTTAATAACTTCATCAATAAACTGCTTACAGTCATGTTCTTTGCTTACATCTGCAGCATGAATAACCAAAGGCTTGCCTGGATAGTCGGATTGAAGCTTGTACAATTTATCGTAATTACGACCGCAAGTAGCCACTTTAGCCCCTTGTTGGAGGAAAAGATCAACCAGCGATTTGCCGATTCCATCAGAGCCACCTGTGATTACCACCACTTTATTGTTGAAAGCAGACATATTTAAACAGTTTAAAATCAAACAAATGTAAGCAGAAGATTATCTACATTGGTGGATAAATCTCCT
>JBILRH010000008.1:0-27606 GCA_044372715.1 Sediminibacterium sp. | reverse complement strand
ACTGATTGTAAATAATAACTGTCATAAGCACCCATGGCTCTTACCGACAACCCTTTGGTAATGGCATCTAATTTGTATTTACCACCAATATTAATATTCAACCGACTGCTGTAGTTAACATTAAATCCATTGTTAAGCATTTGGAATAATGGTGTGTTGGAAATATTCCATGCAGCAAGTCCATCAATATTACGAATCAGTTTTCCATCATACAAAACAGGCGTCATGATTGGATTAGCAGAAAGAATTGTACCAAAAATATCGCTTGTTGCACTATTGGAATAATTAGAATTTTGAATTTCTGCTGACGACTTAATAAATAAACTAAAGTTCTTTGAAATATTAAAATCAAAATTACTTCTGATATTATAACGCTTAAAATTAGGGTTTGCACTAAATTCAGGAAAAAGGCCACCAGTTGTGTAAATACCATCCTGATTTAAATAACCAAGTGATACAAAATATTTAGCATCTTGGGTTCCACCACTTACATTCAAATTATATTGTTGTTGGGGCGCGAAGTCTTTTAACATATAATCCATCCAACGAACATTAGGATGAAATATGGGGTCGTCACCTTTCCTAAATCTTTCTATATCGTAATCGCTGAATCTCTTAGCATTGGGATTATTTTGATCATTTGCCTCTGCTTCATTTCGCAATAAAGCATAATCAACTGCATTTAATTCATTAGGAAGACGAATTGGATTTTGCCAAGCTAAGTTACTAGAAAAATTAAATTGAGGTTTACCTACTTGACCTGTTTTAGTAGTAATAATAATTACTCCATTTGCACCTCTTACACCAAATACCGCTGTTGCAGATGCATCCTTTAAAATATTGAAGGATTCAATAGTATAAGGATCTATACCGTTTAAACTTCTTTGCACTCCATCCACTAATACAAGTGGGGTTGCACTAGAACCCCCAGCAAAAGTTGCAACACCTCTAATAAAAATATCTGCAATATCCCTTCCTGGTTCTCCACCGCGTTGAACAGTAATAATGCCTGGAGATCTCCCTGCCAATGCATTTGCAACACTAGAAACTGGGGCTCTTAAAATGTCTGTTGTTGAAACTGTACCTATAGAACCTGTTACCGTAATTTTTTTCTGAGTTCCGTAACCAATAACAACTACATCATCTAATTTATTAATACTTGACACCAAAGAAACGCCTATCGAAGTCTGTGCTCCAACAGCAATTTCTTGTACAGCATACCCGGTAGAATTAAAAACTAAAATAGATGAATTATCATTCACCTTTATCGAAAATTTGCCATTTACGTCGGTAGTAGTTCCAATTTTAGTGCCTTTGATTTGAACAGAAACTCCTGAAAGTTCAACACCTTTATCATCGGTAATTGTACCAGATACTACCCGCGAATCTTTTATTTCTAATAATTGCTTACTAAGCTCTGGGGCTGCAAGTAATATTTGATCTTTATTATCATTTTGTTTTAAAATAATTAATTCACCATTCAACTCATACATAAACCCCATTTCTTTAGATACTTTATTTAGGAAATCAATAAGGGGTTTATCTATAATATTTAATGAAATTTTTCTAGAAGATTGAATTTTTTCAGCACTGTAAACAAATCTAACAGCTGTCTGCTTCTCTATTAAAGTAAATACTTTTTTCAACTCCAAATTGGTAACTTGAATACTTACTTTTTTATCAGCAACATTTTGGGAATTAGCATACCCACATATCTGCACAAAAAACAATACTATAATAGGAAAAAAAGATTTTCTCATGGCAAGCGTAGTTTTATTTTTTAATATACAATCGAGCCCCGAAGGGCAAACTATTTTTTGAAACAACCTTTTGCATTAATTATTACCCGCCCATCCAACACCTCATAGCTACCATTTAGGGCCTTACAGATAATATTTAATTGTTCATACAAACTATACCCATCTAAATTGGCATTTAAAGTACACTCTGCCAATAGCTCTTCATCAAAAACAATATCAATCCCATATACATCTTTCAGAATTGCAAAAACAGTATAAATAGGAGTATCATCAAAATTAATTAGCTTCTGAGCTTCTAGCGCAGGCTTTAATAAAATAGGATTGTTTACCAAAGTTTTTACAATACTTGCATCAGACTTTAAAAAACTAACCTTTTGATTTGGGATTAAAACAATACTTGATAATTCATTTGACCCCTTTTTATCTTCATTCACAAATTTCGGATTTGCAAAAACTGAAACTCTACCGGAGGCAACTTCTACAACAACCTCCTTATCGATCGCATAAGATCTAACTCGAAATTTAGTTCCCAAAACTTTAGTAACTAACCCTTCGGCATAAACCAAGAACGGTTTCTGTGTATTTCTTACTACTTCAAAAAAAGCTTCGCCTACCAGAAACACTTCTCTTTTATCTAAATCAATGAATTTTTCGGGATAGGTTATTCTTGAGTTTGTACTCAGCGTAGCTCTTGTACCATCAGGCAAAGTAATAATCAATGGAGCATTGGTTTGATTAATCCTTTCAATCGAATGATGTGGAATTTCTTTAATTAAATTCTCATAGGTTGGTTGATAGGAAAGATTAGCTGGCTTATTCTTTTCTACAAATATCCAACTAGCAACTACCATCAAAACAATGGAAGCAGCAATTGCCCAATATCTATTCTTCTTAAGAGAAGGAGTAGCATCCTCTGTAGAACAATCATCAACATAATCTAATTCAAGTATTTTTTGAGTATCTCTAATTAACTGTTGAATTTCGTCCTCGTGAAAAGTTATATTGTCAACATAAACTGACAAAATCATAAACTTTGCCTTTTCAACCAATGGCTGATAAGTTGGATTTAGCTTTACCCATTCTTCCCAATAAGAAAAATCCTTACCTCCATTCAATACATCGGCCCTGAAACGCTCGTCCCAAAAGAAATCTTCAAGGCTATAATTTAAATATGGATCCTGAATTAACATTAATCTTGATGTATTAAATATATAGAGAGACCATGAATTGAAATAAATACCATTGAAACTGAAATTTTACTAAAATAAATATTCAACCAATAACAACACCATTGGAAATGTACAGAACTTCCAAACTGACTCAGGAGTAGCAATTTTCAATTTACTTAATGCAATTTGAAGAATATTGGATACAGTTTGTGGAGCGATTTCTAGAATATTGGCTATTTCTTCTCTACTCAATGATTCGAAAAACTTTAAATAGACCACTTCTCTTTGTCGTTCTGGCAATTTGGCAATCAATTGATTAAAATGTTGCGAAAGGCTATTTGCCTGCTCTGAGGCGATCATTTTATGATCAATACCAAGAATAAAAGAAAAAGAATCCACATAAATTGGATCTAAATTTATAGTGGCAGTTTTGTGTATTTTTTTTAGTTTTCTTAGTAACAATCGCCTAAATGAAGTAAACAGATAAGATTTAAGATTAACTGAAGTAGCTAATTGATCTCTTCTCTCCCACAATACAATAAATAATTCTTGGACAGAATCTTTAATTAGTTCTTTATCAGATGTAAATCTGAGCCCGTAATTAGCTAAAGGACGAAAAAAAGCATGCATCAACTTAGCAAGAGCATTTCTATCTCCTGTAAGTAGGTTTTGCCAAATTACGTTATCATTAGCAATTGAAAAATTCACAAGCAAGCTTTAAATGGTAAGAATCCTTTTAATAGAGCACAAATTCGACATTAGATACCATAGAAATAGTACTTTTTTAAAAAAAGGAGGGATATAAATTAATATACCACTCCTTTAAACGATTGCTTACCAATAAAAACTACTAAATAAAGAGACATGAATTGGTAACAGATACCATTATTCTTGAATATTATTCAATCATTTTTACCATCCTCACCATTTTACCTTCTCCGTTAACACCTTCAAGCACCACTTGAAGTTTTTTAGAGATATCATTATTGTAAAATTCTACTTTAAATCGGGGCGTTTTTTTATTGGTTATAATGTATGGATTCCAGTATAAAGTGCTGCGAATATCCGGATCAAAATTGGTTTGTGGTCTGTCGTAAGAAGGTGAATAGAATTCCTTGAATTTAGAATACCCTGCTAAAATAATCATATCCATTCCCTTGCTATTGGGATCAGCTTTTCTGGAGTCATTTCCCTTTTTGCTATAAATGGCAATTGCACCTCCAGCTCCGCCACCAGCAGCCCCGAAAAATGGAGGTCTAAAAACTTTTATATAGGCAATATCAAAAACACTCATTGATTGAATCATACTTACATCTGAGCGCATTTCATTTAAAAATAAATCAGGGGTGGCTCCTCTCCAACTTAATGTTGGTTGCCCTCCTGCTGTAGAAATTTGCAAACCTGGAACTCTACCTTGCAAATAAGTAAAAATATCTAGGGCTCCGATCATTTTATCATCTGTTAAATCAAAACTATAACCATCGCCTCCAGAAAATAATCCAGAAGCATAGCGTTCGTCGATTACTTGCATTGGATTTTTAACTTTAGATTTTACAGTTACTTCAGCCAATGTAGCACTTGCCATTGCTCTGCGCAACTTCTCTTGCTCGGATAGAAAATAATTCATCCTTAAATTGGCTAAACTATCAGAATAAGTTGCAAATGGATTAATACCGCTTAAGTTGATTGATGCGTTATTTTCTTTTCGCAACAAGCCATTATCTAATTGTACTTGAGTAGATTCTGCCAATTTTGTTTTGCCATTAAACCCATAATATACTTTCACCGTATCGAAAAAAAACACTCCTTTTTCTTCGAATGTTCCATCTTTTTCAACTGGAGTAAAGAAAAAATTCTTACTACTGTCTTTACCAACTGCAATAAAATTTAATTGCATAGGCGCCGCATTAGATGCCAACTTATTACCAAAAACTTTTCCCTTAAACGACATAAAATTGTTTTCGGGTAAGTATTGTAGTTTAGGAGGAATAGCTGCCATAATTTTATCCCAATCGTATTTTCTCCAACCATTGGTAAGCATTACTAAATCTAATTGAGCCGAGATAGAATCAGTATCACTTTTAAAATAGTAAGCAGGATTGTGAACATACCCTTTAATTTCATTCGTTAATAAAAAATCAGAAAAAATGGTGTGTTGATCTGGCGACACTACAGATGCATCTGTAATAGCAACCGACATATTGGTAAATGCAGTATCATTAACCACAATTTCAAATGAATTTTTAGCCCTTTTATCCAAACTCACTGTTATTGGATTCATTTTAACATTAAATTCATGCAAATGATTGTTAACAAAAACAATTCTCTCTGCAATAGGAATCCACTGATTATTGAATAAACTAAACTGAAGAATTCCAGTAGGCAATTCTTCAATGGGCAATTCAATTCTTTGAACCAATCTTTCTTTCATTTTGATAGCCACTTTATAAATCAATTCTTGATTCATGTGAACGATCAATTGGAGATTATGCATTGCCTCCCCTGCATTCGCAGTTCTTGAAACTACAACTATGGCTTTTTCATTATCCGTTTTTATATTAAAAACAGCTCCTTCATTTTTAGTAATTGGAATATTGGTTACCCCCTTTGCCCCTTTACTATCCGTCCAACTCAATAGATACTGCGTACCCAATTGTGGCTGAAAACTAAAAGACCCCATACCATCATGTTTTACCTTAAGGGTATCTAAAATTTGATTCTTATCATTTTGCAAATAACCTTTAATCAATTCGGGTAAACCATTTTTATTGGTGGCCTTGAAAGCTACCCTACTGGTTAAGCCATAAACTAAATTTCCACCCTCAGGAAAAACATTTACAGCAGTTGGATTATTCGAAAATTTAGGAGGATTAGCCTTCCCGTTATTAATGGCAATGTCTTTTTCAAATAGAAAAAGACTATCGTTCAACATCCATCTTGTATAGGCTTTTAGATGAATAAAATTTCCTTTATAATTTAAGGGAATATCAAAAGACCCCTTTGCAGTTGCTTGGAATAATGGAGAAACAGTTTGTCTTAATAATTTACCCGCATCATCGTACCACTCTACATATACATTTTTACTAAGTGGGCTTAATTCAATTCCTGCCAAGATATATACTTTATACCATACCGTTTCGTCGGGGTTATATATCTGCTTATCAAAATGAATATGCATTTTCTCCTTAGGAGAACCCAGAGCATACACACTCATCATCGAATCAACTAGTTGCGCTTTTGCATCAGAAAACAAGAAAAATAATACAACCAATAGCAATATTCTACAAGACCCGATTTTCATACCTGCGATAATTTGTTGTAAGATAATCGCAAACAGTCAAATGATAAAAAATCAACCATTAAAAATTATTCATCTGCAATTACTTTAACTTTTGGCACTAAAAAATGCATGATTACCCAAGCTGTTAAATAGGAAAGACCACATACTAAAAACATAATATAATAGGCAATTTCAATCTGATTGATCGCTCTATAATGTACAAAAAGATTTTTCTGAACAAAAAAGGATAAAAGAATACCCCCGATAGCTCCAAACATACCTCCTATTCCTGTAACTGATCCAATTGCCCTTTTTGGAAACATGTCACTTACTGTTGTAAAAATATTGGCACTCCAAGCTTGGTGAGCAGCTGCAGCTAATCCAATCACAATAACAGCCAACCACATATTTACTTGTCCTAAAATTTGTGCAAATAAAATTGGGAGTACAAAAAAAGCATAAAACAACATAGAAGACTTTCTTGCCTTAAATACGGTCCAGTTTTTCTTAATTAAATACAATGGCAACCAGCCACCTCCAACACTTCCAAAAGTAGAAATAGTATAGACCAACGCAACAGGCAATGCAATGGCTGTTCCTTTTAAATGATATTCACTCTCTAAAAAATCAGGCAACCAAAAAAGATAAAACCACCAAATAGGATCAGTTAATAATTTACCAATAGAAAAAGCCCAAGTTTGTCGATACTTTAATAATCTTACCCAAGTAAATGGTTCTTTTGTAGTTTCAACCAAAGCAGGTTGTTCATCAATATCACTATGAATATAATTGAATTCTTCTTTTGAAAGTTTTGGATGATGCGAGGGTTTATGATAAGACCGCATCCAAAAAAACAACCAAATAAAACCCAATACTCCAGTTAAAATAAAAGCCCATTGCCATCCAATAGTAACTGCAATAAACGGAACCGTTAAAGGGGCAATAATGGCCCCTATGTTTGCGCCTGAATTAAAAATTCCGGTAGCCAATGCTCTTTCCCTTTTAGGAAACCATTCGGCAACTGTTTTGATGGCTGCGGGAAAATTACCGGCTTCGGTTAAACCCAATGCGGCCCTTGCAACACCAAAGCCAAAAACACTGGAAGCAAAAGCATGTGCTACGGCAGAAACGCTCCATAATCCTGTTGCCCAAGCATATCCTTTTTTAGTTCCGATTGAATCGATGAATTTACCAGCAAGCAATAGCCCAATGGCATATGAAATTTTAAATGCGATTTCGATATTAGCGTAGTCGCCATCATTCCAATTCATTTCTACTGTTAAAGTAGATTTTAGTAAACTAATTACTGCCCTATCCAAATAATTAATTGTAGTAGCAAAAAAAACAAGACTACAAATTGTCCAACGATATTTTCCTATGGAAGCATTCATGCGTAAAATTTAAAAGAGTTATTTGGATTGCTTTATTGTGTTCATCATTTTAACTACAGAGGCAGTGCTCGCCGTTAACCTATGAAAATCTTTATTTTCTAAGATTGAATGGGCAATCAATTTACTACCTAATCCAACACCTACTATACCAGTTTTCAACCATTTATCTAGGCTTTCCTGTGTAATATCAACCCCACCTGTAACAACAAATCGGATGCCTGAGAACAATGGCATAATCGCCTCTACATATCCCGGACCTAATACATTTCCAGGAAATAATTTAACCAACTTAGATCCTGATTTTTGTGCAATATGCACTTCCGTTGGAGTCATACAACCTGGTATCCAAGCTATTTTATTCATGTAGGCAACATCTGCAATATCATTATCAAAAATAGGGCTTACTAAAAAGTCGGCACCTGCTTCAATAAATGCAGTTGCCTGTTCGCCTGATTTAATGGTTCCAATTCCTAGCAATAAACCTGGAAAATCAGCCTTTGTTTCTATCAATTGCTTGAAATTGATTAAACTATTTTTGCCACGATTGGTAAACTCAATACATCTAACCCCTCCATTATACAACGCAGCAACTACTTGTTTGCATGTAGCAATATCATCGTGATAAAACAAGGGCAATAAACCCCCATTGCATATCTGTTCAATTATTAATTCTTGATTATCCATTTCAATAGGTTGATTTAATCTTTGTTACTGATTGGTTTGTAGCATCCCCTAATTCTTGCAATTTACCAAATGCAGCGGCGGCAGCATAATTAATAATTTCTTGAGCATTATTGTTTTTATATAACCCATAAATAAGGCCTCCCATGAAGCAATCACCACTACCCACTTTATCTACCACTTGATCAGTTGAAAAGCTGACTGAAACAAAATGCTGATCTCGATTGTGTAAAGTAGCAAAATAATTAACCGTATTGCCCTCCGTAAATCTAAAAGTATATGCAACAATTGAACATTTTGGATACTGATCCATCAAAAGCTTGGATTGATGATTGGCATGTAATGCATAACTACTCTTGGCTTTATTTGCATGAATATCCGCATCAACATGAATACCTAAAAGATCTTGAACACTCCAAACATTTCCCATAATTACGTCGCAATAAGAAACCAAGTCGGGCATTATTTGAACCGGATTTTTTCCGTATTGCCAAAGTTTGGATCGATAGTTTAAATCAATGGAAATAGTTAACCCTTTTCTTGAAGCTGCTTCCAGACCCTCTTTACATACCAAGGCAACTTGCTCATTCAATGCAGGACTTATTGCACTAAAATGAAACCAACTGCATCCATCGAGTGCTTTGTCCCAATCAATCATTCCGGGTTTCAAAGAAGCAAAAGCCGAATGAGCTCGATCATAAATAACACCAGCATTTTTCAAGTCGGCTCCTTGTGGAAGATAATAAACTCCAATTCTTTCCCCAGTGTAATAAATAGACGAGATATCAATTTTTTTAAGATCTATATCAGCAACAATCTCTTCTGCTAAATAGTTATTGGGTAAGGCCGTCATGTATTTTGTAGGCAACTCCCAACATGCCAATGCAGTAGCTACATTCAATTCAGCACCACCAATATAAATGGGCATTTCATTTTTAATGATCCATTGTTTATTTAAAACTGGAGACATTCGCATCAGCAATTCTCCAAAACAAAAAACAGTTCCCATATTGCTCAAATTTTCCCAATCGAATAATTCATAAAAAACTCAAGTTAACACCAAATAAGTTAAATAAATATATGGCATCGCAATATATCAATTAAAATTACAGAACCCAAGAGCGGGAACGGTTGCAAATGTTCTAAATTAACCCTTGTATTTGACTAGTTTTTTTACGCAATCGATGCCGATATCGATTCCTTTATCTTTTATCAGAAATATAGTTCATTCTATATCTGCTCACTTACTTATTTTTATACCATGAAAATTGCTTTAGTTTCAGTTGGAAAAGCCCATGAATTGTATCTAAATGATGGAATCAATGACTTTACCAGCCGTATCAATAAATATTTTAAAGCAGATTGGCAATTAATTGGCGCACCAAAAAATGCGGCAAGCATGAGCGAGGTAGAATTAAAAAAGGCAGAAGCAAGTATCATTTTACAAAATATACAAAAAGATGATTTTCTGATTTTACTAGATGAAAAAGGCAAACTGTTAAGTTCTCCTGAAGTAGCCAATTTAATTCAACAAAAAGCCAATGAAAGTACTAAACGAATTATGTTTTTAATTGGGGGAGCATTTGGCGTAGATGATTCAATTATTAAAAGGGCCAATTTTACATGGAGCTTATCTAAATTGGTATTTCCACATATGCTGGTTCGATTAATACTAGCTGAACAAATCTACAGGGCTTGCACTATTTTGAGAAACGAAAAATACCATCACGTATGATCACTATAACCATTAGCATTGTTTTACTTACTGCTGTCATTTCATTTACTGCATTCTCGAATGAAAAAGTGATGGACGATTTAATTTTTTATCCCCCATCCATTACCAATCAAAACCAATGGTATCGTTTTATTACTTGTGGCTTAATTCATGCAGACATTATGCACCTGGTGTTTAATATGTATTCTTTTTACTTGTTTGGTGATATTGTAGAAAAGGCATTTGGTTTTATCTTTGGAGAAGTGGGGAAGATACTATACGTTCTGCTATATGTTTCTGCATTAATAGTGAGTATACTACCCACTTACTTCAATCATCAAAATGATTATCGTTATAGAAGTCTTGGCGCTTCTGGGGCAGTCTCTGCAATTATTTTTGCTGGCATTTTTTTATATCCCACTTTAGGTATGGGCATTTTCCCAATCCCTTTTCATATTCCAGGCTTTGTTTTTGGCCCTTTATATTTAGGCATCTCCTATTATTTAGCCAATAAGGGTCAGGGCAATATCAATCATTCAGCGCATATTTGGGGCGCTATTTATGGGATTGTATTTTTAATTATCACTTCTAGTTTTTTATCGAAAATGAATGTTTTCGAAAATTTTTACAACGAAGTATTTAATTACTTACAATAAATTATTTGTAATAAGTTGGTTGATTTATCTGAATATTTAAATCGATTGTCTATCCGATGCCCTATAACTGCAATGATTTTTTTATCCATTTCTAAAACCCAAACAGATTCTTTTTCTGTTTTACTCAATTTAGCATCAATAAAAAATTTAGCTAATTTCTTTTTCTTGGTCATCCCAAGTGGATAGAAATAATCGCCTATTTTATACTTTCGCAATAGTAAAGGAAATTGAATATTGGAAGCATCTAAAAACTCAACACCAGTTTCATTTTTTTTTATAGGAAGCCCATTTTTTACAAGCTTTATTTCTACATTTTCTTTTTCAAATGAATATTTACCTGGCTCATTGATGATAATATTATTTTCAATTTCATGAGCAATTGGAGCAATAATCATCCAAACTCTATTCTTGATTATCCGATGACTAGGTGATTGAATTGTGCTTGCATTGTCGGCATCAAAGAGCTTAATTACTTCTTTTGTTTGATTTGCCGAAAACCCAAATTTTCGGATAATTTCCCAGGTAATTGTTTGCAATGGATTTACTTTCTTCCATTTCAAGATAGAGATATGCCATTCTTTTCCCTTTGGCTCTATTAATTTCAGGATTGTTTGATTAACTCCATTCTGGTACAAAACTGCTGCTTCTTCAAAACGAGTTAAATTTCTTTGCAAATTATCCCTTACCTGGGGAAACACTTCTTCTAATTGAGGTATTAACTGATTTCGAAAATAATTTCTTGTATAATCATCTTTTGAATTAGATGAATCTGTAATGAATTTAATTCCTTTCAATAAGGCAAAAGATTCCAGCTCTTTTCTTGTAAAAGGCAATAAAGGACGAATAACCCTTTTTTCTCTATGCCAAGCTGGTATTCCAGTTAATCCTTCAATGCCGGTTCCTCTAAAAAAATGCATTAGCATTGTTTCAATGCTATCATCTGTATGATGGGCTGTTGCAATACCACTCAATCTGAAGTCTTTATTTTGGCCTACCAATAGCTCTGTAAACCAATTGTACCTTATTTCTCTTGCTGCCTCTTGAATAGACAATTTAGCTTCAGCCGCGTACAATTCAGTTTCAAATTGTTTGATAAAAACAGGAACATTTAATTGTAAACCCAGTTCTTGAACAAAATCTTGATCCCTTGTACTCTCTTCACCTCTTAATTTAAAATTTGCATGGGCTAAAACAAAAGGGATTTGATTCGCTTTTAAAAGATGAGCCAAAACAGTACTATCTAATCCCCCACTTGAAGCCAAAATGATTGCTTCTCCTGCGGCTAGCAGTTGATTGAATTTACTTTGCCAATGCTTTTTAAACGAATCAATTAATTCCATTAGCAAGTTGCTTTTTCAATTATTAATATGCTTTACGTGAATAACTAGCAGCTAGTGATGCAAAACCACTAACTAAACCACCCAACAAACCTGTTAAACCTATTACCGCTATATAAGAACCACCCAATGGTAAAATTTGAGCAACTTTTGTTGCAAGAATATGCTCATTATTCATATCGATAATAGTTGCTAAAACAACCCATAAAAGAAATAGACCTAAAAATCCGGATAAGAATGATTTGAATGGTGTTTGATGTATACTCAAAGCAACAACAAAAGAGGTGATAGCAAATGCCCACCAAGGCAATGTTGTAAATAAGCCAAACCCATAAGCCAAAAGTGCTGTCAAAAAAATAGAAGTAAAAAATTTCATGAATGTATATTTATGCTTGAGTAAATGTCATTAACCATTTCACCTTTTTGTTATTAGGTGCATCTTCTTTCTTTAAGAATAATATTTGATAATATTTTCCATTGGCCCAAGAATTGATAAAAGTATCATAATACTTACTACCAGGATTCCCATTTTGTCCTCCAGGATAAACACAGTAAGCCTCTATTTCATCGGTTAAATGTACAATCATCCTCCAGCTAGGACCATGATCTTCTGTAGTTGCATTGATAATATGTCTACCACCTCCAATAGGTAAATGCATCCTACTCAAAGCAGGAATTTTAAGCCAATGCACAACTTTGGTATCTTTAAATTTACCCCACTCTAGTTTCTTCTCTTTCTCTAAGGCAGATAATTTAGATACCGCTTTTTTAAATCCTTCTAAAAGAATATCATCAATTGTTTCCTTTTTATTGATGGTACTAATATTATCAATAAACGTATATGCACTGTCTCTTAATAAAGATTCTAGTAAAATAGGATCGTCTGGCCAACCAAGATTTAATTTTGCAGCAGCAAACTCATCTTTATAAATAGCTGCTTCTGTACTATCCCAAATAGTATTAAATACAGTAGCTCCTTTTTGGTTGATATCGGCATTTAAGTTCCAATTAGCCAATATGTCTACATATTTTTTTTCTTCTGCATTTAAAGAAGCCTTACTAAGATATTTCAATAAAACAGGTCGAGCCATTTCAGCAAAAACATTGTAATTATTCATTTGCAGCAACTGCATATCTGTTGGAGTTATACCATTCATAGCAGTTAACATTCGATTGATGATAATACCTCTGTAAATGGGAAAATTTGATCCTGCTCCTAAATAATATGGATAAGAAGAATCAGTTGATTCTTGATTAGCACTACTTACAAATCCACGAACTGGATTTTTAATCATTGGATTCTCCTCTGTTGGAATCATCCCCTGCCAAGCATAACTACTATCTGTTCCTGGCATAATAAAATCTCCCTGCCTATTCCATCTGGCAACAAATGCAGCTTGTTGTTTAATAGCAATATCTCCTGTTTTAGAAGCAAAAACAAAGTTTTGTCCGGTATTGTACCAATTAGAGATAGCAACCAAATAATCATCATAATTATGGGCCCTGTTCAATAAATAAAATGGCAACAACCCTTTAGAAGCTTCATGAGCAGTCCATCGCAAAGCCAGGTATTTACCTTCGGTACTGCTATTTTTATATGTATTATCGTACATCACCGGACCAAAAACTGTCATGGCAATATCTTCTACCTGATCTGCAGAATCTTTTACTTTGATAACCTCTTTTCTTGTTGTTGCTTTTTTCCACGCTCCATTATACCAGTACTCCTGCTTAGTGGAGTCTTTGAATTTCATATCGTAATAATCCAATACATCTCTACCTGCATTGGTTACACCCCAGGCGATACTATCATTAAACCCGATGATAACTGCGGGGGAACCTGGGAAACTTGCTCCATAAGTACTATGAGTAGGTGTTGTTATTTGCAGTTCATACCACAATGATGGCATGTTTAATCCAAGGTGAGGGTCGTTGCAAAGAATCGGCCTTCCACTTTTTGTTTTAGAACCAGCAACTGCCCAGTTATTACTTCCATTGTTTTTATTAGGAATAAATGGAGCCGTTGCCGATGTATTCGGTGCGTTATTGTTCAAATAGGCCGAATCTACATCTTTAGGCATGATTGGATTAATAGAAGGTTTTGCATAAACAGTTCCTTTAGGAATGATAGGGTCTAAAGAATCTTTGATATTGGAAAAAAGCTGGTTAAAATCTTGGTATCCAAAATAATTCTTTGCATTGGTCATTTGCAAATCGGTACTAGCACCTCTCCCAGTTAGATCATAAGACATAAACATTTGAAAGAGATAAGTTTTCTTTGCCGACCAAGCTTCGGGCTGATAATCTAATAATTTGTATTCAAAAGGAATTTGTTCTGGCTTCAACGAGCTGATATAAGCATTCACACCTTTAGCATAGGCTTCAATGGAAGATTTCATTTCAGGATTGTTCTTCTCTACATATTCCTGGGTATTCTCAGCTCCATATACCATTCCCAATCTTCTAAAAAAACGATCCACGTACAATCTTTCTTTTCCAAAAATCTCACTTACTCTTCCTCCTGCTAAATGGGTTTGAAATTCCATCTGCCATAACCTGAATTTTGCATGTAAATAGCCTTGTACATAATAGGCATCATTTTCTTGATCGGCATATATATGAGGTACTAAACGATCATCAATATATACTTCTACTTTACTTTCTAGGCCGGTAAGTTTAATATCATCGTTGTAATTGGTATTTACTGATTCAGCATTTTGCCAAAATCCAATTTGCGGAGATAAAAAGTAGCCCAATCTTGGGGTCTTATTTCCGCCAACAGGAAGTTGTAAGTTTAAAACAATAATTAACCCTGTTGTAACTAAGGCCGAAATAATGAATGGAAGAATCCGCATAACAATCGTTTAGGCATTGAAAATACAAAAATTTGTTCATGTAATTGAACAAGGAATATTTAGTTAAAGGGCTATTGCTATTTGCGAGCAGTTCCTTGGGATTATTTTCATTCCAACTTATTTTGCCTCCATAATCAGCATTTTTTTTCCTTTTAATTTCTCTTGTTCTATGGATTTCAATAATAATTGAAGCTTGGATTTTTTAACTGCTACAAAAGAATTGCTATCTTTTACCACTATTAAACCAAGGTCTTCTTTTGCCAATTTTCCCTTTTGGATAAATAGCCCTACAATATCCACTTTATTGATTTTATCTTTTTTCCCTCCATTTATGTAAACCGTTGACCATAAAGATGTTGCAGGTAATGACGATTTATTAAGTTGAAGTACTGGGGGCGCAATATCAATGTATCTTGGCAAAATTTCATCTTGATGCATGAGTAAATAAACATGTCCCATTGCATGCATTCTAGCGGTTCTGCCATTGCGGTGGGTAAATTCAGCCATTGTAGCTGGCATATGATAATGAACAATATGCTCCATATCAGGAATATCCAAGCCACGGGCTGCTAAATCAGTTGCAATCAAATAATTGGCTGTACCATTTCTGAATTTGATTAAAGCTTGCTCTCTTTGCATTTGTTCCATCCCCCCATGAAAAATAGTATTGGGAATTCCACTAGCTGCAAGTAATTCTCCCGTTCTTTCAACAGCCTCTCGATGGTTACAAAAAATAAGCACTTGCGTATTTCCTAAATGAGACAATAATTGAACCAATGTATTTACTTTGTCTTTTTCTTCGGAGAGTACTTTATAAATACTTAAGTCGATTGAGCTTTCCTTACCACCCAGGTAATTCAACACTTCTAGTTCGGATGGTTTCACAAATAAAGGAATTTCAATTGCTTCGGTTGCAGAAACAAACACTCGTTGAATAGACTTCTTCAACCGCTTAACAATATACTCCATGTCTTCTTCAAAACCCAATGCCAAAGACTTATCAAATTCATCAAAAACCACTAAACGAATATAATTATGGTCAAAACTTCTTCTTTTTAAATGATCTGCAATTCTACCAGGCGTACCAATTAATAAAGCAGGTGGCTCTACTAAACTTTGCATCTCCATAAGCATGTCATGTCCGCCATAGGCACAAATAACTTTATACCCAGTTGCCATTTTTTTCCATACCTGCTCAATTTGAATCGCCAATTCTCTGGAGGGTGTTAAAACCAACACTTGAACCTGCTTTGCTTTGGGATTTAATAAATTGAAAATAGGCAACAAAAAAGCCAAGGTTTTACCAGATCCTGTAGGAGACAATAACAAAATATCCCGATGCGCTTCTATAGCTTCAGCAGCTGCAATCTGCATATCGTTTAAAGCAGCAATCCCTAATTTTTGTATGTTTAATTGACTCATTTACTAAATGTATATTAATATTTAAAAACCGTATAACCTTTTGCAGTATATGTAGAAATAGTTGTAATGGCCGATAAAGAAGGCAGCACTTCAGGCACAATGCTAGAAGGTTCTACATTTCTTTTAAAAAGTGTTTGCCCACAAACATACATCGGAATTGATGCTTCTTTTAAAGCTGCAAAAAGTGCCAAATGAGGATTGTTTACACCAAACTTTTTTTGATGAGCTTCATTGTTTAACAAATTCATAATAGCAGGGCCATGAATCACAGCAATAACATGTAATTTTTTATTGCTAACCCCACCCAATGCATGTAAATTGATGATTCGGGCAATGTTTTCAATGTTCTCATTGATTTGATCCGGCTTTTCTGTTGATGTAACTACATCAATTAGAATTTTATAATCTACTTTAGGATCAATGGTCATGGCTGCAAAGGGCACTTCATTCACAGCTCCAAAGTTTTTAATTAAAGGGAAAACTTTATGCTGAGCTATTCCAATTTGAGCAATGAATAGAATCGATATTAAGGAAGCTATTTTCATTTTTTATCACCTTTTAAATTAGCATTGTTTCAATATACGCTTATTTCCCAAATTTCTTCTTTAATGCCTGAAGCGCATCAGTTACATTCATTGCACTTAGATCCTCTTGAGGATTAGCAACACCCCCTGATTTCTTCGGTGTAGTAGTATTATGGCTGCTTATTCGATGGCTAGTATTTACAGCTCCATCTGTTGTTTGAGCTTGTTTGATGGATAAAGCAATCCTTTTTCTTACAATGTCCACTTCAACCACTTTTACCAAAACCTTTTGGCCCAATTTGAGTACTTCAGCAGGATCTGTAATGAATTTGTTGGCTATTTCACTAACATGTACCAACCCGTCTTGCTTTACACCGATATCAATAAAAGCACCAAAACGTGTAAGATTGGTTACTTGACCTGGCAACACAAGGCCCACCTTAACTTCTTCCAAAGAAAAAATATTAGCAAACTCAAACTGTTCCAGTTCAGATCTTGGATCTAACCCTGGTTTTTTAAGCTCTTTAATGATATCATTTAAGGTGAGCAATCCAATTTGATTGTTTACATATTTACTAGCATCAACTTTTTGTAGCATCAATTCATTGCCAATTAAAGACTGTACATCAGTTAACAAATCTTTTGCCATTTGCTCTATGATCACATATGCTTCCGGATGAACAGCGCTTGCATCTAATGGATTTTCAGCATTGGGGATTCTCAAAAATCCAGCACATTGCTCATAGGCTTTAGCCCCTAGACGAGGCACTTTTAACAACTCCTCCCTATTGCTAAATTGCTTAATACTCTTTCGGTGATTGATAATGTTTTCAGCAATAGATTCACTAACACCGCTTACATATTTTAATAATTGTTTACTAGCAGTATTTAAATTTACACCTACTGTATTAACACAACTTACTACCGTTTGATCGAGTTTTTCTTTAAGCCTGAATTGATTAACATCATGTTGATATTGTCCAACACCAATACTTTTAGGATCGATCTTTACCAATTCCGCCAATGGATCCATCAACCTTCTTCCAATGCTTACAGAGCCTCTTACTGTGATATCAAAATCCGGGAACTCTTCTCTAGCAATTTCAGAAGCGGAATACACAGATGCTCCATCTTCATTTACTAAAAACACCGGCAACCCTAGATTCATTTTTTTAATAAACTGCTCGGTTTCTCTCCCTGCAGTACCATCTCCAATTGCAAAAACTTGAATATCAAATTGCTTTACCAATTGTTTAATTGTATATTCACTATCGTATTGCCTATTGGCCTCATGCACAAAAATCAAATCTGTTTTAAGTAATTCTCCTTTTTCATCCAAGCAAACAACTTTGCAACCAGTTCTATATCCAGGATCTATTGCCAATATCCTTTTACTTCCTAATGGAGCACTCAATAATAATTGTCGAAGGTTTTCTGCAAAAACATTGATGGCATCTTCGTCGGCTTTTTGTTTTAAAGCAGTTCTGCATTCGGTTTCCAAACTAGGTTGCAACAATCTTCGATATGCATCCTTAATGGCTTTCTTTAAATGCTCGCCGCAAGCACTCATTCCCTTCAAATACTGCTGTTCTATCTCATATAATGCAGATTCTTCTAATGGAGCAATATTCATTCTTAAAAAACCTTCTAAGAACCCTCTCAATATGGCCAATATTCGATGCGATGGAACTTTATGAATGGGTTCTGAAAAATCGAAATAGTCTTTGTATTTGATGGCTTCCGCTTCTTTATCAGTTAGCACTTTGCTTTGAAGCAAAGCAGTATCTTCAAACAACTTTCTCATTTTCGCTCTTACTATAGCATTCTCATTTACATGTTCTGCAATGATATCTCTAGCACCTTGCAAAGCTTCTTCAATGGTTGTTATTTTTTCATTGAAATATTTGGCAGCCTCTTCTTCGGGATTGGTGATTGTTTGTTCCATTATACAAATTGCCAAAGGCTCTAAACCATTTTCCTTTGCAACAACTGCTTTGGTTTTTCTTTTAACTTTAAATGGCAAATAAATATCTTCTAATGCTGCAATTGTGTTTGCTGCATCAAGTTTTGACTGCAGCGCTTCTGTCATCTTCCCTTGCTCTGTAATCGTTTTTTCAATAAATATTTTTCTTTCGGTAAAAGCCAGCATTATTTTCTGTTCATCTTGAATTTGCTGAACTTGAACTTCATCCAAATTTCCAGTACTATCTTTTCTGTATCGGGCAATAAAGGGAATGGTAGAACCTTCTTGTAATAAACCCAGCACTGTTTCTACCTGACTAATACGAATTCCTAACTTTGTAGCAATGAATGGAGCAAAAGACATATCCTTAGTTTGTTTTTAGGGCAGCGAAAGTAAGGATATTAGTTTATAGTTATTGGTTATTAGTTATTGGAGTATTTATAAATTATAACTCCTCATTCTGCTTTCATCTTTCTGCCTTCATCTTTGATCTTTCTACTTTCTACTTTCATCTTTCTGCTTTCTGCTTTCCGCTTTCTACTTTCTGCTTTCTTAATCCGTGACGGGTAAAACTTTGTGCGGATATCTTTCTACATATTTACGAATCATCGATTTAAGTACTTCATTTTCTGCATAGGGAGTTATACTAGATTTAATTTTCACTACAATATCTTCAGTAAGTATTTCTAGTTTTGATGTTGAATGAAATGCCCCCATACCAATAAATTGTCCA
This sequence comes from Sediminibacterium sp., assembly GCA_044372715.1. Lineage (GTDB taxonomy): Bacteria > Bacteroidota > Bacteroidia > Chitinophagales > Chitinophagaceae > Sediminibacterium. The sequence continues at coordinate 8,121 of JBILRH010000008.1, read as the reverse complement.
TTCTCCACCAAAACAGTGTGCTCTTTTTCCTGAATAATATAGGTTTCTTTTTGAGCCGTTAATGCTGCCAATGCCTGCTTAACTGAGGTATTATATGGTGCAACCTCAGGCAATGCCGAAGGCTGGTTTTTATCTAAAAAACAAAGTGCAGGATGCAACCCATATTCTTTTACCATTTTCCACAATGAGCGATGTGCATCTACCAATAATGGAAAGCAAATAATTGGTTGCGCATGTTTGTGTTTTTTATCGATGGCTAAACGGAAATAACCACGATTGTCTTCAAACACATAAATCCCCCAAAGCTGTTCATATCTTTTTTGGCTTTTATTATAAATGGGCCATAATCTTTTTATTTCTATACTTTCCAACAAAGAAGCAATAAATTCCGTTGGACAATCCACATGCACTACTTCATAAATTTCCCTTAAAAAATCCTGCCTTTTTTTACTTACATCTAAGCCAGTAAAATGACTCAATACTCTTTTCTTAATATTCTTGGCTTTACCAACATAAATAACCTTACCAGCCTTATTATGAAAATAATATACACCAGGAGTATTGGGTAATCTGCTAACCATAACCTTGGGCAAGTTGGGAGGAAGCAAATAATCTTTGTTGTCTTTTGCCAACATTTCTTTGATAACTCTTTGACCACTATTCTGCAGTACTAAATCCAATACCTGCGCAGTTGCCAATGCATCTCCTCCGGCCCGATGCCTGTTTTCAATTTGAATACCCAATTCTCTGGTTAAATGGCCAAGTCCATATTTTTTAAACCCAGGAAATACCTTTCTACTCAATCTAATAGTACATAATTTGGGTACATTCAATGAATATCCGGCTTCTTGCAAAAAGTGTTTTACAAATGAGAAATCAAAATTTACGTTGTGGGCAACAAAAACTCTGTTTTTCAACAAATTGTGCACTTGTTCGGCAACTTCACTAAATGAGGGAGCTACTGCCACCATTGCATTGGTTATACCAGTCATTCCTACAATAAATGGAGGAATGGGTTGGTGGGGATTCACCAATGATTCAAATTTACCCTCAATTTCTTTTCCATTGTGCAGCACGATTGCTATCTCTGTGATGCCATGTTGCTGGGGAAATCCCCCAGTTGTTTCAATATCAACTATGGCAAATTGCATAACTAATTGTTTGCTATTAAGGAAAAAAATAATTGAATTAACGCATCAGGGCAAACCGAAAATAATGATTTGGATTTACAAATCATTTTTTAAGCCAAACCCTCAAGGCATGTAAAACGCTAAAATTGCTTCCATTGTTGCCCTTTTATTTTCGCATCTGGCCTTAATTTCTTAAGTAGAATGGCTTGGAAGAAAATAAATTTTTAATACTCTGTAATATTTTATCAAAATTTTTACAAATAAGTAGCCAAATTTGTAACATTATTATGAATGCTTCGTTAAGGATAATGATGAAAATGCAATACCAAACCAAAAAACAAGCTTTTACTGCAATTACTGCTGCATTGCTGCTGTTTGTAGTACTATTTTCATCTTGTAATGCCCATCAAAAAGCAGCAAAAATGATTGGTAATACGGTAAAAGAACAAATAGGAAGATTTGTTCAAAATGAAGAGATTACCATTCCTCATAAAATAGATCAATTAGAGCATTTACTCCCTAGCCCATCTGTTTCAGATATTATGGTAGAGAAGACAGAACTGATTGCCACTTACTAATCGCCTCCGATTCCTTAAATTTGTGTTTTATCAACTAAAAGCTTAAAAAGGCTTATCGGATATATCATGGAATTAAGCAAAAACTACTTACCCACTCCAATTGAATCAAAATGGTACGAACATTGGATTTCAAAAAACTATTTCTCCAGTACTCCTGACGATCGAGAGCCTTACACAGTAGTTATTCCTCCACCGAATGTAACCGGGGTATTACATATGGGCCATTGCTTGAACAATACCATTCAAGATATTTTGATTAGACGAGCTAGAATGCAGGGCAAAAATGCATGCTGGGTTCCAGGTACTGACCATGCTTCTATTGCAACAGAAGCAAAAGTAGTAGCCATGCTAAGAGAAAGAGGCATTACCAAATCTTCTTTAAGTAGGGATGAATTTTTGAGTTATGCTTGGGAATGGAAAGAAAAATACGGAGGCATCATTTTACAGCAATTGCGAAAAATGGGATGTAGTTTAGATTGGGATAGAACATCATTTACCATGGATCCTGATTATTATGCCTCAGTAATACAAGTGTTTAATGATCTATACAAGAAAGGACATATTTACAGAGGCAAAAGAATGATCAATTGGGATGTGCGTGCCAAAACTGCTTTAAGTGATGAGGAAGTAATTTATAAAGAAGTACAAAGCAAATTATATTATGTAAACTACGAGCTAGAAGAAGGTGGAACAATTACAATTGCAACTGTTCGCCCTGAAACTATTTTAGGTGATGCGGCTATTTGTGTAAATCCAAATGACGAGAGGTACAAAAAGCTTCATGGTAAATTTGCTTATGTGCCTTTGATAAAAAGGAAAATAAAAATCATTCCAGATGAATATGTAACACTTGATTTTGGAACAGGTGCTTTAAAAGTTACTCCCGCTCACGATATGAATGATTATCAATTGGGGCAGAAATACCAGCTCGAAATCATTGATACCATGAACGATGATGGCACTATGAGTGAAGCGGCACAATTGTATATAGGAGAAGATCGATTTGAAGTTAGAAAGAAAATTGTAGCCGACTTAACAAGCGCTGGTCATATTTACAAAATAGAAGAATATATCAATCAAGTTGGATTTAGTGAAAGAACTGATGCTGTTGTAGAACCAAGGCTAAGCCTACAATGGTGGGTAAGTATGAAAGATTTGGCCACACCGGCATTGAGCGCTGTTATGAATGATGATATTCATTTTCATCCAGCTAAATTTAAAAATCTCTATCGCCATTGGATGGAGAATATTAAAGACTGGTGTATTAGTCGTCAACTTTGGTGGGGACACAGAATTCCAGCATGGTATACCAATGATGGCAGTTTTGCAGTTGCAAATAATGCAGAGGAAGCATTGGAGCAATTAAAAATTAGTACAAAAAACAATCAATTGTCTTTGGCTGATATTCATCAGGATGATGATTGTTTAGACACATGGTTTTCTAGCTGGCTCTGGCCATTTGAAGTTTTCAAAGGTTTATCTAAGCCCGGCAACAAAGAAGTAAGCTACTATTACCCAACCAATACCTTGGTTACTGCACCAGAAATTATTTTCTTTTGGGTGGCAAGAATGATCATGGCTGGTTATGAGTATAAGCAAGAAAAGCCTTTTAAAGATGTTTATTTTACTGGTATTGTAAGAGACAAACAAGGAAGAAAAATGAGTAAGAGTTTGGGCAATTCACCCGACTTATTAGGCTTAATTGATGTATATGGAGCAGATGCTGTAAGATTTGGAATCATGATTGCCTCGCCTGCAGGCAATGATATTTTATTTGATGAATCTGCGCTAGAACAAGGAAGGAATTTCAATAACAAATTATGGAATGCGTTGAAGCTATTGAAAATGTGGGAAGCGAGAGTAAATACCGCCTCTGCAATTGGAGCTAATGCTGAAGACGCAACAACAGAACTGTTTGCCATTGAATGGTTCGAAAACAGATTGAATCAGGTAGCCAAAGAAGTAGATGAGTTATTAACACAATTTAAATTAAGCGAAGCGCTAAAAACACTTTATTCATTAATTTGGGATGATTTCTGTAGTTGGTATTTAGAATGGGTTAAGCCTGGCTTTGAACAACCAATAGAGGCCAAAGTATATGATAAAACAATTCAATACTTTGAGCGCTTGATGGAAATGCTTCATCCTTTTATGCCATTCATTACTGAAGAAATATATCATCTATTAAAAGAGCAGTCAGGTGATTTATGTATAAAGCAATTTCAACCAATTGCTATTCCAGACCGCACCATTCTTCAATCTGGAGAAATACTCAAACAAGTTATCACAGCTTTAAGAGATGCAAGAAATAAAAATCAAATAAAACCAAAAGATCTAATTCAATTGCATATTCAAACGCTCAATTCGGCGGCCTATCAGCCCATTGAATCGATCTTGAAAAAACAAATTAATGCTGAAGCTATTTATTATACCAACAATGCAATTAGCAACAGTATTTTAGTAAATATTGAGAAAGATAAATTTTATATTGAAGCGGAAAGGCAATTGGATACTGCTGCAATGAAAGCAGGATTGCTCAAAGATTTGGCTTATGAACAAAACTTTTTGACATCGGTGATGAAGAAGTTAAACAATGAAAAGTTTGTAGCCAATGCAAAGCCTGAGGTTATTGAATTGGAAAGAAAAAAACAATCAGATGCAGAAGCGAGAATTAAAACTATTGAAGAAAGCTTACATGAATTATGAGATATGAATTATGAATTATGAAATAAGAATTACTAATAACCCAATAACTAATAACCAATAACTCAATAACCATAAAAAATGCATAAAATTTTTCTAGTATTTTTAATAAGTTTATGCATTTTAAAAGTTTCCGCTCAATCTCAATGGGAAGTAGATGCTGTTAGAAACATCAACCCTTCTAATCCTGATAATCAATTTTGGAAAAGCATGTCTTCTACTGCAAAGCCAATAGCAGTAGCTTTACCATTAGGTATGCTTGCAAGTTCATTAATCAATCACAATAAACAATTACAAAAACAATCATTTGAAGTACTAGGCAGTTTAGTGATTGCTTCCACAACCACACAACTATTAAAAAGAATCGTTCAAAGACCAAGGCCTTATCAAACCTATACTGATATTTATCCAGATCAAATTGACAATGGTTATGCTTTTCCTTCTGGCCATACAACAACAGCTTTTTCAACTGCCACATCTTTAAGTATTATTACTAAAAAATGGTATGTTGCAGTACCTGCATTTGCATGGGCTACTGGCGTTGCTTATTCAAGAATTTATTTAGGACAACACTACCCTTCTGATGTTTTCATGGGCGCACTTGTTGGAACTGCCAGTGGATTTGCAGCTCATTGGTTGATGAAAAAAATTATACCGCCAAAAAAAGAGATGGTTAAAATTATTCCATAAGTTTTAAACTCAGGATCATGATACGTTCTGCAATTATAAACGACATTGCTATTATTCAAAATATCGCAAAAACTACTTGGCCTGTTGCTTATGGAGATATGATTTCTAAGGATCAGTTGGATTATATGCTCAACTTGATGTATTCTGATGATTCTTTAATGAAGCAAATGGAAAAAGGGCATCATTTTTATTTATATGAAATAGCAGGCGATCCTATAGGATTTGCTTCGGTTTCCAATGAAGGTGAATACATATTTAAACTCAATAAATTATACGTTTTACCAAGTGCGCAAAAAATTGGTGCGGGAAAAAATTTGCTACAAAAAGTAATTGAGCATGCGAATGCCGAAAACGGTAAGCAAATAATTTTGCAAGTAAACAAACAAAATATTGCTAAAGCATTTTATTTGAAACATGGCTTTACTGTTTTGAGAGAAGACATATTAGAATTAGAACATGGCTATATAATGGATGATTATATCATGGGACTTAACTTATAAGCCTACCCTATTGTGCTAATAAACCAATTGATGCGTTTGTTTTATTACACCCATTACAAATACTGATTGCACATGACCAATATTTTCAGCCTGGCTTAATTTGTTCACATGAAAATCATAATAAGCATCCATACTTTCTGCAACCACTTTTAGCATGAAGTCAAACTCGCCTGAAATATTGTAACACTCAATTACTTCATTGAGCTCGTGCATTCGTTTAATAAATTTTCCACCAGCAGTTTTATCATGTTGTTTGAGTGATACATAACAGATTACCATCAATCCTTTCTTCACTTTACCATGATCGAGTAAAGTAGCGTATTGTTTGATCACACCATTTTCTTCCATTCTTTTGATGCGCTCATGAACCGGTGTGGTACTCAAATGAATTTGCTCTGCAATTTCTTTTACTGTAATACGGGCATTTACTTGAAGTAATTTAAGTATGGCCAGGTCTTTACTGTCCAAGGATACTGGAATAGTGGAATCGGCTTTTAAGAGATGCTTAGGCATAAAAAACAGGTGTTTTATACTTTTAAAGATACATAAAATAGTATTTTATCCTATATTTTTAAATAATTATATTATTTTATTCCTTAAAACTACATTTGCGCTTCATAAAAAACCTATTATGTCTACACTTACTACATCTATCGATTTCAGCTTAAAATACAAAGTAGCTGATATCTCCCTAGCAGATTGGGGTCGTAAAGAAATTCGTTTAGCAGAAGCTGAAATGCCAGGATTAATGGCATTGCGTGCTGAATATGGCGCATCTCAACCTTTGAAAAATGCCCGTATTGCTGGTTGCTTACACATGACCATTCAAACTGCTGTTTTAATTGAAACATTGGTTGCCTTGGGTGCAGAAGTAAAATGGAGTTCTTGTAATATTTTCTCTACACAAGATCAAGCTGCTGCTGCAATTGCTGCCGCTGGTATTGGTGTTTTTGCTTGGAAAGGTCAAACCCAGGAAGAAGCTGATTGGTGTATTGAACAAACTTTATTCTTTGGTGGTGCTGATCGTCCATTGAACATGATCTTGGATGATGGTGGAGATTTAACCAATATTGTTTTTGATAAATATCCTGAGTTGATTACCAATATCAAAGGTTTATCTGAAGAAACAACAACAGGTGTTCACCGTTTATATGAGCGCATGGCAAAAGGCACTTTACCAATTCCTGCAATCAATGTAAACGATTCTGTTACTAAATCTAAATTCGATAACAAATATGGTTGTCAGGAATCATTGGTAGATGCTATTCGAAGAGCTACTGATGTGATGATGGCTGGTAAGATTGCAGTGGTTGGTGGATACGGTGATGTTGGTAAAGGTTCTGCTCTTTCTTTAAAAGGTGCTGGCTGTAGAGTGATTGTTACAGAAATAGATCCTATTTGTGCTTTACAAGCTGCAATGGAAGGATTTGAAGTGAAGCCAATGGCTGAAGCGGTTAAAGAAGCAGACATTATTGTTACTGCATCAGGTTGTAGAGATTTGATTACCGAAAAGCATTTCCGTTTAATGAAAGACAAAGCAATCGTTTGTAATATCGGTCACTTTGATATTGAAATTGATATGGCTTGGTTAAATGCAAGCTATGGACATACAAAAGACACCATTAAGCCTCAGGTAGACTTATACGATATTGATGGTAAAGATGTAATTGTTCTTGCAGAAGGTAGATTGGTAAACTTAGGCTGTGCAACTGGTCACCCATCATTTGTAATGAGTAATTCATTCTCTAACCAAACTTTGGCTCAGATTGAATTGTGGATGAACCACAAAAACTACGAGAATAAGGTATATGTGTTACCAAAGCATTTAGATGAAAAAGTAGCATTTTTACACCTTGCTAAGGTTGGCGCAGTGTTGGATGAACTAACTACAGAGCAAGCTGAATATTTAGGTATTAGCAAAAATGGTCCTTTCAAATCTGAAATGTACCGTTACTAGTAAAATAAAAACCAAGTAATAAATCGAGTCCCTTCCAAGCAATTGGAGGGGATTTTTTATATACACTGGTCTTAAAGATTAAAATTTCATTAAGTAATTTGAAACTTATACCTGGTTCTCCACATACCGTTAAAACACCCTAACTATTCGAGTATAAATACTAGTTTGCAGCGTTTAAAACACCTAAAAACTGCAAATGAAAAAGATTCTATTATTCTCCTTAATGGCTATTGCCTTAGTGGCTTGTAAAAAAAACACAGTCCAACCAGATCTGGTTGCTTACAAGCATGTTCCCTCTCCTTTTTCCATCAAAGAAGATTTTGAGATGGGCAATAAAGCAGCTTATGCTATTGCTGATGTAACAATTAAAACCGGCGCATGGTCTTTTGATGATGCACTACTAGGAAAATTAGCAGCAGATATAAAGAATGATGCACAATCTGTTAGATTAAGAACAGGAAGGATTTCTATGAATTTTGATATTGATAGTGTATCGATGATCAAAATCAATCATGCCCAATACGGCACAGATGCTGTTTCTGAACTAAGTATTTGGGTATCCG
>JBILRH010000084.1:0-7846 GCA_044372715.1 Sediminibacterium sp. | reverse complement strand
CAGTTTTTGGCCCATTTCTTTCTCCAAGTAAAGCTTCTCCCACAAACAACACAAGGTTTTTGAGGTAGTTTTTCTTTGTTGCCTTTAAATGTTGACATATTTTAATAACATCTGGGATAGCAAAAGTGTTCTAATAAACCACTTTGATTTGGGTGTCTACTTTTTTAATGAAGTAGATTTTTTTATTTTCTAGATAATCAGGAATAGCTGTATCGTTTTTCTGCTTTACTGGCTGAAAGTCGAAATCGTTGAACAGCTTATATGATTTGTCTGAGAGATGAGCAATCAAGTTTTTATCATAAGCAATTAAGAGTTTCCCGAAATGATACAAGGCTTCAAATCCTTTAAATACCATGTCGCTGGGTCTTCCAAAATAATTATTTCGATAATTATTGGTTATTTGCTGAGCAATTTTGTTGGTTCTCGAATAATTATAGGGTGTTGTATAAATTATTTCGGCATCTTTTCCAATATCTTTAATGGCATCCCAAGTAGGCATTCCAATGGTAATGGCTTTGTATTTTTTTGAAGCCGAAATTGATTTTACTAAATTATAACCAAAAGCTTCATTTAAACTGGCGCATACAATGATGTTTTCTTTGGTGCTATCCAAATGCATCTGAACTTGAGCTGTTGTAAATGTATCAGTAAGTTCAATGGTTTTTATTTTCAGCGGAAGCCCTTGTGTTTTTTTATTGAGTTCGTTGAAACTACTCACTATCATATCCTCTGTTGCTCCCTTTCTTTTAAAAATTGTAATATTATTGATTGGGTAGGTTTTAAGAATGTATTTATGAATAGCGTCTATATGGGTTTTCAGTGTAGGGTTAACCAATGCAAAAAAAGGATTGCCTGTAATTCCTCCATCATTGGGATAAGTCATCGATAGTAAAGGAATATTTTTTTCTAAAGCAAAATCAGCAATTGTTTTTATTTCTGTTCTATTGTTAAAAGCGGCTATGATTAATGATACATCTTGCATTTCCTTTTTATCAAGGATTATTTCAATGGGATTTTCATTGCTTTTGGTATCGAAGAACAACACTTCTAAATTTTGCTTCTCCTTATTTAAGGAATCAATGGCTAATAATATTCCATTGTAAAAATCCAATCCAGGTAAAACCAATTTAGGCAAATTGGCATTCCCTAATTTGTAGCTTGTTCCAGCAAATAGCTTATCTAAGTATACTGGAGCAAATACAGCTACTTTAAGTTGTTTGTTAATTACTTGTGCTTCTGTTGCATAACTAATCAATAAACCAATAAAAAGAATTCCTATTTTTTTAAATTGTTGCATTCAATCATTTATTCCCACTCAATGGTAGCAGGTGGTTTACTACTAATATCGTACACCACTCGATTGATTCCTCTTACATTATTGATGATTTCATTAGAAATATCAGCCAAAAACTCATAGGGAAGATGTGCCCAATCAGCGGTCATTCCATCTACTGAAGTTACGGCTCTTAATGCAACTGTAAATTCATATGTTCTTTCATCTCCCATAACTCCAACACTTTTTACAGGTAAAAGGATGGTTCCGGCCTGCCAAACGGCTGAATACAATCCAGAAGATTTAAGCCCGTTAATAAAAATTGCATCAGCTCTTTGTAAAAGGTCTACCCTTTCTGCATTTACTTCTCCTAAAATTCGAATGGCTAAACCAGGTCCGGGGAAAGGATGGCGATTGATCATTTCTGCAGGAATTCCTAGCGCTAAACCCACTTTTCTAACTTCATCTTTAAAAAGGTATCTCAATGGTTCAATCAAAGACAAATGCATGGTGTCGGGTAAGCCTCCTACATTGTGATGAGATTTTATGGTTTGTGAAGGACCATGTACACTTACACTTTCAATTACATCTGGATAAATAGTTCCTTGGCCTAAAAAGGAGATATTATCCATTTTTAATGCCTCTTGTTGAAAGACATCTATAAAGAGTTTACCTATTGCTTTTCTTTTTGCTTCAGGATCTGTTTGGTCCTTTAGCGCATCATAAAATAATTGTTTAGCATCTATGCCCTTTACATTCAGCCCAATGGTATTATATGTATCAAGCACTTGTTGAAATTCATCTTTTCTAAGTACACCATTGTCAACAAAAATTCCATGTAATTGATTGCCTATTGCCTTTGAAATTAATGTTGCAGCTACAGTGCTATCTACTCCACCGCTTAAAGCCATAATTACATGCTTGTCTCCAATTTCAGCTTTTAATTTCGCTACTGTTTCTTCAACAAAAGAATTAGGCGTCCAGTTTTGGTTGCATTTACAAGTATCAACCAAAAAATTCTTAATAATTTTTTTTCCTTCGGTTGAATGATATACTTCTGGATGAAACTGGAAACCGTATAGTGGATAAGTATCATTTGATTCCTTTTTAAATGCTGCTACAGGAATACTTTCGGTGGTTGCCAAAACGGTAAAACCTTCTGGTAAAGCAGTAATTGAATCACTATGGCTCATCCAGACCTGTGATTTATTAGGTATTGAGTTGAAAATGGCATCTTCTTTTTTAATTTCCATTGATGCTCTGCCGTACTCTCTCTTGTTGGATTTATCTACCCTTCCACCAAATAATTTAGCAGTCATTTGGGCTCCATAACAGATTCCTAAAACGGGTAATTGTTGAATATATGCTTCAACTGGAACTTCGGGTGCTTTTTCATCGTTTACACTAAAGGGAGAGCCGCTCAATATAATGCCCTTAAGTGTTTGGTCAATAGTGAATGCTTTGTGATATGGAATGATTTCGCAATAAATATTTGCTTCTCTTACTGCTCTTGCAATCAATTGTGTGTATTGACTTCCAAAGTCGAGGATTAATATTCTTTCTGTCATGGGGCGAAGTTAAATGAATTTTGCTTCTAGCCATAACTAGCATTGGCTTGGATTCAATATTTTGTTATCTTACGGCTATAAAGTTTATACATGAAACCCTTACAATTTCTTGTTATTTGCTCTTTTTTGGTGTTCTCTTACAGATGGACGGATAAAACCATTGAAGGAAATAGAAAAATTGTAACTCAAAGTAGAGCTGTTCAAAAAGCAGAAAAAAATGAATTTTCAGGAAATTTTGAAGTAGAAATTATCCAAACTGATAAATCTCGGCGCTCTATTGAAACGGATGAAACTGGATTGGTTACCAAACTTAATTTTATTTAAATGGAAAAAAAACAGCGGATTTTATTGGTTGAAGATGAAGTAAAGTTGGGGCAGCTTATTAAAGATCAATTTACGCGTAACGGTTATAAAGTAGATTTAGCGCTGAATGGTGCAGATGCCACAAAGCAATTCTATGGCCATGCATATTCACTTATCATCTTGGATATAAATCTTCCTTTTAAATCTGGCTTGGTATTGTGTAAAGAGTTTAGGGCAAAAAATAAAAAAGTACCTATATTAATGTTAACAGCAATTGGGGAAGTAAATGAAAAAGTTATTGCATTTGATAGCGGAGCTGATGATTATTTAGTTAAACCATTTCATTTTGATGAACTATTTGTTAGAGTAAAATCTTTAATTAAAAGAACAACTGTAACGCCGGAGGAATCAAATATTATCGTGGATGATTTAGAGATTAATTTCTCAACTAAAACTGCCAACAGAGCAGGAACAGAAATAAAATTAACTTCAAAAGAGTTTACACTTTTGGTATTATTGGCAAAAAATCAAGGGAAAGTAATATCGAAACAAGAAATATTAGAGAAAGTTTGGGATTTTAGTTTTGATACTGGAACCAATACAATAGAAGTATATATTAGTTTTTTGCGCAATAAAGTGGATAAACCTTTTGAAAAGAAGCTCATACACACCAAGCCCGGATTTGGTTATTATTTAAAATAGCTACTATGAATCTAAAGCAAAGATTCGCCTTCCTTTTTACCAGTTTTGTTGCAGTTATATTATTTATTGCTTGTACAACCATTTATCTGCTATACGCTGATTATCGACAAGAAGAATTTTATAATAGAATTTCTTTAGAGGGGATTGAAGTTTATGAGTTTTTTCAAGAAACGAAAAAAACGGATAGTCTTGTAAATGCAAATTTATTGTCAGAAATTAGGGATCGATCTATTTTTAATGAACACCTGATTATTGAGGATTCTTTGGGTAAGCAAGTATTTAGTATTCCTAATAATCAGCCAATAAAGCTTTCGGTCGCAATTAAAGAAAAAGCGAAAAAAAACAAGCGTTTTCAATATTCAGACTCAAATAATATACAGTATGTTGTTGAATTTCATATTCCAACAAAGTCGTTTATTTATGTATCTGGATTTGATCAAGTTGGGCTTGATAAATTGAAGAATTTGCAATTAATTTTAATTGTTGTTTTTTTAGGTGGTTTATGCTTAACAGGTGTATTGGCGTTTTTATTTGTTAGAGAGGCAATAAAGCCAATTGTACAATTAAGTAAGCAAATGCAATTAACCAATGTAAAAAATCTATCAGAAAGAATTGAAATAAAATCGGCAAAAGATGAGATAGGTCTTATAGCAAGTAGTTTCAACGCAATGATGGATCGTCTAAAATATGCGTTCGACTCCCAGAAAATGTTTGTTAATCAAGCCTCTCATGAGTTAAGAACTCCTTTGTCTGTAATGCTCTCACAAACAGAAGTTGCATTAACAAATGATTACTCAAAAGAAGCATACATGGATGTATTGAGGTCTTTAAAAGAAGAACAACAGCACATGATTGATTTGGCCAATTCATTATTATTGTTGTCTCAGTATGACACGGTTACTTTTGAAGCTGATTGGCCTATTTTAAGAATTGATGAACTTTTGTTTGAATCAATATCACTTTCAAAAAAAGCTTACGCGGATATTAATATTGAATTCTCCTATTCAACTATTCCTGAAAATGATGCTATTTTATGTATTAAATGCAATGAATCATTAATAAAATCGGTGTTTTTTAACCTGATCAAGAATGGCTACCAATATGCTTCAAATCAGAAAATTGAAATAAGTTTAATGCTCCATGCAGATTCAATAGAAATAGATTTTAAAAATAAAGGAATGCAATTGACTGAAGAAGAAATAAAAAAAATGTCTTTGGCATTTTTTAGAGGACAGAATGCAACTGGTAAAAAAGGTTTTGGTTTAGGGCTTTCTATTATCGAAAGAATACTTGCTATCCATAAAGGTTCTTTGGTGTATCACACAGTAGGAGAAGATTTGAATGTATTTAGAATAAAACTTCCTAAGACTATTCATATATAAAAACAAAAAAGCCAGTCGTAAGACTGGCTCAATATGAGTTGAACAATAACTTAAACTAAGCTACTGCTTTTGCTTTTTTTGCTAATTTGCTCTTTAGGTTAGCAGCTTTATTTTTATGGATTATTCCACGTTTTGCTAACTTATCGATCATAGAAACTACGTTAGGAAGCTGCTCTTCATATGCTTTCGTTTCGGTATTCGTTTTTAAGTCGCGAATTGCGTTACGGGTAGTTTTACCATAATAACGATTGCGATCACGACGCTTTGCAGCTTGTCTTACGTCTTTCTTTGTAGCTGAATGATTTGCCATTTTCTATTTTTTTCAGGACGGCAAAGGTAGGGGCTGAAACTGAAACTTGGAAATTTAAAATACAAAAAAATCAAAATTGATTCAATTTTCTCACGAAATAGAATAAAAAACCCTGGTTTTGACCTTTATTTTGGTTTATTTTCTGCCATCAAAGACCGATATTTGCAAAATATTTCTACTTAAAAGCCGAATAATTAAGCCAAATGAAGGATTTTTCTTATATCACCAATTCGCATCCCGCATTTATTGAAACCGTTTATCAAGACTATGTAAAAGACCCCAACAGTGTAGATATCGACTTGAAAAAGTTTTTTGAGGGCTTTGACTTTGCTATTAGTTCCAATTCATTAACAGCCAATACTGCTGCTGTTTCTACTAGTAATTCGTTTGATTGGATGAAGGAGATTGGGGTCTATCGATTGATTCTAGGATATAGAAACAAGGGCCATTTGCTTGCAAAGACCAATCCAATAAGGTCAAGAAAAGATAGAGGCGCAAATTTGGCATTGTCTTTTTTTGGATTAACTGATGCAGATTTAAATACAACCTACCAGGCAGGTAATTTGATTGGCTTAGGTGCCACAACGCTAAAAAATATTTTAAATCATTTAGAAAATGTGTATGCCAATCATGTTGGTATCGAATTTAAATATATCAGTGACCAAGATAAAATCGATTGGTTAACCAATGAAATGGAAAAAAACTTTTCTGTTTCATTATCCATCGATAAAAAACGACGCATCCTTGAGAAATTAAATCAAGGGGTAATGTTCGAAAAGTTTTTACATACCAAATACATTGGTCAAAAAAGATTTTCTTTAGAAGGTGGAGAAACAACTATTGCAGCTCTTGATGCAATTATTAATGTAGCAGGCGATAACTCGGTAGAAGAAGTTGTTATTGGGATGGCTCATAGGGGTAGATTAAATGTATTGGCAAATGTTATGGGTAAAACCTATGAACAAATATTCAGTGAATTTGAGGGTACGGCAACCATTGATCAAACCATGGGAAGTGGAGATGTAAAGTATCATATGGGATATGGTAGCGAAGTAGTTACTATGTCTGGGAAAGATATTTATTTACAATTGATGCCTAATCCTTCTCATTTAGAAGCAGTTGATCCTGTTGTTGTTGGTTTTTCAAGGGCAAAAGCAGATGTGATGCAACAAAGTGAATTCGATAAAATTTTACCAATTTTAATTCATGGGGATGCTTCTGTTGCCGGCCAAGGAATTGTATATGAAGTGTTGCAAATGTCTAATCTCAGGGGCTACTACACTGGGGGTACTATTCATTTTGTAATTAATAATCAGATTGGTTTTACTACAGATTTTGATGACGCAAGAAGTGCTGATTATGCTACTTCAATTGCGGCTATGGTTCAAGCACCAGTTTTGCATGTGAATGGCGATGATGCCGAAGCCGTTGTTAAATGTGCTGAGATTGCAACAAGGTATCGACAAAAATTTAACAGTGATATCTTCATAGATATGGTTTGCTATCGCAAACACGGTCATAATGAAGGTGATGATCCTAAGTATACTCAACCACAGTTATATGCATTAATTGATAAGCATCAAAATCCAAGAGAAATATATACTGCTTACTTGATGCAAAATGGTGCATCTGATGCACAGGAATTGGCAAAAGAAATGGAGAAAAAATTCTGGGCCGATTTGCAAGAAAGACTAGATGAAATTAAGCAAAATCCTTTGCCTTATAAATACCAACCTCCTGAATTGGTATGGAAGAGCATGACAAAGGCAACTGCTATTAATTTTGAAGTTTCACCTAATACCGCAATTTCCGAAGGCTTATTCAAAATATTATTTAATGGATTGATGAAATGGCCAAATGATTTCAAGCCATTAAAGAAAATAGAGAAACTTTTACAAGACAAAATAAAACTCTTAGAAGCCGAAGATAAAGTTGATTGGGCAACTGCAGAGTTGATGGCATATGGTTCAATTCTTACAGATGGAAATATTGTAAGAATGAGTGGACAAGATGTTCAACGAGGTACATTTAGTCACAGACATGCTATTTTAAGAGATGAGCTAACTAATAAGGGGTATAATCGACTTAATCATTTTACCGATAATCAACAAAAATTTAGAATTTACAATTCTTTACTCAGTGAGTATGGTGTATTGGGTTTTGAATATGGCTATGCAATGGCAAATCCAAATGCATTGGTTATTTGGGAAGCCCAATTTGGTGATTTTTGTAATGGGGCCCAAACCATGATTGATCAGTTTATTGCTGCTGGTGAACAAAAGTGGCAAAGACAAAATGGCTTGATCAT
>JBILRH010000083.1:0-7867 GCA_044372715.1 Sediminibacterium sp. | reverse complement strand
CAACAGGTAACCCAAGGTGGATTGGTGCCAATGATACCGTTTCTTTGGTTCCTTTTGAAATATTGTATGTTGGAACATCCAGAGATTTTAATAGAGAAAGAAGAAATATGGGAGATGCGCTTCCTTCTTTTTTTGGTGGCTTCGATAATAGAATAAGGTATAAAAATCTTGAGTTTTCATTCTTCTTCACTTTCGCTGCAGGCAACAAGGTGTTTAATGGTGCCAAAGCGTCAATGTATGCATATAGCTCAGTAGATGCGCCTAATCTTTCAAACGATATTTTGAATCATTGGAAAAAACCAGGCGATGTTACAGATATTCCAGCATTGATAAATAGATCAAATACAGCATTTACGCCAGGTGGAAGTACTTCGCAATTTACTGATTATACACTGGGTAGAAACTCTTCTAGATTTTTAGAAGATGGCTCTTTTGTGCGATTAAAGAATCTAACCTTGTCTTATAATTTTGGTGATGCGCTTCTTAAAAAAGCGGGAATTATTGGAAGTAGTATCAGGGTATTTGCTGAGGCAAATAATGTTTTCATCTTAACTAAATATACGGGGATAGATCCTGAAGTAAGTGCTTTCGGATCTTCGGTTTTACAAGCTGGATTCGATGAAATATCATTACCTAATCCTCGTACTTTTCGAATTGGGTTTAAAATTGGATTATAAATTAAGTTAAAAAATATTTATATGAAATCATATACTAAACTGTTTTATATTATTTTGTTTTTCACTGTTTCTTGTACAAAACAGCTGGATTTGCCACCTGAAAATATTCTCATTGAATCTCAGGTTGTTGGAAGTGCAAATACCGCAGAAGCGCTGTTGGCAAGTTCTTATTTCAAAACATATACTGCAATAAGAAACTACTATTACATGAGCGCAGACGTTGCTACAGGCATCTCTACCACTTTGCCAACCAACGGATTTATTTCTTTGTGGAACGGAACGCTAGTGCCAACTTCTGGAACCATTCAAACATTGTGGAATAACCATTACAATGCAATTAATGAAGCCAATGTAATTATAAACTTGATTCCTAATTCAACATTTAGTCAGGCGATTAAAACTCGTTTAATAGCTGAGGCAAAATTTGTAAGGGCACTTAACTATTTTATTTTAGTTAGAGATTTTGGAGAGGGTGCGCTTTCTGGTAATTTATCGGGTGCTGGTGTTCCTTTGCAATTATTGAATTATGCTAATTATGATCCTAGTAAAAATTTAGCTCGTTCAACTTCATTGCAAGTGTATACTCAAATTTTAAAAGATCTTGATGAAGCAGCTGCAGACTTAACCGATCTTACCACAGCTACTCCTCAGGTGTTTAGAGGAAGAGCACAAAAAACAACTTGTTTTGCACTTGCTTCTAGGGTTGCATTGTATATGAGAGACTATCCTAAGGCAATCAGCTATTCTGCCCAAGCCTTGTTAAATACTACACAATATGTACTTGCTAGTTCTCCAGCATTGGTGTTTCCGGCAACAACAGCTACCTCTAATTTGGCGCTTAGTTCTGAATTAATTTTTGCTTTTCCTGTAAGTTATAATTCAGATATTAATGACAATAATCTTACTGGTTATTTTGGTAAAAATGCTATTTGGCCTACTCCTGCTTTTTTAGCAACCTATGCTGCCAATGATATTAGGAATAGTGCATTAATGATGGTTGTTGGAAATACAGCAGGTCCAACTACTTTATTTTGCCCCTCTAAGTTTGCCAACCCAGTTGGAAGAGATCACCTCCCAATTTTACGGGTAAGTGAAATATATTTAAATAGGGCAGAGGCATTGGTTAGATCTACCAATACGATTAATACGGAAGCCATTGGCTTGCTAAATTCTATTCGACAAAGGTCATTTCCTACAGGATTAAAGCCTGCTCCATTTACTGTTGCTAGTTTTGCCACAGTAAATGATTTGATCAATGCAATTATGCGAGAAAGGAAATGGGAGCTTGCCTTCGAAGGTCATGATATGTTTGATATGATTAGAACTGGTGTGGCTCCAAATGCTGCTTTATCCAATCCAACAAAATGGGTATATCCTATACCAAGAAGAGAAATTGATCTTACTAATGGATTAATTACACAAAACCCAGGGTATTAATCAAATAACTATAGAAACAAGACCAATATTTTATACAAAGGATCATGAAAAAATTATTAACTAGTCTACTCTTATTTATCGCAATTACTAGTTTTGAACAAACTGCTTCAACTGAGGTAAAACTTAAAGGAACTTTATTAAACTCACAATCCAATGAATTGGTTGTTTATAAGTTTGATAAATCCTTTGAAATTACAATCCCTGTTGAGAGTAATGGAAATTTCTCTGCTCAATTCAAGATCAATGAACCTGGATTTTATTTTATAAAACAAGAGAAAGCATATACCAATATTTTTCTACGAAACGGATATCATTTAACGCTAAATCTCGATACAAAATCATTCCCTAATTCAATACAGTATGAGGGAGAAGGCGCTTTTTTTAATAATTACATGAAAACTAAATCGGCATTAAATTTAAAATTAGTTGGGGATGCGAAACTATTTTTTGTAGTGCCTATTGAAGATTTTATTAAAAAAATAGCTGCTGACAGTACTGAATTTTATGATCAATTAAGAGCTGCTAAATTAACTAAGGAAGACGAACAAATTGCTCGAAAATTGATTCACTATGATTATTTGCTCAAAAGAAATAATTATCGAAAATTCTATGTTTTCCATACCAAGACCGAACCATTTATTCCTGAAAACTACTTAGATCCTATTCGAAATTTGAATATGAATGACGCTGAAGCATACAATAATTCGATGGACTACCGATACCTAATTATTGAAAAATGGAGGCTTTTAGATACAGATAAAAAGAGAAAGGATTCCACTTCTTCAACAATTGATTTCACTAGAGAATTTGCCAATACAATAACTTATGAACCAGTGAGAGACCAAGTAGTTAGAATGTTGTTTAATAAGGTAGATGCACGTAATCCATTATTTGAAGCGGAATACCTTGCTATAAAACCACTTGTTCGGGTTGAAAAAACCAAAGAAGAATTAGACATGCGATTAACTACTGCTCGTTCTAATTCAAAAGGAAATGTTCTTGCAGGCTTTAATTATGAAAATCATAAAGGTGGATTAACCAGTCTTAGCTCTCTAAAAGGTAAATATGTATACATTGATATATGGGCAACCTGGTGTGGGCCTTGTATTAAAGAGTTTCCGGATTTAAAAAAATTAATGGATGATTACAAGGGCAATCCTAATATCGAATTTGTATGTATATCTGTTGACAGTAAAGCTGATTACCAAAAATGGCGTTCATTTGTAACCGAAAAACAATTAGATGGCATTCAATTAATTGCCGATAAATCATTCGATTCCGATTTCATGAAATTTCTCAATGTAAGCCTGATTCCTCGTAATGTTTTGATAGATCCTCAAGGAAATATTATTTCAAGTGCAGGGCTAAGACCTTCTAGTGTAGCTACTAGAGAAACTATAGCAAAATATCTAGGAGCACCTTTAATTAAATCTATCAGTAAATAAGTAAAATGGGAAAGTCTGCAGTTTTATTCATTTTGTGTTTACCGGTTTTTGCTTTTGCGCAAAAAAATTTTACTGTTACACTTAAATTGAAAGGTCTTGAAGACCATAAAGTAAAAGTATACTACCAAGTTAATGGGAAATCTAAAACTGATACACTTATCAAACAAACAACAGATGTAGTTATTTGGGAGGGTAATGTAGACGAGCCTCAGTTGGCCAGAATAGAAGTAATGGATACTTCATTGAATCTTAGAGCAGGCAAAGCTATCATGCAAGCTCCTGTTCTTCAGTTTCTTTTAATGAATGCAGATATGGAGATTCAAGCCGATGCTAAGGAGCTATATAGGGCTGTTATTAAAAGTTCAAATAAAGAAATTAAATTGTTTGAAGAACTGCGTGCATCCCATTTACCTTTTGATGTTGAATCGTGGAATTTGCAAAAAGAAATGAATCGTAAATTAAATGCAGGTGATACCACTGGAAACTTTTTGCTAAGGCAACAGTCTACTGCATTGCGCCAAAAAAACCAATCCCTAAGAATTAAATTCGTGGATGAAAATCCTAATTCTTATACAAGTATTTTATTGCTTAATGGAATGTCTTTAATACTTAGTGCTGAGGCAATGAGTGCAAAGTACAGTAAGATTAATGATGAGTTAAAAAACACTACTACAGCTCAACTATTAAATACTAAAATTGAAAATAACAAGAAAACAGCTATTGGTAAA
Organism: Sediminibacterium sp.; assembly: GCA_044372715.1. Lineage (GTDB taxonomy): Bacteria > Bacteroidota > Bacteroidia > Chitinophagales > Chitinophagaceae > Sediminibacterium. The sequence continues at coordinate 3,580 of JBILRH010000083.1, read as the reverse complement.
CCAGCAATATTATTTTCTCAGGTTGGTATTGACGGAAATATGGTTGATGTTGCTGCTTTAAAAGGTAAAGTTATTTTAATTGATTTCTGGGGTAGTTGGTGTGTTCCTTGCAGGTTAAGTCATCCTGCATTAAAAGAATTATATACTAAGTATAAATCAAAAGGGTTTGAAATTATTGGAATTTCCAACGAATGGTCCAGTGGTCAAAGTATCGCTATTCAAACGTCAAAATGGGAAAAAGCAGTTAAAGAGGATGGTATCAACTGGTTGCAGATTCTTTATAACCCGGAAATTCGGGATTTAGTAAAAGAATTTGATATCAACGCTTACCCAACTAAATTTTTGATCGATCAAAACGGAAAATTTATCATGAAATTTCCCGGAAATTCAGAGGCGCAGCATAAAGCATTGGCTGATAAATTGGCTGTTTTGCTTCCAGAATAATTGTAGTTCAATAATCTAAAATCTGCTCTACCTTTGTTGTATATGAGTGGAAAAGACCAGAAGAAAGTATTTGATTTCAGTTTATTACAAAGAATTTTCTTTTTTGTAAAGCCCTATAAAAACAAATTTTACCTCAGCTTATTATTGGCCATTTTAATGGCCATTGCATCACCCATTCGACCTTATCTTATTCAATTAACAGTAAACACAGCCATTGGGAAAAACACCGTTTTACCCAATTGGGTTAGTACTGTTTTGTTCGGAATAGATCTATCCGATATTTCTCGTTTTATTATTGCAGTAACTATTTTTCAAATTGCTTTTTTATTTCTGGAAACTACCATTAGGTTCTTGTTTTCTTTTATTACTGCATGGATGGGGCAACATGTTGTTAAGGATTTGCGTGTTACTGTTTATAAAAAAGTGTTGGGTTTAAACCTTCGCCAATTTGATCAAACGCCAATTGGTACACTCACAACCAGAACCATTAATGATATAGAAAGCATCAATGATATTTTTTCGGATGGATTGATTCCGATTGTAGCCGATTTGTTAACGATTATTATAACGCTTGGCACCATGTTCTGGATTGATTGGCGATTAACATTAATTAGTTTAACGCCTTTTCCTATCATGATTATTGCTACTTATTATTTTAAAGAAAGCGTTAATAAAAGTTTTATTCAAGTAAGAAATGCTGTTGCTGCTCTTAATGCTTTTGTACAAGAGCATATTACGGGAATGCAAGTACTTCAAGCTTTTGCGGCTGAGGATAAAGAATATGCTGCTTTTAAAAAAATCAATGAAAAACATCGCGATGCAAATATCAAAGCCATATTTGCTTATTCGGTTTTCTTTCCAATTGTAGAAGTTGTTTTAGCGGTGAGTACGGGTATCTTGGTTTGGTGGATTGCAGATAGATCGCTGGATGCAGGATTATTGGTTGCATTTATTCTTTACCTCAATCAAATCTTCCGACCATTGAGGGTAATAGCAGATAAATTCAATGTATTACAGATGGGAATGATTGCTGCCGAAAGAGTTTTTAAAGTGTTGGACAATCAAGATGAATTACCTCCATCAGCATCGGATGCATTTATCCCAACTTCCCTTAAAGGTGAAGTTGAATTCAATCATGTTTCTTTTGCTTATGTAGGAGATAATTATGTTTTGAAGAATATCAATTTCAAAATTAAAGCTGGAGAAACGGTTGCACTAGTAGGGCATACAGGAAGTGGAAAAACTTCTATTATCAGTTTGTTGAATAGGATGTATCAAATTCAAGAAGGTACTATCAAAATTGATGGCGTTTCTATTGATGATTATGATGTGGATGCTCTGAGAAAGGGAATTGGGGTTGTTTTGCAAGATGTATTTCTTTTTTCTGGATCTGTGATGGATAATATCACTTTGCGTAATCCCGAAATTTCCAGGGATCAAGTTATAGAAGCTGCAAAAATGATTGGCGTTCATGAATTTATTGAACAATTACCAGAAGGCTATGATTACCATGTAATGGAAAGAGGCAATATGCTTAGTTTGGGTCAAAGACAACTATTGTCTTTTATAAGGGCATTATTGTACAGTCCGGCCATTCTTGTTTTAGATGAAGCCAGCTCCTCCATAGATACAGGTAGCGAAATCCTAATGGAAAAAGCCATTGATACCCTAATTGCCGGAAGAACCTCTATTATTATAGCACATAGACTTTCTACCATACGAAAAGCCGATAAAATCATTGTTTTAGATAAAGGAGAAATCAAAGAAATGGGTAACCATGCCGAATTGTTGAGCCTTGGCGGATTTTATGCCAAATTGCATGAAATGCAGTTTCAAAATAAAAAAATCCAGATTGGATAAGTTTTTTGTTTTTTCCCTTGATTTGGCTCCATTTTTTAGCCTTCTACCCTTATCTTTGCCGCAAATTTCGATAGAGGTATGGCCAAAAAAAGCATCAAATCGGTACTGGTAATAGTTTTCAGCATTTTTACATTGCTTTTTTCTTCTAGTATACTTGCCAATGAAACACCTCAAAAAGCAGGTGAACCAACAGGCGGCCACGAAGAAGCTGCTTTTGACCCAGCGAAATTGATTATGGAGCATATCATGGACGCTCATGAGTTCCATTTTTTCTCTATCGGAGAAACACATGTGAGTATTCCTTTGCCAGTTATTTTATATTCTCCTCAAAAAGGGTTTTCAGTATTTTCTTATGGAAAATTTCACCACGGACATGAAGCCTACAATGGTTATAAGTCTGAGGAAGGAAAAATTGTAGCAGTGAATGAAGCAGGAGAACATGATGCATCTATTCAAGTATACGATTTTAGTTTAACCAGAAATGTGGTTCAATTGTTTTTAGCTTTGGCTTTATTGGTTTGGTTAATGATTGGTGTTGCTAATAAGTATAAAAAGAATGGTGCTAAAACAGCCCCTACTGGTTTTCAAAATGCCATCGAGCCAGTAATTACTTTTGTAAGAGATGAGGTAGGTAAACCTAATTTAGGTCATGCATACGAAAAATACATGCCTTATTTACTAACAGTGTTTTTCTTTATTTTAATCAATAATATTATTGGCTTGATCCCCGGAACAGCTAATGTAACTGGTAATATTGCTTTTACCGTTGTATTGGGTGTGATTAGCTTTTTTGTAATTGTATTTAGTACCAACAAACATTTTTGGGGTCATATTTTTAACCCACCAGTACCATTTGCAGTAAAATTCATTTTGGTGCCTGTTGAGTTTATTGGAATTTTCACCAAGCCATTTGCATTGATTGTCCGTTTATTTGCTAATATGGTGGCAGGGCATATCATTATTACTTGTTTCATCATGTTAATTTTTATTTTTGGAGCAATGAGCAAAGTGGCAGGTATTGGATTTGCTCCAGTGTCATTGGCTTTTACCGTATTTATTTATTTTATAGAGATATTGGTTGCGTTTATTCAGGCATTCATCTTTACTAATTTGACCGCAGTATTTATTGGTCAGTCTATGGAAGGTGCTCACCACGAAGAAGCGCATCATTAATTTTTTCATTCATTAAAACAAACAGTATGTCAGTAATTAACACTTTGTTGGATGTTAGCATGAGCCATTTAGGCGGAGCTATTGGTGCAGGTTTAGCTGCAAT
>JBILRH010000082.1:0-7895 GCA_044372715.1 Sediminibacterium sp. | reverse complement strand
TTATTTATATAATTACTTGTATCTACATTTTCTGGGAATTCAAAATGAATATCTTTTGCATCCTGAAGATTCCCCTTAAAAAATCCATTGTTATCAATTACCGCAATTTTATGTTCATCTTTTCCGCTAATGGATAAAAATGTTGCACCTGCAAAGAAGCCTACCATAATGATTGGAGTAAGAATGGTAGTGAGTAAAAAGCGTTTATTCATTACCCTGCTTAAATATTCTCTTTGTATAATTATAAAAATCTTGTTCATGATTTGTTTGTTTTTCTTTTGATGGATTAGTCGTTCACTTGTTGAAATGCCCTAGCAGTAGAATGGGTGTTTTCTACAAGCTTTATGAATATTTCATTTAATGAGGGGAGTATTTCTTTAAATGAATCTATGGTGTAATTGGCTTGAATAAAATAATTCAATACATCATTACTCTTGTACCCTTCATTGATTTTTACAATCAATTCAGCATCTTTCTGTTCATCAATCAAAAATGCGGGAGATTCAACAGCAGTAGGAATACTAGAAAGGTGAATGCTGAACTTATTTTCTTTGAATTGTTGTTTTACATTATGAACAGTTCCGTCTAGTACTTTTTTTCCAAGATTTACCAAAACAATATGGTCGCAAATTTCTTCTACTTGTTCCATTCGGTGGGTACTGAAAATAACAGTGCTTCCTCTTTCGGCTAAACCATAAATTTCATCTTTTATAAGATTTGCATTCACCGGATCAAGACCACTAAAGGGCTCATCTAAAATGATCAATTTTGGTTCATGTAATACCGTGGTAACAAATTGTAATTTCTGGCTCATGCCTTTGCTAAGATCTTCTACCTTCTTATTCCACCATGTTTCCATTTCTAATCTTTTGAACCAAAACTTGATTTTTTCCATCGCCTCCGATTTGCTCAATCCTTTTAATTGGGCTAAATACATGGCTTGGTCGCCTATTTTCATTTTTTTATAGAGCCCTCTTTCCTCTGGCATATAGCCGATTTTAATGATATCTTCTGAAGGATTGAAAGCGCTTCCATCAAATCGGATGGAGCCACTATCTGGATAAAATATACCCGTAATCATTCTCAAAAGGGTGGTTTTGCCAGCACCATTTGGGCCCAATAAGCCAAAAATGCTTCCTTTCTCAATGTTGAAACTAATATCATCAACCGCTTTTTGGGTAGCATAATATTTTTTTAGATTTTCTAATTCAAGAATTAAACTCATATCAATCTATTGTTATAATGATGAAAGAATAATTTGTTTGTAGTGCTCTTGTTCAAAATATTACAAATTCGGAAAAAGGTTTTTGTAATTTCGTTCTAAAGTAGCTAAAAAATGAGCATGAAAGGATTTAAAAAATGGACAAGGTTAATTGTATTCTCTGGTATTCTTATTGGATTAAGTAGTTGGGGCTTTTTAGTACATAAAACCATTCATCAATTGGCTGTTTATCAATTACCTTCAACCATTGCTCCATTCTTCTATGCAAATATGGATAAACTGGTATACGATGCAGCAAGGCCCGATATAAGAAGAAATACAGATAGCACAGAAGCAACCAAGCATTTTATAGACATTGAAGCCTTTGGCGAAAACGCTATTCGCAAAATGCCATTGGAATGGGAATTAGCCCTTAAAATTTATACAAAAGACAGCTTACTAAAATATGGATATGTTCCATATCAAGTAATTTTTACACAAGATAAATTGGTAGAAGCTTTTAAAATGAAAAACAAGGATAGCATTGTTTTTTATGCTGCAGACCTAGGTCATTATATAAGTGATGCACATGTTCCTTTGCATACTACTTTAAATTATGATGGTCAATTAACCAATCAAAAAGGATTGCATAGTTTATGGGAATCAATGATTCCTGAATTGGAAATTGGCAATTATAATTTATTTACCAAGCACAAAGCAAAATACCTCAATAATCCAGCACTAGCAATTTGGAAAGCCGTTCGAAATGCCAATGCCTTGCTGCCAGAAATGTTGGCAAAAGAAAAAGAACTAACGCTTCAATTTTCTGATGCCGAAAAATTCAGGGTTCAAATGCGAAGAGGTAAAGAAGTTAAAAATTATTCTACTGCTTTTGCAAAAGCCTATGCTTTATCATTAAAAAATTCTGTCAATAATCAATTATTGGCTTCTTCTTCATTGATTGCAGATTTTTGGTTTACTGCATGGGTAGATGCAGGAAAGCCTGATTTGTCAAGCCTAGTAACTAATACATCTGGAAAGCAGTCTTTATTTGAAAATGAATTACAACTCTTTCAGCAGAATCAACTGATAAAATCGAACAAATTGTTGGCTAAAAAAGACGCAGCAAAAGAAGTCGAGTAATTTATAATTGTTGACTTATTTGAAAAGCTACTTTCTGCCCATCCATTGCTGCACTAACAATACCACCTGCATATCCAGCTCCCTCAGCACATGGAAATAAATTGTTTAATTGAGGATGAGAAAGTGATATTGCATCTCTTGGAATTCTTACGGGAGAGGAAGTTCTACTCTCAGTTGCTACAACAACTGCTTCATTGGTAAAATAACCGCGCATTTTTTTACCAAAACTATTAAAGCCACCTTGTAAATTCTTGAAGATAAAATCGGGAAGTACTTCATTTAAATTAGTTGATGCTAAGCCAGGTATATAACTGCATGTAGGTAAATTGCTAGAAGCTTTATTGTTACAAAAATCAACCATTCTTTGAGCTGGTGCTACTAGTTTTCCTCCGCCTGCAATAAATGCCTTTTTTTCTATTGCTTCTTGAAAATGCATCAACAATAATGACGAATTGGAATCATGCTTATTGGTTAAAGATGGTCTGGGATTTTTTTTGAAATAATTCAACGCATCATCAACAGTAACCTGAACTACCATACCGCTATTGGCATATGGATTGTTTCTTTTACTAGGGCTCCAACCATTTACTACCAATTCTCCCAGCGCAGTTGCAGCTGGTGCAATAATTCCGCCTGGGCACATACAAAAACTAAATACACCTCTTCCATTTACTTGCTCAACCAAACTATAAGAAGCTGGAGGTAAATATTCATTTCGTTTTAAGCAATGATATTGTGCTGCATCTATCACTTGTTGCGGATGTTCTATACGAACACCCAATGCAAATGGTTTTGCTTCAATTAAAATATTTTTTCGATCAAGTAATTCAAAAATATCTCTTGCTGAGTGGCCAGTTGCCAAAATATAGGCGTCTGCTTTTAGTTGATCTCCATCTTCAGTAATAATCGATTCAATTTGATTTCCACTATAATGGATGTCTACCAATTTTTTTTCAAAATAAATAATTCCTCCACTGTTGATGATTTGTTGCCGAATTGAAGTAATTATCTGCGGTAATTTATTGGTTCCAATATGTGGATGAGATTGATACAATACATTTTCATCTGCCCCAAATTGATAAAAAATTTGTAGCACTTTATCAATATTGCCGCGTTTACTACTTCTGGTATACAATTTTCCATCACTGTATGTGCCTGCTCCGCCTTCGCCAAAACAATAATTACTTTCAGGATTAACAATTCCTTCTTTATTCATTTTTGCCAAATCCCTTCTTCTTGCTTTAACGTCTTTGCCTCTTTCTATAATGATGGGCTGAATACCTAATTGAATAAGTTCTAATGCAGCAAAAAGTCCGGCAGGTCCGGCCCCAACAATAATCACTTTTTTATTTGCAGAAGAAACAGAAGGGTAACTATAAATTTCTTTTTCTCTATTAATAAATGGTTCATTAATAAATACTTTAACAGTAATATTTACCCAAGCTTGTTTACTGCGTGCATCAATTGATTTTTTTGTAATAAGAAAGCCATTTATATCCCTTGGCTCAATGCCAATAGTTTTGGCGATATAAGTTTGAATAACTGAATCAGCTACAGCTTCTTCTGGCTTTAATTTTAAGGTGATTTCTTTTTGCATACCGTTAGGGTTTTATCCTAAAAAGTGGCTTTATGAAAAGCAGTAATTTAGAAGGGTAAATCGTCCACTACTTCCGAAGCAGGGGGGATATCGTTATAATTTGATGATGGTGGCATATCTCCTTCACCTGATAATTTAAGGGTTTCCATTCTCCAAGCATCTAGGTTAGTGATATAATTGTCTTTGCCGTCTTTATTCCATTTTGTTCCCTTGATATTGAACAATACTTTTACTTCATCATTTAAATTAAACCTGTCGGGCATAGCAGTTTTATCCTGAACACATTGAAATTTAATATAGTTAGTAATGGTTCTGCCATTAATATCATCTGTTTTCTCAATCACAAATTCCCTGGTTTTAAAAGTTTCGGTTCTTTGAACAATGTCAAATTTGGCAACAAGCTTTCCAGTTATTTCGTAACTCATGGTTGGGTAATTTTTATAGTTGGCAAAAGTAGGATTATTTCTGGCTTAGTTATTTTAAATTACTTTACTGAAATGATTATTATTGCAACTTACTCCAAGTGCAAATAAAGAATATGTTTAAACAATTATTATTGCTTTTTGCGTTATTTGTAGGAATGGGTTGTAGTACGCCCAATCTGCCTTTATCCCTTTCCTATAAAGGATATCCTGTAAATAGTACAACCACAGATACAGCATTAACCAATTTAATTCAACCTTATGCTCAGAATGTAAATAAAACCATGGGAACCGTTATTGGTTTTGCTAATTCTACCCTTTTTAAAAAACTTCCTGAAAGTGGACTAGGTAATTTTATGGCGGATTGCATGCAGCAAATGGCTTCAAAACAATACAATCAGCCAATTGATATAGCTTTTATGAATCAAGGTGGAATAAGGTCTTCTATCAATAAAGGCAATATTACGGTTGGTAATGTTTATGAGTTGATGCCTTTTGATAATTTATTGGTGGTTCAAGAACTGAAGGGGGCGGTATTAGAGCAATTTTTCCAATTGATAGCCGCAGATGGCGGTTGGCCAATTTCAGCAGGTTCCAGCTTTGTAATTCAAAATAAAAAAGCAATCAATATTACCATTAATGGAAAGCCACTTGATCCTAAAAAATTCTATTTAACAGCAAATACGGATTATGTGGCCAATGGAGGAAGCAATGCAGCCATGCTAAAAAATATTCCATTTCAAAATAGAGGGTATTTGTTGAGGGATGCTTTGATTGATCACATAAAAGATTTAACAAAATCAGGAAGGCCCATCGACCCAAAAATTGAAAACAGAGTAATCTTGTCCAATGAATAGAAGAAATTTTATACAAAACACAGCACTTACCGCAGGAGCCATTTTAACGTCAACTTTGTCTGAAGCAGCTGCTATTCCAACACAGTATCCATTGTCAATTTTGCACACCAATGATGTACATAGCAGATTGGAGCCCTTTCCCATGGATGGATCCCGAAACCAAGGATTGGGTGGGGTTGCAGCTAGGGCTGGGTTAATTCAACAAATTAGAAATCAGGCGGAGCAGGTGCTCTTATTGGATGCAGGAGATATTTTTCAGGGAACACCCTATTTTAATTTATACAAGGGAGAGCCAGAGATCAAAGCCATGAGTAAAATGGGTTATGATGCTGTAACAATGGGCAATCATGATTTTGATGCAGGATTGGAGAATTTTGCCAACCAATTACAACATGCCAACTTTCCGGTAGTTATTTGTAACTATGATTTTACTGGAACTCCAATGGAGTTTAAGTATAAGCCTTATATAACCATCCAAAAAGGGAGGCAAAAAATTGGAATATTAGGTGTTGGAATTGAACTAGATGGATTAGTTCCTGAAAATTTATATGGCAAAACAGTTTACAAGAATCCAATTGAATTGGCCAATATTCATGCAGCGCGTTTAAAACAAGAAAAATGCGATTTTATTATTTGTTTGTCGCATTTGGGAGATAAATACGAAGAAAACAAGGTAAGCGATGAGATATTGGCAAAAGAGTGTTACGATATAGATTTGATCATAGGGGGCCATACCCATCGATTTTTTGAACAGCCCAGAAAATATACCAATAAGCGAGGCGGCGATGTTTTAGTGAATCAAGTAGGTTGGGGAGGCATCCAATTAGGTCGATTGGATTATATTTTTTCAGGGAAAAATGGCAAAAACCTTTCAAAAGCCCATACTGTAGTTATTACTAGAAATACAAGCAAATAAAAAAATTTTTTTTTCAACAAAATTTGTACATATTCGCAGCCCTAAATTTTTTCCATAAAGTTTTCAACATGTGGAAAAAAAAGGATACCTTGAACAATAGCGAAAAAAATAACTCATTTAAATAAAATTGCTCATTTTTTTGATATGGCTAAGACTGCTGAAATTGTTTGGACAAATTGTTTAAAAATCATCAAAGACATTGTAGAATGGCAACATTTCAAAACATGGTTTGAGCCGATTACCCCCGTTGAATTAAAGGGCAATGTATTGATGATACAAGTGCCAAGTCAATTCTTTTACGAGTACCTCGAAGAGCATTATGTTACATTATTGGCTAAGACCTTAAAACGTGAATTGAGCAAAGAAGCGAGACTAGAGTATCGTATCATGGTTGATAGTGGTAATTCCAATAATCGCAACGGTTCGATAGATCTTCCTGCACGTGGCCCAAAATCTTTCAATAATAATGAAATGAATTTTCCATTGGTGATTGATAACCCAGTGAAGAATCCTTTTGTTATTCCTGGGCTTAAAAAAATGCAGATTGATCCGCAATTAAACCACAACTATACTTTCGACTCTTATATTGAAGGAGATTGTAATAGAGTGGCAAGAAGAGCAGGCAAAACAGTTGCAGAGAAACCAGGAGCCAATTCATTCAATCCCCTTGTAATCTATGGTGGAGTTGGGTTGGGTAAAACCCATTTGGCGCAAGGCATAGGAAATGAAGTGAAAAAATTGCATCCTTCTAAGGTAGTTTTGTATGTTAGTAGCGAAAAGTTTATCAATCAATTTCAAGACCATAGTAGAAATAATGCGATCAATGATTTTATTCATTTTTATCAATTGATTGATGTATTGATTATCGATGATGTTCAGTTTTTTAGTAGAGCAGAAAAAAGCCAAGATGCATTTTTTGCCATCTTTAATCATTTGCACCAAAGTGGTAAACAATTGGTACTAACTTCCGACAAAGCACCAAAAGATTTAGACGGAATGCAAGAAAGATTATTGAGCAGGTTCCGTTGGGGATTGAGTGCAGATTTGCAAGTTCCAGATTATGAAACTAGAATTGAGATTCTAGAGAAGAAAATGAAGAATGATGGCTTGGATATGCCCAAGGAAGTAGTTAAGTATGTTGCTTATAATATCAATACCAATGTTCGTGAATTAGAAGGCGCTTTGATTTCTTTATTGGCTCAATCTTCTTTGAATAAGAAGGAAATTGATGTAGAATTAGCCAAAAAAGTATTGCGCAATTTTGTTAAAACCAGCAGCAAAGAAATTACCATCGATGCCATTCAAAAAATGGTTTGTGAGTATTTTGATGTTCCTTACGAAAAATTATTGCACAAAACCAGGAAAAGAGAAATTGTACAAGCCCGTCAAATCACCATGTATTTGGCAAAAGCCTTCACCAAAAATTCTTTAAAAACGATTGGAGAGCATTTTGGAGGAAGAGATCATACTACTGTTATACATTCTTGCCAAACGGTAAAAGATTTAATGGATACTGATTCTATTTTCCGTGAGAATGTGATGGAGCTAACACAAAAAGTACAATTAGCGGCCATGTAATAGGGTTCAATATTTTTCAAAATCGTTTAAAATCATACAATGCTCCTCAACTTTAAAGTTGGGGAGTTTTATTTTGGGCTTTTTTCAATCAATTTTTGGCAGTTAGCTTTCGGAAACATATTTTTGCAGCCCTCTCTGAAAAGAGCAAGGACGGTGAGGTGGGTGAGCGGCTCAAACCAGT
>JBILRH010000122.1:0-5498 GCA_044372715.1 Sediminibacterium sp. | reverse complement strand
GCTTCTTTTAAATCTCTACTCATTTTTTTAACTACTTCAAATAAAAGCTTTGGATTGGTTTCTAAAGACTTAAAAAAGTAAGCTTTATCTATAATACAGATTGATGCATCTTCTAAAGTAACTGCCGAAGATGCATACCTTTCATTAGCAATTAAAGCACGATATCCCACAATATCACCAGATTTTGCTAATCTTAGAATCTGTTCTTTGCCATCAAACCCTGTTTTGCTGATTTTGATTTTACCATTATTTACACAGAATAAACCAGCTGGCAAACCATTCTCTGAAAAGATGTATTGACCTTTTTTATAGGTACTACAAGACTTGTACATAGACATTTCATTCAACTGATCTGCCTCTAATACATTAAAAACAGAGTGCATTCTTACATTACAATGCAGGCATCCAGTTTCAAATTGAGCAGGCTTTTTCATTTAAATGGAATTTATGGTGAATGAAACAATAAAATCTATTTTTTAAATGTTTTTATAAAATAATCGGCAACAGCTTGGTATACCAATTCGGCATTGGAATGTTTCATCCAATGATGGGTATCATCTACTATCATTAGTGTTTCATAAGATACACTTTTTTTATCAAGTCTTTTAATAAGATCTACACTTTGATTAAACCTTACATTTCGGTCGTCATCGGCATGGATAATTAAAACAGGGGATTTCCAGGTAGAAACCGAAGCCACGGGGGAAGATTGCCAAGCTGTTTTGATTGCTTTTTCTAAATCAGGGGCTTTTTCATATTTGTCATTTAAGTTACCTGCTAAAAGATTCACTGTAAAATCATGTACCCCATGAATATCTACGCCTGCAACAAACAATTTAGAATCTCTAGCCAAGGCTAAAGCAGTAAGGTATCCTCCATAAGACCCTCCATAAATTCCAATTTTAGAAGGATCCACAAAAGCTTGTTGTTTTAACCATTCTCCAGCTGCTTTAATATCTAAGTACTCTGCAGCTCCGGCCGCTCCTGCATTTGCTGGTTTATGAAAATCAAATCCATACCCAATTCCTAATCGATAATTTACTACCAAAACATTAAATCCTTTACTAACTAAGTATTGATTGGATGAATAAGCATTGGAATAATAATCGGAATAATGCCAACCCAATAGCATCTGGCGCGGAGGCCCACCATGTACATAAACAATAGTTGGCTTTCTTCCTAAACCTGGTGCTTCAAATAAATCTGCATGTACTTTAACACCATCAGAAGCAGTAAAAACAACTTGCTTAGGAATTACAAATTGAGATTGAGGTAATTCAGGATTGATCAACGATTGACCAATTAATTGGGGAGTTCGATCTGTTCTAGTTAAATCGATGATTGCAGGAATGGGAGGTCTTTGTGGAGTTGCACTAAAAAATGCCACTGTTTTTCCGTCACCAGTAAATACTGGGGTCCATTCTAAACCAGTTCCTGGTGTAAGCAATTCTATACCGGATTTATCCACTGCAACTCTTGCTACATGTCGGCGTTCTATATCTTTATTATCAGGACCAGTATTTGCACTAAATGTTAGCCAATGTTTATCTGCACTCATTTGCACATGTTCCACCATATAATTTCCAGGTGTTAATAAAACTGGCTTTCCTCCTGAAGCAGCAATAGCATACAAGTGAGGCCAACCATCTTCGTAAGACATGAAAACAATCTGATTATTGGCTGCCCAATGTAAATTGGTTCCTCCGTGTGTGGTAGGATATGATCCCCTTAAAGTAGTTGGGGCTTTCCATAATTGTGTATTTTTCCCTGTTGCAATTTGAACAGTATGAATAGACCAGGGACTGTGTTTTCTGCTTAATATAGAATCTGGAGCTCCGCCAGTTCCAGGAGTTCTTATAAAAACAATTGAATGCCCATCCGGAGACCAATGCGGAGATTGATCTTTATTAAATGAAGGTGATACCCATTGTAATTTTTGTTGACCACTAGAATAGATACCAATAATTGAATGATCTTGCCTGTTGGCTACAAATAACAATTGTTCACTATTTGGCGACCATTCTAAAGAACCAACATTTCCTCTGGTTGTAAATAAATTTTTTGCAGCTGATTGATTATTAATGGATGCTATCCAGGCCTGTCCATTTTTTATAAAAGCTACTTGTTTACTATCGGGTGAAATAATAGGCATATCACCTTCTGAAATATGAATTAATTTTCCACCCTCAAAAGGAACAGCAATTATCTGTACTTTATAGGCAGATAACTCAAATGTCGGATTAACAGGCAAGCCGGTTTCCCAATTTCCACTGTGCTCTCCTCCCCTAACAAACAAGATCCAGTTGCCATCTGCAGAGATTGACAAACTGGTAATTTCTTGACCATCATCCTCAATAAAATTGGTTAATTTTCTAGGCAAAAAATTGGGTGCTTCTGCCACATAAACATTTCTTCTCCCAGCAGAATCAATTGCCCATGCGATTTTTCCGCCTGTTGATGCACTGGTTAATTCTGTTGGAAACAAATATTTTTTATAATTTCTAAATCCTAAATCTTGAGCAAACACTCCTGTTGAAAAAAATAAAGAAAAATACAAAAGCCCATTATAGAAAAGCTGTTTCATAACATTTATTTACTATTTCATTTACTGTAATAATTAAATCACAAATCCATCTGGTAATATGGCCATCTTCTTTACAACAACTATTCCATCTTTCACAGAATACAATGGATGATCGGTATTAACCAAATGCTCTCCTCCATTAATTCTTACATCATTTCCAATTCTACAGTTCTTATCGATAATTGCATTTTTAATATAGCAACGTTCTCCAATTCCAATTCTTGGTAGGCCTTTTTCTATATTCATGCTCATTTCTTCTATAGTTTCATAATAATCATTACCCATAATATAAGTAGAAACAATTGTTGTTCCATAACCAACTCTCGACCTAATTCCAACCACACTCTGTTCTATTCTACTCGCATTGATGATAGATCCTTCTGCAATAATGGTTCTCTCCAAAGTAGTACCGCTTATTTTTGCTGGAGGCAACATCCTTGCACGGGTATATACCGTTTTTTCGTTGTCGAATAAATTAAATAAAGGTACTTCTTGTGTAAGGGCCAAATTGGCCTCATAGAAAGAAGAAATATTCCCTATATCTGTCCAATATCCATCGTATTGAAAACTTGCCACATTGTAATTTGTTATTGAATTGGGCATTATTTCTTTTCCAAAATCGGTAGCTGCAGGATATGTTTCGTTCAACAACTTATACAACACTTGTTTATTGAAAATATAAATACCCATTGATGCCAAATAATTTCTACCATGCTTTTGCATTTCAGGTCCGGTATCACTGACCCAATCAGCTAAAATAGCCTTATTTGGCTTTTCTATAAATGAAGCGATGGTATTGTCTGCATTGGTTTTTAAAATACCAAATTCAGGTGCATCTCTAGCATCTACAGGAATGGTAGCTATAGAAATAGCTGCCTTTTTATTAATGTGGTTTTCTAGCATCATGCTGAAATCCATTTGATACAATTGATCTCCACTTAAAATTAAGATATGATCGAATTCCATACTCGAAATATGCCTTAATGATTGCCGAACTGCATCAGCTGTGCCTTGAAACCAACCTGAGTTATCAGGTGTTTGCTCTGCAGCTAAAATATCCACAAATCCAGAACTAAAAGCACTAAAATGATACGTGTTTTTGATATGCTTGTTTAATGACGCAGAATTAAACTGCGTTAACACAAACATTCGGTTGATATTACTATTGATACAGTTGCTGATAGGTATATCTACCAATCTGTACTTGCCAGCAATAGGAACTGCTGGCTTAGACCTACTAAGTGTTAAAGGGAATAACCTTGAGCCAGCCCCTCCGCCTAAAATAACGGCCAATACTGAATTAGAAATAGATTTTCTCATATACACAATTTACAATAATGCAATATCATTATGAATCAATTATTATTTTATACTCAAATAAACTTCTTTGTATTGATTAACTGTTCCCTCCCAACTATGATCAATCAACATCATTTTTTTACGCATCCATTCCATATGCTTTTTATCTTCATACACTGCAACTCCTCTTTCAATTGAATAATTAATATCATGGATTGTTGCTTGATCAAAACGAATTCCAAAACCTCCTATATCTCCCATATCCAATACCGTATCTTTTAAACCACCTGTACTTCTTACAACAGGTACCGTGCCATAACGCATTGCATACATTTGATTCAGCCCACAAGGTTCAACCCTACTTGGCATCAATAAAAAATCTGCACCTGCATAGATTTTATGACTCAAGTTTTCATGAAATCCAATCACTGCATTAAAAACTCCTTGATGTTCACCAACCATTTTTTGAAATCTGCGTTCTACACTTGTGTCTCCACTTCCTAGTATAAGAAATGAAGCATTACCCTGTGTAGCATGAATGGCCGTTTTAATAGCATCAGGTAAAATATCTGCTGCTTTTTCTCCAACCAACCTTCCAATGAACACAAATAAAGGCTTTGTAAGATCTAATCCAAACTGCTCACACAATGCTTGTTTATTTTTTGCTTTTCCCTTGGTAACTGTTTTTACAGTATAATGATGTTCTAGAAAAGGATCTTTTGAGGGGTCCCAAACTTCAATATCAATCCCATTTAAAATTCCAACACATTTGCCTTTTTCAAATTCAAATAATTGTTCCAATCCATTGGAACTAACCCTTAACTCTTCCATATATGAAGAGCTTACAGTTGTTACTCTTGTAGCACATTTTACCCCACATGCTAGAGGATTGATATTCCCAGACCAATCCAACATACCTCTTTTCCATAAATCCCAACTTGGAATATAATTAACCTTATCCCAGCCCATCCAACCCTGGTATTGTGCGTTGTGAATAGTAACAACTGTTGGAATACTTGCCAGCAATTGGTATTCATAACAATACTGCATCATAAAAGGTATGAGCGCGGTATGATGATCATGACAATGAATAATATCTGGCCGATGCTCCCAATTACTTATCCAATTAACTACTGCAATTTGAAAAGCGGTAAACCTTTCCGCATCATCTGTATAACCATAAATTTTTTGACGATCAAGTAAGCCGTTGATATCAACCATGTATAAATCAAATCCTAATTTATTGTTTCGCTCCTTAATAACCGTAAACTCGAAATACCAATTTCCTAAATTGGCACTACCTTTAAAATCTACATCCCATTCATTTTCGTACAAATACTTGGTTCGATACATAGGCATTACCACTTTGGCAATATCACCGGCTTTACACTGGTATTTTGGCAAAGCTCCAACAACATCTCCCAGTCCGCCAGCTTTTGCTACAGGATAACATTCAGCACTAACATGTATGATTTCCATTCATCCAATTTTATTCTTTTTCAAGTTAGTTATTAAAATGATTCTAACTAATATTGAATTAAAATTCTTCCGTCTTAAATTTATTACTATTTTACATTTTACTTACAAAAAAATCAACAATTGATATGAGCCAACC
>JBILRH010000081.1:0-7980 GCA_044372715.1 Sediminibacterium sp. | reverse complement strand
TGAAAAATCCGCTTATTTTGCTACCAAAATTCAACAATTAAAAGGTATTTAACATGATCATTCTTTTTTTGGTTCTAATTGTAATTGCAGCTGTAGGGCTTGGTTTTATGGTATTGGTACAAAACCCTAAGGGTGGTGGCTTAACCGGCAATGTAGGCGGTATCGGCAATCAATTTATGGGAGTTAAGCAAACAACCGATGTTTTAGAAAAAGGCACATGGCTATTTGCGGGTATTATTGCATTATTGGCATTGTTTTCTACTTTTTTCTTAAAAGGCGGATCTGACAGTGTAGATAATTCAATTTTACAAAAAATCAATACCAATACAACTGCACCAGCACCTGCAACGCAACAACCTGCCAATACAGTGCCTGCTACACCGGCACCATCACCGGCACCAACACAAAAATAATTTCTTATTGAATACATTAAACCCTGTCCCCCATTGGCTGACAGGGTTTTTTTATTTATTTTTCCATATGAAAAAAGTAACCAAGCAAAAGTCTAGCAAAAAAACAACCATCCTACTAATATTGCTAGGAATGTTTATTACTAGTATTTTTCTCATTGTATGGTTATTTATGGGATCAGCTACCAAATTTTCAGAGAAATCCAGGGTAGTGCTAATCGTAGAAACCAATAAATCTTCGGTATTAGATGCTTTTGAAAAAGCTGAGGTGCTTCGATTTAATAGTGCGCTTGGTTTGGCAGGTGCATCTATCAATTTGTGGGACAAAATGAAACCAGGGAAATATGAAATAAAAAAAGGACAAAGTATAGTTGATATCATGCGGATGTTAAAAAATGGCAGATTAGCTGAAGTTAAGCTGGTATTAAATAAAGTAAGAACCAAGGAAGATTTAGCCCATTTAATTAGCAAAACGTTCCCTTTAGATTCATTATTAGTAATTCAATACATTAATAACAATGATTCTTTAAAAGCATTTCATACAAATACCGTTCAACTTTTTACGCTATTGATTCCGAATACTTACAGCTTTTACTATGATGCTTCATTGCATAAAATTTTTCAAAAATTAACCAATGAAGGAAGTTCTTTTTGGTTAAGAAATGATCGAATGCAAAAAGCGCAGCAATTAAACATGAGCCCAGAACAAGTATATACCCTTGCATCTATAGTAGAAGAAGAGACCAATTATGATGCAGATAAATACAAGATCGCAAGTGTATATATTAACCGATTAAAAAAACAAATGCCTTTACAAGCATGCCCAACTATTAAATATGCAATGAATGACTTTACAATCACTAGAATTTATGAAAAGTATTTAACCAACCCCTCCCCTTATAATACCTATAAATTCAAAGGATTGCCTCCCGGGCCAATTTGTACACCATCACCAAAAACAATTGATATTGTATTGAATGCCCCTAAAACAGACTATATTTATTTTGTGGCGAAAAGTGACTTTAGTGGTTATCATCATTTTAGTAATAATTATACCGAGCATAATCAATATGCCAATGAATATCAAAAAGCATTGGATGTTTACATGCTAAAAAAGCAAACTCAAAACAAATAAAGTATTGACCAAATTAGAAAAAATAATTGTCACTTTTCCTCCGATTGCTTTTCTAATAAGAAAAAGCAAGCAGATTATTATTCCCGGATTTAGAGGTATTCCATTATTTGATGTGATCGTTTTTTTTTCGGAGCAAGTAAAAAAAATTGGACTAAACGACAGAGCTGCAGCCATCTCCTTTAATTTAATCATGGCTTTGCCTGCAACTATGCTGTTTATTTTCTCAATACTTCCTTATTTTCCTGAATTCTTAGATTTAAAAGTGCAAGTACTCGCTTTAATTAAAGAACTCAGTCCTAGTTCTGGCACAAGAATATTTATTCAAGATCTTTTAGATGATTTAATGGATCAAAATGTGGGGGTCTTTTCCTTTGGTTTTATTTTGCTAATGTTTTATGCATCCAATGCAATGATGGCATTCATTAGCACATTTGATAAATCCATTCAAGAAAAGAAAGTTTTCTTTTTTCACCAAAGATGGAGAGCAATTAAGTTAACAGTCATTTTGATTGTTTTGATTTTATCTACTACACTAATCATGTTAGGGCAGGAACAATTAACCACCTTGATTCGGAAAGCTTTTCATATAAAAAGAAAAACATTTGTACCATGGTTCAACGCAATCAGGTGGTTCATTATAGTTGGTTTGTTTTTCTATGGAATTGCATTTATATACAAATATGCGCCTTCTGTTCAAGAAAGGTGGAAATTGGTTTCTCCAGGTTCCTTACTTGCTACAATACTAACTTTGGGAACAACCATCATATTTTCTTATTGGGTGAATCATTTTGCAGCTTACAATAAAATTTATGGTTCTATAGGAACTGTATTAATTATAATGCTATTAATATATATCAACGCATTGATTTTACTCATTGGCTTCGAATTAAATGTTAGTATTACCTATCTAACAAAACAAGCTGCAGAAAGAAAAAGAAAAGAAGCAGCAGCAATGAAAGCATAAGCTTTATCTATTTTTCATTCCCCACAGTTGTTCTAGATGAGCGGCTTCCGGATAAATAATTGAAGATTGATCGTAATGACCAGCTATTTTCTTCTGACGATAAGCTTCATAGATGGTTATTGCACAAGCAACAGAAATATTTAAACTCTGAATCATACCTACTTGTGGAATTGTAAAACAACCATCGGAAAGTGCAATCGATTCTTTTGTCACACCTTCATGTTCATTGCCAAAAACAAGGGCTATACTTTCTGTAAAATCAATATCAAATACAGATTGAGCTTGTTCATTTAAATGTGTAGCATAAATTTTTGCATATTTCTTACGCAACTGTTCAAAGCATTTATCAGTATCATCAAAATGATGAACAGTAAGCCATTTAGCTGCGCTACTACTACTTTTTACACCAAAATAAACATGCTTAGGAATTTTTGAATTTAAAATATAAATATCTTGAATCCCAACAGCATCACAGGTTCGCATTACAGCAGAAATATTATGATGATCATGTACATTTTCCATTACCAATGCCAAATTATTCTGCCTATTTAGCAAAACTGTTTCAATTTTATGTTTCCTTTCAGGTGTCATACGCGCTACTATAATAAAATGGTTATTTCTTTGTGCTAATTTCTTCTCATCATTCATTTGATTTACCCATAGCAGCTTGTTTCATTTGATGAGCAGTTTCTTTTCCTAAATAGCGTTCAATTTGTTTTTCTAAAACATAAATTAATGGCGTTAATATTATAGCCATTGTAAACTTATATAAATAATTTACCAAACAAATTGCCAAAACCAATTGCCAAGACCATCCATTGCCAATTTTAAATGCAATAAATAATACAACAAAGCTATCTACTAGTTGAGAAACCAAAGTTGACCCAGTTGCTCTTAACCAAATCCATTTTTCACCTGTTATTTGTTTGATCTTATGAAAAACAGTAACATCTACTATTTGGCTAACTAAGAAGGCCGTTAAACTACCCAAAATGATCCACATACCTTGTCCAAAAATTCCCCCAAAAGCCGTTTGCATATTATTGATACCCAAATCGGTTTTTGATACAATCCAAAAATCAGCCGGAGGAATAGACATTGCTGCATAAAACATCACAAATGCATAAGATATTAAAGCAATGGCTGTATAACTAATTCTTCTTACAGCTTTTGGTCCATAATATTCATTCACAATATCAGTAATCACAAATTCTAAAGGCCAAAGTAATACACCACAGGTTAAATTAAAGGCTAACCCTGATTGTCCGAATAAAGTAAAATTAGAAACATCGATCCCTAATAATTTTTCTAACGAAAATATTTTTCCTCCAATACATTCCGCAATTAATGCATTGGCAACAAAAAAAGCAGTAATTCCTAGAAAAAGTTTGGTTGGCTTGCTTTTTAGAATATCATTGATCATGCCGGCAGAATTAGGTATATGTATAATTGAAATATAAGTATAATTAAATTTATCAAAGCCAACCAAATAGGTAGCTTAATCCCTCTTTTAAACAATAACAATACCCCATACCAAATGTTCACCAATAGATTTAGAAAAGGGGCAACCATCCAACCTAGTATAATTACTCCATTACTGATGTCTTTTTGGTGGATAAAGTCATGTGTTCTTTGTATAAGCACACATACAAGAAACAAGCAATTGCATATTAGGGCCAATCTACTGGCAAAATGAAGGGATTTCATATAGTAAAGGTAAATGGTTCAGGCTCAGCTTCCACCTTTTTTCAGTAGGTTTGCTACTCATAAATTACCATATGAATCGTATTAATTGGAAAGCCCTTTTACCCCATTTCATTGCAATTGCAATTTTTTTAATTGTTGCCTTGATTTATTCAAAACCAGCTTTGGAAGGAAAAGTATTGCAACAACACGACGTAACCCAATGGAAGGGTATGGCTCAAAACTCTTTTCAATCCAAAGATAAGAACGGCCATTTTCCTTTATGGACCAATGGAATTTTCAGTGGTATGCCTGCTTATCAAATTACAGGAATAGGAAACAACCCCATTTCGGTTGGATATATTGGAAATATCCTAAACGGTGGACTTCCGAAACCTGCAGGTGCATTCTTTCTCGCCTGTATTTGTTTTTACTTTTTAACTCAAGTGCTTCGCATTAATTCATATATAGGTATTGTAGGTGCGCTGGCATATACCTATGCAACTTACAATCCAATTATCATTGCAGCAGGGCATGAAACTAAAATGAATGCCATAGCCTATTTACCTGCCGTTATAGCTTCCTTACTATTAATTTATGAAAAAAAGTATTTATGGGGTTCGGCTTGTACCGCCTTGTTTACTGCTTTGCTTGTAGGCGCTAATCACTTACAAATAACCTATTATAGCTTAATCATTATTCTTTTTATGAGTATTGCATTTGCTATTAAATGCATTCAAGAAAAAGACATCAATCATTTACTAAAGTCTGCGGGAATTGCCATTGTTGCCGCTTTTTTAGGGATTATGATTAATGCCACTACTCTACTAACTACTTATGAATATTCAAAAAGAACCATTAGAGGCGGAAGCGTTTTAGCAGATGGAAAAACCAATGCAACAAAAACTGGTTTAAGTACAGATTATGCTTTGAGTTATAGCGTGTTTAAAACAGAACCCTTGGTAATGATGTTTCCCAGAATTTACGGAGGTAGTAGCAATAATTTAGAAATAGGAGAAGATCAATCAAAAGCAATAGCAGCATTACAACAAATGCCGCAAGAACTTGGGCAACAACTGCAAGGTGCTTTACAGTTTTATTGGGGTGGAATTGATGGTGTAGGCACTTCAGGCCCCCCTTATGCAGGAGCAATCATTTGTTTCTTGGCGTTAATTGGATTCATAGTAGTTGATAAAAAATATACTTATTGGATGGGCGCTGCTATAGCATTTACCCTCATGTTGAGTTGGGGCAAATATTTTGATGGATTCAATTTTGCCATGTTAAAGTATTTACCGATGTACGATAAATTTCGTGCACCAAGCATGATATTGGTTGTACCTACTTTCTTGTTTTGCATGCTAGCTTCATTGGCGCTTCAAAAAATCATAGCAGAAGAAAATAAAGCCCAATTATTTGCCCAATATAAGAAGGGATTAATAGTTGTTGCAGCAATATTTGCTTTTGCTGCTATACTTTATATAAGCGCTGATTTTTCAGGAGAGGGAGACAAAATGTTGATGAATCAAGTAAACAATATTCCCGATGCAACTCAAAAAGAATCGATTATGGCTTCGGTGAAACCTTTTGTGGATGGATTGAAGGAAGATCGCAAAACTTTATTTCTAGGTGATTTATTGCGCAGCCTATTATTTTGCTTGGTAGCAGCTGGGGCAGTATATGCTGCCATAAAAACAAAAATCAATTACTTGTACATCATTGCATTAATTGGTATTTTTTCTTTAATTGATGTATTTTCTATTAGCAATAAATACCTCAATAGCAATAATTACCAAGATGCTGCCGAATATGAAAGCACATTTACCCCATCGGCTGCAGACAATCAAATTTTGAAAGATACTGGTTACTATAGGGTGCTTAATTTAATCCAGGGAATTTCAGGTGCGTTTAATTCGGGAGCACTCACAGCTTATTATCATAAATCAGTTGGCGGGTACCATCCAGCTAAACTAAGTATCTATCAAGATTTAATTGAAAAGCAATTGTATAATTTTCCCAATTGCCTTCCAGTATTGAATATGCTAAATACAAAATATTTAATTATACCCGACCAACAAACTGGCACACCGATGGTACAACAAAACAGCAATGCTTTAGGAGCTTGTTGGTTTGTAAATGGAATTCGTTCAGAAAAAGGACCGGCTGAAGTAATGAACGCTTTAACATCATTCAATCCAAAAGACACTGCCGTTATTGAACAAAAAAATATTGCCAATATTCAGATTGATAACATAAAAGACAGCTTATCATCAATTGTTTTATTAAACAACAACAATGATATCATAACCTATCAATCTAATTCTACATCAACCAATTTCGCTGTGTTTAGTGAGGTATATTATGATGCAGGTTGGGTAGCAACTATTGATGGAAAAGAAGCTCCAATAGTACAAACCAATTATGTTTTACGTGGATTGGTTATCCCTTCTGGCAAACATGAAATTGTTTTTAGCTTTAAGCCAGCATCTTTTTATACAGGAAATAAAGCAGCAATAGGATCATCGGTAATTATTTGGCTATTATTATTTGCCGCAATAGGATCTGGCTTTAGAAAAAACAAGCATACATAATGGCAAAGGGGCCAAATGTACTGGGGATAGTTGCTTTCAAAGTATTTCCAGCACAAATGGGAGGACAGCAACATGTAGTTAACTACTATAATGAATTAGCCCTTCATTGCAAACTGGTTTTAGTTGTTTCAAAAGACAATGAAAAACAAGCCGATACCCCTTATACTATTTATCGATTTTTATTCAATCATTGGAATTCGATATTTAACCTAATCTACTTGTTCAGGTTGAAATCAATCATCAAAAAAGAACAAATAGATGTAATCATGATTGATCATAGTTATGTTGGTTGGATGGGTGTATTATTAAGATATATGACCCAAAAAAAGCTTGTTATTAAATCGGCAAATATTGAAGCATTGCGATTTAAAGACATGCAAAGAATTGGTTGGCAACTATATGATCAATATGAGGGCTGGGTTCACCGCAATGCAGATATTAATTTTTTTATTACTGAAAATGAAAAAGATATTGCCATAAACAGATGGAAATTAGCCCCTGAGAAATGTGATATCATTACATATGGCTCTAAAACAAAACTGCAACCAAGCTTTTCAGAAAAAAATAAAGGCAGAATAGCTTTGTTAAAAGAACATGGCTTAACAGAAGAAACAAAGTTGTTTTTATTTAATGGTACATTAGACTATTTACCAAATACAGATGCCCTTTATATCATTGTTCAGGAGCTACTTTTAAGGCTTGACCAATTTCATCTACCATATAAGATATTTATTTGTGGCAATAGAATAACGCAGGATTGGGAAAAATTGCTTAGATCCAAACCGCAAATCATTTTCAAAGGATATGTTGAGCATATCAATCAATATTATATAGGAACCGATTGTTTCATTTGCCCTATTACCCTTGGCACTGGCATTAAAACCAAAATAGTTGATGCTTTAGCAAACGGACAACAAGTAATCTGTTGCAATAGAGCAGGAGCTGGTTTTAATCAAACATTATTGGGCAATCAGTTAAAATTAATTGAGGATTACAACTGGGGCCGTTTTGCTGAAGCAATGATGGAAGTAAATCCTTCTATAATCAAGGAAACTCCACCATTTTTTTATTCCTATTTTAATTGGAGCAATATTGTTGAAAAATCCATTTTATCTTTACAAAGATGATTTCTACAAACCCTGCAATTTCAATTGTCATTTGCACATATAATCGGGCAGATTATATTCTTGAAGCAAT
>JBILRH010000080.1:0-8059 GCA_044372715.1 Sediminibacterium sp. | reverse complement strand
TATCTTCGCGGCCATGGGCCAGAAAAAACTCATTCGGTTTGAAGCAATTAAGTCTTTTCCCAATGTATTGGAATACCCAATTGGTATGCAAGGAAAATGGCATGAGTTCTTTAAAAACGATCATCCTATTACCTTAGAATTAGCCTGTGGCAAGGGAGAATATGCAGTAGGTTTAGGTAGAATGTATCCCAACAGAAATTTTATTGGTATTGATATTAAGGGAAATCGTATTTGGAGAGGTGCTAAAACAGCTATAGATGAAGGTTTACCTAACATTGCATTTATCAGATCTCATATAGATAAAATTACCGATTATTTTAAGGCAGGGGAAGTATCTGAAATTTGGATCACATTCCCCGATCCACAATTAAGGGCATCCCGTTCTAAAAAAAGACTTACACATCCTCAATTTCTAAGGTTGTTTCAACAAATTTTACAACCCGGAGGCTTGGTTCATTTAAAAACAGATAGTCCGAGGTTGTACAATTTTACACTAACCGTACTCAACTTATTTGATCTAGAATTGTTAGAGCATACAGATCAGGCTTATGCCATGGATGAGGTAAAGCCGGAACTCACCATTAAAACACATTACGAAGGATTGGATATTGCTCAAAGCAACAGAGTGCATTATATCTGTTTTAAGATCAATCAACCATTGCCTAAAGAAAAAGATATTTTATTAAAAACATTATTTAGTGAGCAAGAACCTAGTTGAGAAAGTAGACTATTATTTTGATGAAAATGGATTTATGGTTTTTACCGAAAAATATCATTTAGAGAAAGGACATTGCTGTGGTTATGGATGCAGGCATTGCCCTTTTGATTACGAATCGGTTCCCGAGCCAAGAAGATCTGAATTGTTGGAGGAGAAAGTTGTAATTAAAGGATAATAAGCAAATAAAAGCTTGTATTCAATCTTGCATAAGTTCCATGGCAACTAAAAAATATTCCCATAAATTAAAAACAGTACTCCCTAGCGGAGCTAAAGACATTTCATTTTTTGAACAGGTTTTTGAAGTAGTTAAATTAATTCCAAAAGGCCGTGTAAGTTCTTATGGAGCAATTGCCTTTTTTTTGGGTGCCAAGTCTAGTGCTAGAATGGTGGGCTGGGCAATGAATGCTGCTCATGCTATGCCTGATATACCAGCTCATAGAGTGGTTAATAGAAATGGAATGTTGTCTGGTAAAATGCATTTTGCAACTCCTACAAGAATGGAAGAACTGCTCAAAAAAGAAAAAATACAAGTTGCTAATGACCAAATTGTAGATTTCCAGTTAAAATTCTGGGATCCCTTAATCGAGTTATCTTAATTATATTTGCCGCCGATGAGCGCAAAACCAAATCTTCATACCATTCTTTCTCCCCGTCTTTTAGACATCTATGATGTTACCGATAGTATTGTTGTAATCATTGATGTTTTTAGGGCTACCTCTACCATTGCCACTGCATTGTACAATGGAGCTACTAGGATTATTCCCGTTGATTCCGTAGAGAAATGTATAGAATTAGGCAATATAACAGGAGGAATAACAGCAGGAGAACGAGATGGTAAAATTATACCTGGTTTAAAACATGGCAATTCACCTGCTGAATATCCGAGATCATTTATTGATGGAAAAACATTGGTGCTTACCACTACCAATGGAACTAAATTATTGCATATGGCTTTACAGTCGGGTGCATCAGAAGTGGTAACAGGATCATTTCCCAATCTTTCTGCTTTGTGCGAACACCTTATTCTGCAGAAAAAAAATGTTTTTTTGGGTTGTTCGGCATGGAAAGATCGTTTCAATTTAGAAGACACTTTATTTGCGGGCGCAGTAATTGAACGAATTAAATCCCATTTTACCATACACTGCGATAGTAGCTTAATGGCAGAAAACATGTACTCCTTGCATAAGCATGATCTTAAATCATTTATTCAACATACTACCCATTGGCATAGATTGGCACAATATGGGTTGGAAAAAGATTTAGAATATTGTGTATCACCAGATCAGGCCAATATTTTGCCATTTTATCGAAATGGCGACCTGGTTATTGCTTAAAGGCCCAATTAACAAACATTTCTTCCACAATACAGTTAATTTGATACCGTTATCGGGGTAGTTTCCTTTACTTTTGCAAATTGGTCTTTTTCGACTGATTGAACCTATGGCACTACCGTATTTAGTTAAACATATATATAATAACGCTACAGAAGAAGTTATTCGCAGAGGGAAAAAAATCCATGCTTTAGGTAACGTAGAGTTAATAGAGCATGATGACCTAATGGCTAATATTATTTTTCGTGTAAAAGATGATGGCTATGCTACTTTTTATAAGGTACATATTACTCAGTTTAAAGATGCAAAAACCCTTTCCCTCAGATGTTCCTGCCCTTATAATTTATCGGAAGTGTGCAGACATAAGGCTGGCGCCCTTTTTCACCTTCAGGATATGTTGGATAAAAATCTCTTGGGCGATAAGGAAACTTTATACGATCAAAAACATACGGTTGTAAAAATAAAGCTACTCGATCTGAAACTTTTCAGAATGCTTACCAGTACCGAAACCTATGAGAAGGCTCAAGAATATATAAGAAGCAATACGGCTAATTTAATAGAGGCGAAAAATGAAAGGGTTGTTGCAGAAGTGGATTATGAAGGGGAGAAATCTAGGATTGTATTGCAGAAAAATGAAGAAAGAAATTTTGATACCAGCTGTACATGTAGTAGTGAAACCGATCATCCACTCTGTGTTCATAAAGCCATTGTTTTTCAACAATTATTGAAAAATCATGGTCCTGCTTATTTCGACAGCATTCGAAATTGGGATAAAGAAAAAAACAAATTATTGGCATTGTATGGATATTCCCTAGATGATGATCTAACCAATAAATTTGAATTTACGTACACGGATGGTAAACCCTTTTTAAGGGTTTTAGATACTTCTATTAAAAGAGTTTCACTTAATCCTGCAAACGATATAACACCTAAACCTGCTGAATCAATGGTTACCGCAGCTGCTAGTTTTGAAGAGCCTGCAGCTGCTTCCATGAAAATGGGGTTGGTAATTACTACTCAACAATTGCAATATCCATATATTCAATTTGAAGTAGTTCAAGGAGAAGTAGATGATTCCAATACAAAATATGTAACAAAAACAGCTAAGCTAGATCTTACCAAATTTATCAATACCGAAGTTTTTTCGGAGGATGATAAAATGTTGCTTCAGCAGTTAAGAAAACTCATGCCATCTGAGGTAAGCAGGTACCTTAACAGAAATTCTCCATTCAGTGGAATTTGGGAAAATATTATACAACAACACGATGATGAATTACCTGAGGAAACCAGGCATTTGATTAATGAATATTTGCATCCAAAATTCAAAAAAATTATTACGGAGTTAAACAGTAGTCCATTTGTTTTTTATTTGCCAGACAATAAGCCATTTACCACTGCAAACCTAGAACAGGCAAGCTTCTCGGACTATTTTATAAGTCCTGAATTAGAGATTAGTTACAACAACAATCAATATACGGTAGATTGTAGAGTAAAACTGCCATTGGCCGATTTAAACATTACCGAGAATGCCGCAAATGCGCATTTCTTATTTCAGTATCATCAACAATTTTTTATTTGGAAAAAAGCAGAAGATATTCTTTTAGTTGAAAAATTTCTTCCATCTGGTAAAATGGTGATTGAGGCAAAGGATTGGTCGCAACAATTACAAGAATTCATTTTACCGCTGTCTAAGGAGTATGGAGTACATTTTACCAATGTAAAAAAAGAAGAAGTAAAAGATGCAAGGCCCGAACTAAAAATTTTATTGAAAGAGAAAGGAGATTATTTATTGTTTCAACCAATATTTAATTACAGAGGCTACGATGTTACCAGTACAGATAAAGAAAAAATATTCTTCCCAATTGCCGATAAATTATTGGTAATTCACCGGAATATGGGTTTAGAACAAGAGCTGATGAAAAGAATTGAATCTTTGCATTCTGGTTTTGTGAAACCCTTGGAAACCAATGTTTTGGCTTTGAAGGGTAAAGATGTTTTAAAAAATAACTGGTTCTTTCTATTTATTGATGCTGTTAAAGAAATGAATATTCCAGTATTCGGGTTTGATGCATTAAAGAATTTTAGATTTAATACTGCAAAGCCAACTACTAAAATATTCATTAGCAGCAATACTGATTGGTTTGATGCTAAAGTAGAAATTCAATTTGGTGAACAGAAAGTAACAGTTGACGATGTTAAAAAAGCATTATTAAATAAACAACAGTTTGTTCAACTAACAGATGGAACATTGGGAATTCTTCCTGAGGAATGGATAAAGAAATATTCATTATTATTCCGAGTAGGAGAGGGCAAATCTGGCGACATGAAGTTGAGTAAGTACCACTTCAGTGTTATTGAAGAATTGTATTTGCAACGTGATGAAGAAGAACTGTTTTTTCAATTAGAAGAAAAATACGAAAGAATTAAGGGCAATCATTCTATTAAACCCATTCCGGCCCCAGCACATCTGCAAGCAGTATTGAGGCCTTATCAAGAAAGTGGGTTTCAATGGTTGAATTATTTGCGAGAAGTACAGTGGGGTGGAATTTTAGCGGATGATATGGGTTTGGGTAAAACCATTCAAGCCTTGAGTTTTTTACACCATTTAAAGGTTGATGCAGGAAAATTAAAAGCCTTGGTTGTTTGCCCTACAACGCTCTTGTATAACTGGCAAAATGAGATTAAAAAATTCACCCCCTCACTAACTTACTATATTCATCATGGTGGATTAAGGGTAAAAGAAGGCGTTGCTGATGAAAATATTGATGTGATTATCACTACCTATGGAACCCTCAGAAGTGATATTAAGCAATTTGTAGAAGTGAATTTTGATTATGTGGTATTAGATGAAAGTCAAGCAATAAAAAATCCTGGTAGTAAAGTAACCAAAGCAGCTTCTTTGTTAAAAGCCACTAGCAGATTGTGTTTGAGCGGTACTCCTTTACAAAATAATACCTTTGACATTTTTGCTCAAATGAATTTCCTAAACCCTGGCATGTTGGGTAGTATGGAGTTTTTTAAACAAGAATTTTCTATACCAATTGATAAGTTTGGTGAAAAAGAGCAGAAAGAACATTTGAGAAAATTACTTTATCCCTTTATCTTAAGAAGAACCAAAGAGCAAGTAGCAAAAGATCTTCCAGAAAAACAAGAAATGGTTTTATTCTGCAATATGGGAGATGAACAGCGGAATATTTATGAAGCTTATAGAAATGACTATCGCGATAAAATTTTAGGTGTTGTAGAAAATCAAGGGATACAAAAATCTCAATTGACCATTTTACAAGGCTTAATGAAACTCCGTCAAATTTGTGACAGTCCTGCTATTGTTAAAGAAGAAGAAAGATTCCCCAATGTTTCTGTGAAATTAGAAGAGTTGGGTAGAGAAATTACAGAGAATATCAGCAATCATAAAGCCTTGGTGTTTTCTCAGTTTTTGGGCATGCTTGCTTTGATTAAAGAAAAAATGAAAGAGTTGGGCGTAGATTATGAATATTTTGACGGAAGCAGTACCATTAATGAAAGAGAAAGAGCTATTCAACGTTTTCAGAACGATGATAATTGTAGGGTGTTTTTAATTTCATTAAAAGCAGGTGGAGTGGGTTTGAACTTAACTGCAGCTGATTATGTGTATATAGTTGATCCTTGGTGGAATCCAGCAGTAGAACAACAAGCGATTGATCGAACTCATCGAATTGGTCAAACAAAAAATATTTTTGCTTATAGGATGATTTGTACGGATACCGTTGAAGACAAAATTCTTAAATTGCAAGAGCGAAAAAGAAATCTTGCAAGAGAAGTAATTACCGATGATGAAGGCTTTGTAAAAACCCTTACCAAAGAAGATGTAGAATATCTTTTTAGTTAATCTAGGTTATTTCTCCCGCTTAGTACTCTGGCTTCACCGATTTATCTTTTCGCTATGCACATTCACCGATTTCTAACTAATAAATTCGGTTTATCCGTTTAGCTTGCCTTTCATCTATTTAAAAGACTGGTAATATACGAGTCTGGGTAAATTTGCAATCAATTTAAATTGAATCAAATGAAGTTCATCTTTTCTCTGCTTAGTTTTCTTTTGGTACTTGCTGGAAATGCTCAAAATATGGGTACTTTAAAAGGTAAATTAATTGATTCTGTAGGAAAACAGGTATTGAAAGATGCTTCAATTACTTTATTAGACGCATCCGATTCAACGTTAGAAGTTTTTGGTTTAGCTAAGCAAGATGGAAGTTTTTCTTTAGAGAATATTAGCCTAGGTGATATGCTTTTGCAAATTAAATTCCAGGGTTATGAGTCCTATACCAAAAAGCTCAGTTTTACCAAAACCAATTATAAGTTAGATCTTGGTACTATTTACTTACAAATTGCCGCAAACGATCTGGGAAATGTTACAGTAACTCAATCTCCCATAACTATCAAAAAAGATACCGTAGAGTTCAATGCATCTAGCTTTAAAACTAAGCCCAATGCAGTAATGGAAGATTTATTGAAAAAATTACCAGGTGTTCAGGTAGATAAAGATGGAAATGTAAAAGCGCAAGGTGAGCAAGTGCAAAGGGTTTTAGTGGATGGCAAACGTTTTTTTGGAGATGATCCAAAATTGGCTACCAAGAATCTGCCTCCAGATATGATTGATAAAATTCAAGTATTTGATGCATTAAGCGATCAAAGTGCTTTTACGGGATTTGATGATGGCAACAGAATAAAAACCATTAATATCACCACTAAAAAAGACAAGCGTAAAGGATATTTTGGAAGAGCTACGGTTGGTGCAGGCGCAGATAGTAAAGAAGGTGTTTATGACAATAGCATCAATGTAAGTCATTTTAATGGAGATATGCAATTAACATTAACAGGACAAGGCAATAATGTAAACAAGCAAAATTTTGGTGTACAAGACTTTTTAGGTTCTTTAGGTGGTGGAGGAAATTTTGGTGGTGGCGGAGGAAGAGGAGGCGGAGGTGCTGGTTCGTTAGGTTCTGGCGGTGGTGGAGGAATTGTAAATACATGGGCTGGTGGATTGAATTATAAAGATGTATGGGGTAAGAAAACCAATATTTCTGGAAGTTATTTTTACAACGATCAAAAAACTTATAGAGATCAAAATAGCTTTACCCAGAATTTAATACCTGGGGCAGCAGATTCTTCTATTTTTAATACCCAAACTCAAAACTCAATCACCCAAAATCAAAATCATCGAATCAATTTCAATATTGAGCATCAATTTGATTCTGCTAATTCTTTGATTATTCGACCTAATGTTAGTTTTCAACATACCGACTCACAATCCGATGTAATTACATCTTCCACAAAGGGGTCTTCAAAACCCTTAAATAATTCAGTAGCAACTACTGATCGAGTAAGCGATGGGATTAATGCCAGCATAGAAGCTACATTTAGACACCGTTTTAAGAAAAAAGGAAGAACCTATTCTATTGCATTTAATCCAAGTCAAAATACCAACGATGGTAACACATCCAACTATTCTATTAATAATTATTTCAATAGACCGGTAGCTACTGCTGATACCATTAACCAACGTGGTATTACCAATAGAGATGCAAATACTTTTAGTACAACTTTATCTTACACGGAGCCAATTGGGAAAAATCAAATTTTAGAATTTAATTACAATTATAATAACAACGTTAATAACTCAGGAACAAAAACATTTGCCTATAACAAATTGAACGGACAATATGATATTGTGGTACCTGGTTTAACGAATGTATTTGAAAACACTTTTAATTCAAATCGATTTACTTTGAATTACCGTATACAAAATGCTAAATATAATTTAAGCATTGGATCTGGTGTTCAAACGGGTGATTTGGTTTCAAAGAATGTTACAAGGGATAGTTCGATTCTTCAAAATTTTGTCAACTTCTTTCCTACCATGAATTTCAGGTATGATTTTACCAAAACTAAAAACCTAAGAATTTTTTATAATGGAAGAACAGCTCAGCCTAGTGCTGCTCAATTACAGCCTGTAATTGATAATTCTAAT
>JBILRH010000007.1:0-28476 GCA_044372715.1 Sediminibacterium sp. | reverse complement strand
GTAAACTCCATTTAAAACCATGAATATAAGCAGTACCCAATCCTAATTTTCCAGAACGTTCCTCCAAAAACAATTGATCAGGAAATTGATGCATCAATGCTTTTACCAAATTAGCAGTTCCATCAGGAGAACCATCATCAATTACCAAAATATGGTATCCTTTATTCAAGTTGAACACAGCTTGAATAATCGCTACAATATTTTCACTTTCATTAAATGTTGGTATGATGACTATTTTTTCCAAATAGTGATAATTATTTTGAATAAAGATACAATAACGATCACTGAAATGAGCGCTTTAAGAATATCTTAACTTATAATATTCATTAGAAATCGGCAAACGATTGCTTAAAAAGGATGAATGAATATGTTATGTATTTTTAACCAAAGTACGATTTAATATTTCTGTTAACTTTTGCTTAGTATTCATCGGGAAATCCCCTTTCATCATCCAATCGTAGTATTGCGGCTCTTCTTTTAACACTTGAGTAACCGGCTTGCCTTTGTGTTTACCAAAATTAAAGAATTCAATGCCGTTTTCCTTTATAAATCTGCGCGCAAAATCAACAATATCATCTTCCCCAGTAAATTTTACGATTTGTTCAACCGAGTTGCCAATTTGAGGATATCTTTCTATTTGAGCTTCTAAAACCTCCCAGGTTGCAGTTGCATCTACTTCGGCACCATGGGCACCCTCTAATACTTTATTACAATAAAATTTATAAGCAGCACTTAATGTTCTTTGTTCCATCATGTGAAATACTTTTTGAACATCAACTAGCTTTCTTTCGTCGGTAGTAAATTCTATACCAGCTCTCAGAAACTCCTCTATCAACATGGGAATATCAAATCTATTGCTATTGTATCCACCAAGATCACAATTTTCCATGAATTGTTTAATCTCGTTGGCAACTTGCTTAAAACTAGGTGCATCTTTTACCATTTCATCAGTAATTCCATGCACATCACTAGATCCAGCCGGAATCGGCATCAAAGGATTAACGAGCTTACGCTTAACTGATTTTGTTCCATCTACTGCAATTCTAACAATAGCAATTTCCACAATTCGATCTGTACTGATATTAACTCCAGTTGTTTCTAAATCGATAAATGCGATGGGTTTGGTTAATTGTAAATTCATTGTACCTATTGAAAATTAAGAATGCGTAATTGCTTTTGCAAACGAAAATATGTCTAATCCATCATAATTACCACTACTCATTAAGAGAATATTGGAATTACTAAAATCCTGTTCTAACAACCATTCAGATAATTTTTTGGAATCATTGATAACAATCAATCCTTTTTTACCAAATCCTTCAATTACTTTTTCAGCAGGCAAATCCGGCATCCTTTTTAATTCCAAAGCATGTTTGGAGTAAAATACAACTCCTACATCTAATTGATCAAATGCGCCGTTATATTGATCCATAAAATCCACATTTAAACTACTATAAGTATGTAATTCCAAAATGCCGAATAATTTTCTATCAGGATATTGCATTTTCACAGCATCTACAGTGGCTTTTACCTTACTTGGGGCATGGGCAAAATCTCTATACACATTGATATTTGTATTAGAAGCCAGTAACTCCAAACGTTTAGATGCTCCAGTAAATTGATTCATCACCCTAACAAAATCGGTTGCCTGAATACCCAATTCCTTACAAGCATAAAAAGCCGCTTGCATATTCATCAAATTATGATTACCAAAAACATTTAATACTCCTTTTGCTCCATCAATTGTTACTGTAGTAACTCCATTGTTTATTTCGTGACTTGGAACACCATAGGGCTGATACCTGATATCCAATCGCTTATTTGCGTTGACTAATTGATTAAGGACAGGGTCTGTTTCATTATAAATTAGGATTCCTCCTTTCTCTATCCGATTCATAAAAATCACAAACTGTTCTAAGTAAAATTCAAAAGTGGGAAACACATTAATATGGTCCCAGGCAATACCTGTGAGTATAGCAACATGTGGATATAAAAAATGGAATTTGGGTTTTTTTTCAATTGCACTAGCAGGATATTCATCGCCCTCACAAACAATGACTGGGGCATCAGATATATTTACAGATTGATCAAAACCATTCAATTTGGCTCCCACTAAATAGTCGAAGTCTTGATTCAATTCTTTAAGCGCATGCATGATCATACTGGTTGTAGTAGTTTTTCCATGACTACCTCCAACCACAATCCTTTTCTTGCTTTTGCTTTCTTGATAAATATATTCAGGAAAACTATAGATAGCCAACCCTAACTCCTTGGCTTTCAGCAATTCAGGATTGTCATCTTTTGCATGCATTCCTAAAATAACCGCATCTAAACCGGGTGTAATCATGTCGGAATTCCAACCAATTTGGGCTGGTAAAAGCCCTTCTTTTTCCAGATTTCCGGCAGCTGGCTCAAATATTTCATCGTCGGTTCCTGAAACAAAATAGCCCTTTTTATGTAAAGCAATAGCCAATTGATGCATTATGCTACCCCCTATTGAAATAAAATGAACTCGCATACGTTATAGATTACTGGATAGATTATTAAGATTTTCAATGATTTATTGGAAGCTGTATTTCCCTTTAAATCATATATTTGTTTAGGTGCAAAATACACGCATATCCTACAAAAAATCAAATTGTATGAAAAAGATTGTTTTATTCTTATTGATCACAGGTTTTGCAACAATTCTATTCAGTTCTTGTGCCTCAGAAAAAGGCAGAGGATGCCCCACTACCAATCCTCGTTATTTCAGAGGCTAAATTGCTAAGACTAACCTAAATGGAGTAATTTTATATAAATATTTATATGAAATGGATTCCACTTACATCCACTGAACAATTGGATGTTATTAAAGCAAAATCTACCCTTACCCCACAAGTTATATTTAAACACAGTACTCGATGCAGCATAAGTTCAATGGCATTGAATAGACTGGAGAGAGAAACAGCACCCGAAGATGCCGATTTCTATTTTCTTGATTTAATACAATATCGCCAACTATCCAATGCAGTTGCTGAAATATTTGATGTACATCATGAATCTCCTCAAATTCTTTTGATTAAGAATAATGCATGTGTTTATGACGAAAGTCACCAGGGAATTAATATGCAAGAATTAATAGAACAAGTTTCTTCTAATTAAAGTATTAAGATGCACATCACAGTATTTGGAGCAACCGGACAAGTAGGTAAAAGAGTGGTACAACAAGCACTTAATCGAGGCTATACTGTAACTGCATTTGGCAGAAACGTAGAAAGTTTAATTGATGCAGACAAACGCAACGAGAAGCTCATTGCACGAAAAGGTTATATTTTCGACGCAAAAGATGTTTTCAATGCTTTAAATGGCGCAGATGCAGTGATTTCTGTTTTAGATGGGGCAGATGATGGTTCTGATAAAAGCAGAAGTTTAGGAATAAAAAATATTATCACTCAAATGGAAGCCAAAGGCATAAAGCGGCTTATTGCATTAGGTGGATTAGGTATACTCAATGAAAATGAAGACACCCTCTTGATGGATAGCGAAAACTATCCAGAAGAATACAAGCCCGTTGGGATGGAGCACTTGAAAGCATTTGAATTTTTACAAGCATCTTCACTGGATTGGACTTTTTATTGCCCACCCAACATAATTGATGCAGATGAAACGGGCATGTTTAATACCAATATCAATTATTCACCTGAGCCCAATTCCTATAAAATTAATGCTGGCGATATAGCATTATCGATGTTGAATGCAATTGAGAAAAAGGAATTTATCAAAGAAAAAATAGGCATTGCAGGATTATGAGATAAGAGATAAAAAATATAAGATAAAAATTATTAGCATTAAATGATGGTAGAAATAATTGGATATTGTGTTGCACTTTTAATTGGCCTTTCTTTGGGATTGATTGGTGGAGGTGGCTCTATTTTAACCATCCCAGTTTTGGTTTACTTATTTAAAATGAATCCATTAGACGCTACGGGCTATTCACTGTTTATTGTTGGCACAAGCAGTTTATTGGGAGCATATATGAAATTTCGAAAAAACGAAATTGATTTAAAAGCAGCCGGATATTTCGGCATTACCTCTATAATAACAGTGGTGTTGGTTAGAAAATATTTATTACCTGCAATCCCAATCCATTTATTTAACGTAGGAAATTTTGAATTCACAAAATCAATTGCAATACTTTTATTATTTGCTATTGTAATGATTATTGCATCCATCAGCATGATTAATAGGAAGGCAAATCAATCGATTGAACCCAAAAAACTCAATGCGAATGCGGCACTTATAAGAGGAATTGAGGTTGGGGTTTTGACAGGATTTATAGGCGCTGGAGGTGGATTTGTAATTATTCCAGTTTTATTATTCTCTTTTCAATTACCGATCAAAAAAGCGATTGGCACATCTTTATTAATCATTGCTGCCAATTCTTTATTTGGGTTTGCCGGTGATCTATTCATCAATCATTTTGAATGGCCCTTGCTATTGTCGATCACTTTTATTAGTTGTATTGGCATATTAATCGGAAATAAATTGAGTAATACTATTTCAGGAAATAAATTGAAACGCGGATTCGGTTTTTTCGTACTTTCAGTAGGTTGTTTTATTATCATTCATGAAATCATCAAATTACTTTAATCAAGGAAAAAAAATACTACTCTTTGCAATAGCTGTATTTATCATTATCAACTTTTTCAAACAGATTTCTACTAGCAACAATCAAAACCAAGTATCATTTAATTATACCGACACCAGTTGCTGGGTTGGTGCTGGTATTTATGAAATTCCTGATAATATTTATGGAGACTCTATCCGATATGGAAGAGATTTAATTGCACATACAGCTAAATATTTTGGCCCAAAGGGAAGCGTCAAACCTATAACCAATGGAATGAATTGTCAAAATTGTCATTTGGATGCTGGCACTAAACCATGGGGCAATAATTATGGAGCTGTGGCAGCAAATTATCCTTTATTTAGAGATAGATCTGGTATAATTGAAACAATTGAAAAAAGAATCAATGATTGTTTGGAGAGAAGTTTAAATGGCAGCCCAATTAATGAAGCTAGTTTAGAAATGAAAGCCATGGTTGCTTATATAAAATGGTTGGGTAAAGAAGTTCCTATAAAAACGAAACCCAATGGAACCGGGATACAAGAATTGGTTTATTTAAATAGAGCAGCTGATCCAGAAAAAGGAAATACTGTTTTTATCAATCATTGCGAAAGATGTCATGGTAAAAATGGTGAGGGGAAAATGGATTCAATAAATATTGAATATACCTATCCTCCACTTTGGGGAAACAATAGCTACAATGTTTCTGCTGGATTATTTAGGTTAACACGCTTTGCAGGATTTGTAAAGAACAATATGCCCAACACAGTTAACTATCGTCATCCAGAATTGAGCAATGAGGAAGCTTGGGATGTAGCCGCATTCGTTAATTCTCAACCAAGGCCTAATAAAAAGTTCAAAGCAGATTGGCCTAATACTAGCAAGAAGCCAATGGATTACCCTTTTGGACCCTATGCCGATTCATTAACCGAAAGTCAGCATAAATACGGGCCTTGGAAACAATGACTATCGCAATAAAGTATCCTCCGCCAAATTTTACACCGCTTCAATTACCATTGCACTTGCTCCACCGCCTCCATTGCAAATACCTGCTCCACCAATTTTACCATTGTGTTGTTTAAGCACATGAATTAATGTAACTATAATTCTTGCACCACTACATCCGAGGGGATGACCAAGAGATACTGCACCACCATGCACATTTACTTTAGCTGGATCTAGATTCATTTTTTGAGTATTGGCAATTCCAACAACAGAAAAAGCTTCATTTAATTCTATAAAATCTAAGTCAGCCATTTTCAATCCTGCTTTTGCTACTGCTTTTGGCAATGCCAGTGAAGGTGTAGTGGTAAACCATTCAGGCGCTTGTTCGGCATCAGCATAACTACGAATGATTGCCAAAGGTTTAATGCCCAATTCATCCGCTTTTTCTTTACTCATTAATACAAGTGCTGCAGCACCATCATTCATGGTACTAGCATTTGCAGCAGTAACCGTTCCATCTTTAATGAATGCCCCTTTTAATTCGGGTATTTTATCAAACTTTACATTGAAAGCTTCTTCGTCTTTTGAAAATAAAATTGGATCGCCTTTTCGTTGAGGAATAGCAACAGGAACAATTTCCGCAGTAAAAAAACCACTATTAATAGCATGCTGACTTCTTGTATAACTCTCCACCGCAAATGCATCTTGATCGGCCCTTGTAATACTACAATCCTTTGCACAAAGTTCTGCAGCATTGCCCATTGCATAATTATGATATACATCTGTTAATCCATCTTTTGCCAAACCATCAATCAAAGAAACATTTCCGTATTTATTTCCCCATCTCATATTTGGAGAATAGTAAGGAACATTACTCATACTTTCCATTCCACCTGCAACTACAATATCTGCATCACCCAATAAAATAGATTGTGCTCCTTGAGCAATTGCCTTCATTCCACTAGCACATACTTTATTAACTGTGGTAGCTATAACAGTATCAGGTAGGCCAGCAAACTTAGCCGCTTGACGTGCTGGTGCTTGACCAGTATTTGCTTGAATTACACATCCCATCAATACTTCATTTACTAAGCTAGGATCTACCCCAGCTTTCTCTACAGCTCCTTTAATAGCAAAAGCACCTAACTGAGGCGCCGAGAAATCTTTTAAACTACCACCAAAACTTCCAATGGGCGTTCTAACTGCAGAAACGATGTATACTGTTTTACTAGACATGATTAAAATTATATCGCAAAATTAAGGAAAATACTAACAAGTGTTAGGATGAAAAAAAAATTATGAAACATAAATTATGAAAGATAAAAGATGAATTATGAAAGCTGAAAGCTGAAAGTTGAAAGTTGAAAGATGACATAACTTCAATATAATAAGTACTATTGTGCATTGACATTAAGTTTATCCTTAATTATCAATAAAAACGTTAAATGAAAACTAATATTTTATATTTAAGCATGGTGGTATCCATATTTTGGATATCCTCTCGCTTATTTAATATTTATGAATTTGCTTTGATTGGCGCTATTTTTGAAATCCTATGGCTTCCAATGATTGGATTGGTTATTTTTTTACCGCTGATTTCATTTTATTATTTATTAAAAGAAAAGTTCAGTTTTGATTCTACTTATTTATACTCAATCTTAATAATGTCATTTTCTTTTCTTCTCTTTTTATATTTAAGTAGAAGATAAATATTGATTTACAATAACCATATTTATATATAGTTATTGTATTTTAAAACTATTCTCGCATTGTACACTAATCAATCAATTTCATTCCATAATGGCCCAAAAGCGTAAATAAAGCACAGCGGGTAACAACCCCGATACAGCACCAAATCAATAATTTAGGTATCGCTACATTTAAACCTGTTCCAACCCCAATACTTACAGGAGCGCCAACAGTCATGGTTCCAAAAAAACCCAACCCAATAACACCATATTTATTCCATATTTTATAAATCAGCTTGCTTTTATCGGCCTCCTTTTGGGGTTTTCTAAATTTTTTTAAATAAAGTTGGATTTTTTCTCCTAAAAATGCAGCAAAGAATACTCCTATTAACCCCCCAATAACTGTTGTAAAAAAAATAAGCCAAGAAGGTATATTCATAGCAAATCCAGCTGGTATGGCTGCATAAATTTCAAATGTGGCTAAGCCACCTACAGTAAGTATTTTAAAAAACATATTGTATTTACTAATTAAGAATGAAGTAAACATAAGAAATCCAATTAACTAAAAATGATAAGGGCATAATATTTAACAATTGATATACATAGGCAACAATTTCATTGAATAATTGTTAACTCAATGAATGAATAAGACCTTTTTATCTGCAAAATGGGAACATTTAATTATGGCCAACTATGCAGTAAACCCATCACTACTTGAACCATATCTTCCGAATGGGGTTGAATTGGATTATTTTAACAATACA
The DNA here is from genome assembly GCA_044372715.1 of Sediminibacterium sp. GTDB lineage: Bacteria > Bacteroidota > Bacteroidia > Chitinophagales > Chitinophagaceae > Sediminibacterium. Next base: position 20,470 of record JBILRH010000007.1, on the reverse strand, counting down.
ACATATCTAAGCCTTGTTGGATTCTTATTTAAAAATACACGATTATTTAATGTACCAATCCCTATGTTGGGTACATTCGAAGAAATCAACCTTCGCTTCTATGTTAAACGTATAGAAGGAAAATCTGTAAAAAGAGGAGTTGTTTTCATTAATGAAACTGTACCATATAAAATTGTTGCATTCATTGCCAATAAATTATACAAAGAACATTATACCGCCATACCAACAAAAAATACCATTTCAATTGACGGCTTAAATAAAAAAGTGAATTACGCATGGAAAATAAACAAATCCTGGAATCATTTATCGGTAGAAACTGCTATTGAAAGCAAACCAATGTTAACAGATAGTATAGAGGAATTTATTTTTGAACATTATTATGGTTACACAAAAATGAATGAGCTATTTACGCAAGAATATAAAGTGAATCATCCAAGATGGATGGTAAATGAAATACATGATTATTCAATAAACTGCGATTTTAAATCGATGTATGGAGATAAATTTGATTACCTGAAAAATGAAAAACCACATTCAGTTATTATATCAGAAGGATCATCAGTAAATGTTGACTGGAATAGAAGAAAATTTTAAATCATTAATCGTGGAACAAAAAGATATTGATAGAATAATCGAAATGGCATGGGAAGATCGAACCCCATTTGAGGCTATCCGTTTTCAGTTTGGTTTTTCGGAAGCAGCTGTAATTGAATTAATGAGAAAGCATTTAAAGCGAAGCAGTTTTAATTTATGGAGGAAGAGAGTAAACAGCGGTATAAGTCAAAAACATTTAATGAAAAGAAACCCTGAAATAAGTAGATTTAAGTGTAGCCTCCAAAAATCCATTTCGATGAATAAAATAAGCAAGCGATAAATGAATATTGATTTTCCTACCAACTATGAAAGTATAATTAATAGAATAGCAGCTATCAATCCATTAAAATATGGGAATACTAGAAATTTTATCAACGGCAATGTAACCTACTTGTCACCCTATATCTCAAGAGGAGTTATAAGCACCAAACAAGTACTCGAATCAGTATTAAAAAATGGCTTTACAATTAGCGAAATTGAATCGTTCGTTAAAGAATTATGTTGGAGAGATTATTTTCAACGTGTTGGGCAAGTGAAAAATCTAAGCAATGATATAAAACAAGCTCAAACCCCTATTTCGAATTATGAAATTCCAATAAACATTGTAAATGGCTCAACAGGCATAAAAGGGGTAGACAATGCTATCGAAACTTTGAAAGACAATGGTTATATGCATAACCATTGTAGAATGTACACAGCATCAATTGTTTGTAATATTGCTCAATCCCATTGGATGCAACCAGCTCAGTGGATGTATTATCATTTATTAGACGGAGATTTCGCTAGCAATATATGCAGTTGGCAATGGGTTGCTGGCGCCAACAGCAATAAAAAATACTATGCCAACCAAGAAAATATCAATAAGTATACTTTCACCAACCAACAAAATAGTTTTCTAGATACCTCCTATGAAGGGTTAGTAAATTCAGCTATTCCGAAAGAATTATCAGCAACAACTATTTTTAGTGGAACCACTAAATTGCCAGCACCCAATTTGATTATTTTCGATAGCTCCCTCCCTACTTTTATTTATAATTATTATAACCTTGATCCTTTATGGCATCAATCTGAAAAAGGGAATAGAATATTGTTATTAGATCCCGGCTTCTTTAGCGCTTACCCAATTAGCTCAAAATGCGTTGACTTTATGTTGGCATTAAGCAAAAATATTGCTGGTATTCAAGTATATATTGGTTCTTTCAAATCATTCACAGAAGAGTTTGAGTGTAATTCAATTTGCTATAAGGAACATCCGTTGAATATTGGATATATTGGTATAGAAGAAAGTAGAGATTGGATTTCACCAGTTATTAAAGGATACTACCCTTCTTTTTTTGCTTATTGGAAAAAAATGGAGAAACAACTCAAAAAACAATAAAAATGATTTTAACAAAAAACGATATTGTACAATTAGAGCAACGTTATAGAACTGCTTTCATAAATTCATTGGCTGGTTTCAGGCAAGCAGTTTTAGTTGGAACAAAATCTGCAGAGGGAAATTCAAACCTTGCCATTTTCAATTCCCTTATTCACCTTGGTGCAAATCCTGCATTATTCGGGCTGATTAACCGACCTGATAGTGTTCAAAGAGATACACTACAAAATATTAAAGACACCAAAGAATATACCTTAAATTTTGTTAAGGCATCTGAATATAAAAAAGCACATCAAACTTCCGCTCGTTACGATAAAGGTGTTTCTGAATTTAACAAAGTGGGCTTCACAGAAATGTATAAAACTAATTTTATTGCACCTTTCGTATCGGAGGCAATTGTGCAAATAGCTATGAAATTAGAGGAAATAATACCAATTGCCATCAATAGAACTATTTTAATTATAGGAAGTATTCAATCAGTGGAGATGAATGATGAATTGGCTGAAAAAGACGGTTTCGTTAATTTATCTTCTGAAGAAATACTAATCAGCCAGGGTTTAGACGCCTATTTTACAGCTTCATTGATCGGAAGAATGGATTATGCAAAACCATAAATAATATCAACAAAATGAATAAAGTAGGCATTGTATTTCCGCACCAATTATTCGAAAACTCTTTATTGATTTCGAAATGCAATACCATATATATTGTTGAAGAATGGTTGTTTTTTAAACAATATGATTTTCATCAACAAAAAATAGCTTTTCATAGAGCTACCATGCAATTTTATCAAAGCTATCTACTACAAAAAGGTATCAATGTTGTATACGTTCATTCACAAGAAGCTATTTCAGAAATACGAATATTGATTGTCCATTTAAAGTCAATAGGCATAGAAATAATTGAATATATCGACACAATTGATAATTGGCTAGAAAAAAGAATTACTACAGCTTGCGCAAAATATTCTATAAAGGCAATAAAAAACATATCCCCATTATTTATTAACACACCAGAAGAAATCAACACTTATTTTTCTACTAAGAAAAAACTATTTCAAACAGAGTTTTATAAACACCAACGTTTAAAGCTGAATATTTTAATGGAGCAGAACAAACCTGTTGGAGGTAAATTAAGTTTTGACGAGGAGAATCGGCAGAAATATCCAAAGGGGAAAAAACCTCCTGCAGTTCACTTTTTTCCAATGAATGAATATTATGCTGAGAGTATCCAATATACAAAGCAACATTTTTCTGATAATTATGGCAACCTCAATAGTGCATTCATTTACCCCACTAATTTTCAAGAAAGTAAAATATGGCTAAATGATTTCTTTAAATACCGTTTCTCTGAGTTTGGTACTTATGAAGACGCAATTGTTACTGACCAAATAATCTTACACCACAGTATCTTATCGCCTCTACTTAACGTAGGTATGCTTAGCCCTCAATACATTATAGACGAATCATTGAGCTATGCACGCACACATTCAATACCACTCAATTCTTTAGAAGGATTTATCAGACAAATAATTGGTTGGAGAGAATTCATAAGAGCTGTTTATCAGTTGAAAGGAACCGAAGAGCGCAATAAAAACTATTGGAAATTTACTAGAAAAATACCTCCTTCATTTTGGGATGGAACCACAGGAATTGATCCAATTGACAATACCATTAAAAAAGTATTAGCCACAGGGTATTGCCATCATATAGAAAGATTAATGGTTCTAGGCAATTTTATGCTCCTCTGCGAATTTGACCCCAATGAAGTATATCGATGGTTTATGGAATTATTTATTGACGCCTACGATTGGGTAATGGTTCCGAATGTATATGGAATGAGCCAGTTTGCAGATGGTGGCATTATGGCTACTAAACCTTATATAAGTGGAAGCAATTACCTCATGAAAATGAGTGATTACAAAAAGGGGAATTGGCAAGAAACTTGGGATGGCCTTTTCTGGCGATTCATGCATGTACACCGAGATTTCTTTTTGCAGAACCCACGATTGGGCATGCTTGTAAGAACATTTGATAAAATGAGTGTAGAAAAACAACAAATACATTTAAGCAATGCAGAAAAATATTTAGCTTCTTTGTAATTCTATCAATTTACTTAACCAATTCAATACCCGTTTTTGTAAAATTGATTAATTTTTGCTTGTACAAATTTCCCGTGGTCATTTTAAATGTTTTTTTACTCATACCAAAAAACGCATAAATTTCTTCAGGATCAGATTTATCGTAATATGGCAAAAACCCATCATGTTCCTTGAGTAATCGAAGAATTTTCTCCCCCTCATCTTCCACTTTGGTAAAACCCGGTTTACCCAATACCAAATCAATTTTATTATCAGGGCGAATCTTTTTAATAAACCCCTTCACCTTATCTCCTACTTTTAATTCCTGAAAAGTTTCATTGGAATGCAAAATGCCAATATGCTTGTTATTGATGATCATTACAAATCCCAATTCGGAGGTTCTATACACCAATAAATCAACCAACTCCATTTCTTTAACGGTTAATGCATCGTTACTCATGGAGCTTTCAATCTTTTCAGTAGCCGCCACCCTCCCCGTCATTTCATCGATATACAATTTAACCAAGTACTCACCACCCAATCGCATACCAGATACTTGCTTGGAAGCTGGTACAAATAAATCCTTCATCAATCCCCAGTCTAAAAATGCACCTTGTTTGGTTACAGATACCACTTTAAGTTTGGCAATCTCTCCCACCACTGCATTGGCCTTTTGTGTTGTTGCAATTAATCGATTGTCGGAATCATGGTAAACAAACACTTCTAATTCATCACCAATACTAAGACTCTTTGGAACAAATCTTTTAGGTAATAAAATACCTTCGCCCCCATCATCGAGATAAAATCCAAAATCTACTTTACGGCTAACTTTTAATATATTGTAATTACCTACTTGAACGGGTTCCATTTTTATAATTTAAAATAATTCGGGGGCAGTATCTTTTTGCACTGCTTGCTCCCATTCCATTTCAATGGTTTTACTGAAATCGGTTAATTTGGCTCCAACAGCCTTCCAACCCATCACTTCAACCATTTTAGCTACTTTAAACTTAGCCTTTCTTACTTGTTGACCTCTGCCAGTTTGTACTACTAAGATAGGCTGTTCTTCGGTTGAAATAGCCATTAAGTAGTTGCCAGCACCTTCTTTGATAAAACTAAACTGTGTTTTTAAAGTTGATGTTTCAATTTTGAATCGTTTGATATTGTATTGCGATTTATCTTGATCTAGATATACCGCGGTGATAACATTTTCAGGATTAAATTGCTCAATCAATTTAATTTTATCAGCTTCAAATCGTTGGGTGATCTCTGTATCTGTTAACTCGTAAGTACCATCTGTATAGAAAACAATTATTTTTTCATCTTCAAAACTACCCAAATATTTGCCTTTCTCCTCCGTATTCAATCTACCAAATTTATCATCGAACCATAATTTTCTACCGGCCAAAGTACTCTTGCCAGCTTCCTTCATCTTCACCGTTTTGATAGGATACTTAGTTACTTGGTTGCCCATACTACTTCTTCCTTTAATTTCTAATTCTTCGAAATAGAAATCTAGCTCTTTTATCCGAGCTGTACAGTTGGGGCTTAAAATAATTTTAACCGATTCAGCCTCTCCATTTGGATTAGCAGAGAAATAATGCACCCTACTCTTTTCTGAACCTTTGGTTAAGTCGTATTCTTTTTCTCTGGTTACTCCGGTAACATTAAATCGCTTTCCATAACTTACTCCAGATTTACCATCAACATAAATCATGTTATAGGTAGTGCGTTCATCATTTTTCTCAAATACGGCTGCGTAGATAATGTCTTTTCCAATAAATACTTTATCGGATACTTTTACTACTTTCATGATACCCGATTTGGTAAACGCGATGATATCATCATAATCAGAGCACTCACACATAAACTCATCTTTCTTCAAACCAGTTCCAATAAATCCTTCTGCTCTATTTAAATAAATTTTGGTATTTGCAATAGCAACCTGCTTTACTTGGATGGTATCAAATTCTTTGATTTCCGTTTTACGTTCTCTTCCTTTACCATATTTTTTTTGAAGATTCTCATAGTAAGCTACTGCAAAATCAGTCAGGTGTTCTAAATCATAATTTACTTGCTTAATCTCTGCCTCAATGTTTTTGATTTGCTCATTGAGCTCGTTAATATCTAAACGATAAATTCTTCTAACTGGCTTTTCGGTAAGCTTTACAATATCTTCACGCTCGATTGAACGTTTTAATTTTTTCTTAAAAGGCGCAAAGGCTAAATCGATGGCTTGCAACACTTTCTCCCAATTCTCATGCTTCTGCTCTAATTCCTTGTAAATTTTTTCTTCAAAAAATATTTTTTCCAAAGAAGTATAATGCCATTTGTCTTCCAGCTCACCCAAACGAATTTCTAGCTCTTTCTTTAATAAAGCTTTGGTATTTTCAACAGATGCCTTTAACAATTCTTGAACTGTTAAAAACATAGGCTTATGATCGGATATCACACAAGCATTAGGAGATATACTCACCTCACAATCTGTAAAAGCATACAATGCATCAATAGTAATATCTGGTGAAATTCCTGCAGCTAAATCAATTTGAATTTCTACCTCCTGAGCAGTAACATCTATTACTTTCTTGATTTTAATTTTCCCTTGTTCATTGGCCTTGGTAATGCTTTCCATCAACTGCGTAGTAGTAACACCATATGGCACATCGCGGATAACCAAGGTTTTTTTATCGAGCTCTTCTACATGTGCTCTTACCCTTACCTTACCACCTCTTTTGCCATCGTTATAGTTGGCTACATCAATCATCCCCTTTGTTTGAAAATCGGGGAACAATTCAAATTTTCTTCCACGCAAATGTTTGATGGAAGCATCAATGAGTTCGCAAAAATTATGTGGAAGTATTTTGGTTGATAACCCCACAGCAATACCATCAGCTCCTTGTGCGAGCAATAATGGAAATTTCATTGGCAAATTGATGGGCTCATTTTTTCTGCCATCATAACTTAATTGCCATTGTGTAGTTTTAGCATTGAAAGCTACTTCTAATGCAAACTTAGATAATCGCGCTTCAATATACCTTGATGCGGCAGCATCGTCACCTGTTCTTACATCACCCCAGTTACCCTGTGTTTCAATAAGTAAATCTTTCTGTCCAAGATTCACCAAAGCATCTCCAATACTTGCATCTCCATGCGGATGGTATTGCATACTTTGACCAATTATATTAGCAACCTTATTGAATCTTCCATCATCCATTTCCTTCATGGAGTGCAAAATTCTTCTATGTACGGGCTTTAAACCATCTTCAATTGCAGGCACAGCCCTTTCTAGAATAACATAGGAAGCATAATCCAAGAACCAATTTTTATATTGACCCTGCACACCTCTTTCATTGTCAAAAACCCTATTTTCCCTTTTCTCTTTCGCCATATTTAAAACTTATTTCTCAAATCAATTTCGCATTTCTTTTTTAGTAAATATTTTTCTGCTTTTATTGATTAGCCAATTGAACTGTTATTTCTTTCCAACCTTTATTCCAATCACCAGACAGCGCAACTCTTCCGGCAGCAGCCAATTCTTTTAATCGCCAAACCAAAAAAGCATCTCCAGTTTGAACAGGCATTTTATTCAAAGTTCCTGTTATTACCTTGTTTAGTTTCTGAGAATCGCCCGTCACTTGGTTGAGGAGATGTTTGTCGTAAAAAGTAACTTCTTTAGCTACAATTTTTTTACCACCCTCTAAAAAACGTACCAATGAATTCTCTGATGCAATTTTTTTCCATTCATCAGGATCTATTTCAAATTCAGATAAAGTAATGGGTCTTGATAATTTTTTGGCTTTCAAAAATTCTTTTGGTTGAATTTCATACAAATGAGTGGGATAAAAAATATTACCCTTTTCATTAAAGAAAGGGAGATTGTTTAAATACAATACCTGCACCCTGCCAGCAAAATCCTTTAGTTGACTCATCAACCAATAATAACCACAAACATCATGGGCATTTTGGCCCATCCAAATCCATGCTTCAAGCGTTTCATCTTCATTGAGTGCTTGAATTAATTGATGCACAGCTAATTTATCATCAACTATATCCAATTGGTCTTCGTAAGGAGAGTTGATTAATACATCTTTCCACCAATCTCTACGCTGCTGATACCCTTCTGTTTCATAAATATCCATCAAAGGCCCTACAGCATAATCATCTTTAATTTCAATTAATTTTCCTTGTAAACTTTCATCCATTTCAATGGCAGTTTCTAAGGATTTAATATTTGCATTTTCAAAAACAATATGAATCATAAATCTATTTACAATTAAAACATTAAATTAACTAGTTACTATATCCAACTCTACCCGAAGGTTATTAATAATAAATTCTTGCCTTTCCATGGTATTCTTTCCCATATAATACTCCAGCAAATCCTGTATATGATCTCCTTGCTCTAGTATAACAGGATCCAATCGCATATCTCTACCAATAAATCGACCGAACTCTTCCGGAGATATTTCTCCCAATCCTTTGAATCGGGTAATCTCCGGTTTACTGCCCAACTTCTTTACGGCTTCTTGCTTTTCTGTTTCGTCGTAACAATAAATAGTTTCTTGTTTATTTCTAACCCTGAACAAAGGTGTTTGCAGAATATATACATGACCTTTTTTAACAAGATCAGGGAAGAATTGCAAGAAGAAAGTCATTAACAACAAACGAATATGCATTCCATCCACATCGGCATCTGTAGCAATAACAATATTATTATAACGCAACCCTTCTAAACCTTCTTCTATATTCAACGCATGTTGCAGTAAATTGAATTCTTCATTTTGATATACCACTTTTTTAGTTTCTCCAAATGAGTTCAAGGGCTTACCGCGCAAACTAAATACCGCTTGCGTATCAACATTTCTTGATTTGGTAATACTACCACTCGCACTATCTCCTTCAGTAATAAATATGGTAGTATTATTTTGAACAGCAATAAATGCTTCTTTATTTTTTGCAGGAAGCTCATCATTTAAATGCGTTCTACAATCACGTAATTTTTTATTGTGCAAATTGGCTTTCTTAGCTCTTTCGTTGGCTAATTTTTTAATCCCAGCCAATTCTTTACGCTCTCTTTCGTTCTGCTCAATTCTTTTCTTTAATGCATCAGCTGTTGTTGGATTTCTATGTAAGAAATTATCCAATTCTTTAGATAAAAACTCTTGCACAAAATTCTTCATGCTAGGGCCACCATCTGCAACATTTTGAGAACCTAATTTTGTTTTGGTCTGACTTTCAAAAACAGGCTCTTGCACCCTAACTGAAACAGCCGCAACAATACTTGTTCTTATATCAGAAGCATCATAATCTTTCTTGAAAAAATCACGAACCACTTTTACATAGGCTTCTCTAAATGCTTGTTGATGGGTTCCACCTTGAGTAGTGTATTGACCATTTACAAAAGAGAAAATATCTTCGCCATAATCATTGTTATGACTCATAGCTACCTCAATATCATTCCCTTTTAAATGTATGATGGGATAACGTAACTCGTCTGGATTGGTTTTTCTTTGCAACAAATCGAGCAAGCCATTTTTACTAACGTATTTTTTATTGTTGAAATGAATAACCAAACCTGCATTCAAATAACAATAATTCCATAATTGATTTTCGAGGTATTCGTAAATATAATGGAAATTTCTAAAGATGGTTTCATCGGGAGTAAACACTACTAAAGTTCCATTCGGCTCATCGGTTTTTACTTCTTTATGCTCATTTACTAAAAAACCTTTTTCAAATTCAGCAGTTTTTTGTTTGCCTTCTCTAAATGCAGTAACCAAAAAACGTTCGCTCAAGGCATTCACTGCTTTTGTACCTACACCATTCAAACCCACACTTTTTTGAAATGCCTTGCTATCGTATTTTGCCCCTGTGTTTATTTTACTAACCACATCTACTACTTTACCCAAAGGAATCCCTCTTCCAAAATCTCTAACAGTTACCGTTTTACCTTCAATAGACAATTCAATTTGTTTACCGTAACCCATGGTATATTCATCGATACAATTATCTATTACTTCTTTAATAAGTACATAAATTCCATCATCAGCTGCCGACCCATCCCCTAACTTACCAATATACATACCAGGTCTTAGACGAATATGTTCTTTCCAATCAAGCGATTTTATCGAGTCCTCATCATACTGTACCAAATTTTTATCATCTGCCATAGTTCCGTTTTTGTTGCATTTTTTGCCAACGGCAAATCTAACTCCCTCAAATTCAACCCCAATTATACTTTTCTACAAATGGGGTTTATCTGTGGATAAATGATGGTTTTTGATAGATTTTTAATCCCCAATACTACCTTTGGGGCAATTATGGAGCCATTTCAACCAATTACAGACCTTGTGTACCTAAAAACCTTTGCTCAATCCAAAGAACAAGAAAACGATCGGTTTAAGGATTTTGTAAGGCAAATCAATGGTGATGAAGTAGATGATTTGGTAAAAGAATTGGATGCAATGGTGAGCCCAACCATCAATTGTACCAGCTGCGGTAATTGTTGCAAATCTTTAATGGTTTGTTTAAATGAATCAGAAGCTGATGCTTTGGCAGAACATTTGAATCAATCAAGAGAAAAATTTGACGCCACTTATTTAGAAAAGGGAAGCAATGGAATGATGATCATGAATCAAATGCCTTGTCATTTTTTAAGCGATAACAAATGTACTATTTACGAATACCGATTCGAAGGATGCAAAGAATTTCCTGCATTACATCTTCCTAATTTCACCAAGAGATTGTTTACCACATTTATGCATTACGATAGATGCCCAATTATTTTTAATGTAGTGGAACAAATGAAAGATCGCGTCCATTTTAAAAAAGACCTTTAATAATTACCATGAATGTATTTTTTGGAATAGATCAATTATTAAAAAGCCACCCCTCATGGAAACAATATCCGATTGGAATGGTTACCAATGAAGCGGCTAAAACATACAATGGGTTAGCATCCAGAAAAGCATTGCAGGATGCTGGATTCAAATTGGTAAAATTATTTTCACCTGAACATGGATTATCTGTTAAAGGCACTGACGGTGCCGCCATGCATGATGGTGTTGATGAATTAACTGACTTACCAATCATCAGTTTATATGGGAATAAATTAGCCCCTACAAAAGAGGATTTACTTGATATAGAGATTATTTTGTTTGATGTGCCAGATGCGGGTGTACGTTTTTATACATATCTCTGGACAATGACTTATTTATTAGAATCCTGCGCTGCAAATAAAAAGAAATTGTTCATTCTTGATCGGCCTAATCCTATTTCAGGCAATTTATCATTAGCAGAAGGTCCTTTTTTAGAACCATCCTGCAGTTCTTTTATTGGAAGATGGCCAATGCCCATTAGACATAGTTGTAGCTTAGGTGAATTAGCGCGCTTTTTTAATGAAACACAACAGATCAATGCCTCATTGGAAATAATTGCTTGCACTAATTGGAATAGAAATCATTTTCAACCAGATTGGAGTATCCCATTTGTGGGCACTTCGCCAGCTATACAAAGTTTTGCAAGCATGTTATTATATCCAGGGCTTTGCTTTTTAGAAGCCACTAATTTGGATGAAGGAAGAGGAACCGAAAAAGCTTTTCAAATAGTTGGAGCAAATTGGTTAAAAAATGATGCAGTTTGTGCTCAGATAAATAATATGTTGGAAGATGAAATTCATGCAACACCATTTGTGTATGTTTCTAAAGAAAACAAATATGCCGGAGAAAAATGCAATGGGATTCATTTTAAAGTAAAAGATCAGACAATATTCAGACCAATTTTTTTTGGTTTGATCTTGATTAAACTAATCAAAGAATTACACCCTTCAGATTTTAAATGGGCAACTTATCCTACCAATGTAAACCCTAATGGAACCAACCATTTAGATAAATTATTGGGTATACCTAATAGTGAATCATTGTTTGATTTGCCTTTTGCAAGTTTTTTACAATGGGCTACAAAATTAACTTCGAGTAAAGATTGGGAGAAAATGATGGAACCTTTTTTATTTTATTAAACTTCTTGCTTCATCAAACCCCTCACCACAACACTAGCAGTCATACAACCAAAAATAGCAGGCATATAAGAGATGGTTCCAATGATCGATTTTTTAGGAAATGCTTTTTCTGTTTCAATGATGCGAGATTGATCTACTTTCTCTGCACTGAACACAACTGTAAGCCCTTTATATATTCCCAATGAATGTAATTTCTTTCGAACATAGGCTGCTAAATTACACTGATAGGTCTTAGATATATCCGTAATGATTACTTGTGAAGGATCTATTTTTCCTCCAGCACCCAGTGAACTAACGATGGGAATTTTTCTATCCAAACAAGCTTTTATAAAAAACACTTTGGGAGATAAAGTATCAATACAATCCACAGCATAATCATATTGCGCTTCATCCAATAATTGTTGAGTAAGCTCTTCTTTTATATAAATTGATTTCACAATCAATTCAATATTTGGATTAATGTCTTTTAATCGCTCTGCCATTACTTCAGACTTTAATTTACCTGCAGTAGAATGCAATGCAGGAATCTGTCGGTTGGTATTACTTAAATCAACGGTGTCGGCATCTACAATAGTCATCTTTCCTACACCTGCCCTAGCAATCATTTCTGCGCAAATACCCCCTACTCCACCCAGACCTACAACCAATACATGTTTTTGCATTAAAGTTTCAATAGGTTCATCTCCAAGCAATAATTGAGTGCGGCTCATCCAGTAAGGTATCATGAAATAAAATTATGAATTATAAGATATGAAATATGAATTATAAAATATGAATTATGAGATATGAATTATGAATTCATCATTATTAATTCATAATTTCAATGCAAAAGTGTATGTATGTTTTTGAATAATAAAATATTTCTCTGTTTATTAGGTATTATCTTAACCTGTACCGCAATTGCGCAAATCAAACCAACTATTGAAATACTTGAGCAAGGCCGAAAAACCAGCATACGCGGCATGAGTGTAGTAAACAACAACGTTATTTGGGTAAGTGGAAGCGCTGGTTCGGTAGGAAAATCTTTAGATGGAGGAAAAACCTGGAATTGGATTACAGTTGCTGGTTATGAGAAAAGCGATTTCAGGGATATTGAAGCTTTTGATGATAAAACTGCATTGATAATGGGCATTACTCAACCAGCAGTAATCTTAAAAACTAAAGATGGTGGTATTAGCTGGATGAAAGTTTTTGAAGATACTGCTAAAGCAGCATTTTTTGATGCAATGGCATTTGATGTATCTCAAAATGATACTGTAGGCGCACTTATAGGTGATCCAATAAATAAACTGCAATATATAGCTATGACTTTTTTTGAAAATGAAGAAATGGAATGGAAAGTACCAGACGTCGTTTATGATACAAGTATTGATAAGTTTGAAGAGCAGTTTGCAGTTAAAAAAGGGGAAGCATTTTTTGCTTCAAGTGGCACAAATATAAGCTTTATCAATTTCGAAGAAATGCTTCCACTACTTGGATTTGTAGTTTCAGGTGGATTGAAAACATCCTTAATTCATTATCCAAGTGGTTATAAATATGATATTCCAATGATAAGTGGAAAAACATCAACAGGCGCAAACTCCATTGCAATCTTAAGAGACAAAAATAAGGGGGTAATTGTTGGAGGTGATTTTGCAAATGACACTTTAAGAGATGGCAATATGGTACTATTTAACTATTCAAAAAACGATTATGCACCAACATTTATCAAACCTATAACCCCTCCATTCGGCTATCGTTCATGTGTAATTTTTATCGATGATAATAATTTAATTACTTGTGGTAGTTCTGGAGTAGACATTTCAAAAGATGGAGGCATGAATTGGGAACTGCTTTCTAATGAAAGTTTTCATGTAGTACAAAAAGCTAAAAATGGAAATGCTGTTTTCCTTGCAGGTAAAGGAGGGAGAATTGCAAAATTCAATCCAACAAACCAATAATCCAAAAAACAATAACTCAATAACTTTCAACTATAACGCAGCCTGCATTTTCTCTACCATTTTAAATGTAGCAGGACAATAAGAAATATTTTGTTGATGTACATGAATGTATTCCACCATTTTCTTTTTCTTCAAATGAGGGAAACCTGCGCAATCATCAGGACGAACTTCGTAGATGCTACACATATTATTTTTCAAATTCAAAAACTGACAAGGCTGAGATGTATTCATCCAATCTTTATCTTTCTTGTCAAAAAATAACCATTTTTCTTTAAACTCATTGGGCGTAATTTCAAAATGAGTAGCAATGCGTTTAATATCTTTGGTAGTAAATGTTGGGCTCATCGATTTACAACAGTTGGCACAAGACAAACAATCTACTTCTTTCCAAACTTCTGCATCAATTTTTTCGGCTAATTTATCCAACCCTTTTGGAGGATTCTTTTCTATCTTACCTAAAAAACGTTTCATTGATTTTTGATGATACCGTACTTTCTGTTTGAACGATCGTAAATTAACTTGCATAAGGTCGATTCGATTTTTGACTAAAAGCGAATGTACGTAATATTGGCCAATGGATATTAGTCATATTAAATTCCAGCAACTTAATTCGTAACTTTCAACTCGAGACGCCTAATTCATAACTTGTATCTCTTATTTCATAACTTGTATCTCTTATTTCATAATTCATAATTCTTAATTCCTAATGTGGGAAGCATATAAAAAAGGATACAAGGCCTACCTCCGATTAGAAAGATCTATGAGCAATAACTCTGTAGAAGCCTATTTGCGAGATATTTCCAAGCTAACCGACTATTTGCAAATCACCCAACAAAGTAAAAACCCGGCAGATATCAATTTAAAGGATTTACAGTCCTTTGTAAAATGGGTTGGTGAATTGGGCATGACTGCTACATCACAGAGTAGAATCATATCGGGCATTCGTAGTTTTTATAAATATTGTTTAATTGAGCAAATTTGTACCATCGACCCTTCTGTATTACTCGATACCCCAAAAACAAAAAGAGCTTTACCCGACACTTTGAGCTTTGAAGAAATTGAAAAAATGATTGCTCAAATTGATTTAAGCAGCCCAGAAGGTGGAAGGAATAAAGCCATTATTGAAACGATGTATAGTTGTGGGTTGCGAGTAAGCGAAGTAGTGAATTTAACCATTTCTGGACTTTATTTGGATGTAGGTTTTATTAGAGTAATTGGGAAAGGCGATAAAGAACGTTTGATACCAATTGGCACTGATGCTATTAAGTATATTACCCTTTATAAAGAAACCATTCGGTCGCATCAATTAATTCAAACAGGCTTTGAAGACATAGTATTTCTAAACAGACGAGGCAAAAATTTAACCAGGGTCATGATTTTTTATATCATCAAAGATTTAGCATTTAAAGCAGGCATCACTAAAATAATTTCACCGCATACATTAAGGCATTCATTTGCCACTCATCTGGTTGAAGGTGGTGCCGATTTAAGGGCTGTTCAGGAAATGTTGGGCCATGAAAGCATCACAACTACTGAAATATATACCCATTTAGACAGAGACTTCCTAAGAGATACGCTACAACGCTATCATCCAGGATTTAAATAGCATATTAATAACAGAAAATATTATTCCATTTCGCAAGGAAAACATAGGTTTGTCTTCTCAAACAATAGAATTATGAAAAAAATAATGATTGCCGCTGCAATTCTTTGCAGCTTTACTGGTATGGCTCAAATAAAAATGCCTGCCCCTAGTACTACACAAAAAATTTCTCAGGATTTTGGAATGGGCAAAATTGAGCTTACCTACTCTCGCCCTAATTCTAAAGGCAGAGTAATGATGAAAGAGAATAGCGAATTGGCTCCTTTAGGTCAGTTATGGAGAACTGGTGCTAATGCTGCAACCAAATTGTATTTTTCAGACAAAGTAACCATGGGTGGAAAGTCTTTGGATACTGGCTCTTATGTTTTGTATACCATTCCTGGTAAAGAAACTTGGGAAATCGTAATCAATAAAGGATTAACCAATTGGGGAACTGATGGCTATAAGGAGAGTGAAGATGTTGTTCGCTTCAAAGTAAAGTCTATGAAAATGGCCATGACTGCAGAAAGTTTTACTATGCAATTTGCCAATATTCAAGCAGAAAGCTGTGAATTACAGATTATGTGGGGTAACACTGCTGTAAGTGTTCCTATTAGCACCAATGTTAAAGATAGAATTCGTGCACAAGTAGAAAAAGCTTTAAGCGCAGATCCGGTAAACCCGTCAGCCTATGGCGCAGCCGCCACTTTTTATTTCGAGTGGGACAATAACAATGCTAAAGCATTAGAGAACATTAACAAAGCAACTGCAGTTAATCCTAAAGCATTTTGGTTGTTCTTACAAACAGCCAAAATTCAACAAGCAATGGGCGATAAAGTAGCTGCAAAAGCAAGTGCTGAAAAGTGCATCACTGTTGCCACAGAAGCAAAAAACGCCGACTATGTTAGAATGGCTAAAGAATTGATTGCTAAATTATAAGCTAACCATATTTCAATAAAAAAAGCGATGAAATTCATCGCTTTTTTTATTGCAGTTATCTCAAATCTCTTCTTTCATCTTTCTACTTTCTTATTTCATCTTTCTGCTTTCTTATTTCTGCTTTCTTATTTAGCGTCAGCCATATCAGGTATTGCTTCCACCTTATAAGCACCTGCATCTAACTTCGCTTTTGTTTCACTAAATGCTACTAATGTCTCTTGAATATCTGCATCAGTATGAGCTGCAGATGGAATCAATCGGAATATGATATGTCCTTTAGGAATTACCGGATAAATTACAATTGAAGCAAATACACCATAATTCTCCCTTAAGTCCATCACCATAGCAGTTGCTTCTTCTACACCACCAGTCATATAAACAGGAGTCACTGGGCTATCTGTTTTGCCAATATCAAATCCACGCTCTTTTAAACCTGATTGTAATTTCAATGCATTGCTCCATAATTTTTCTTTTAATTCAGGCATTGTACGCAACATATCCAAACGCTTCAAATTACCGATTACAATTGGCATTGGTAAACTCTTTGCAAAGATTTGGCTTCTGATATTGTAGCGAATAAAATCAATAATGGCTTTATCTCCTGCTAAAAAAGCACCAATTGAAGCCATACTTTTAGCAAAAGTTGAAAAATATAAATCGATAGCATCTTGACAGCCTTGTGCTTCTCCAGCACCTGCACCAGTTTTACCCAATGTTCCAAATCCATGAGCATCGTCTACCAATAACCTGAATTGGTATTTATCTTTTAGTGCAGCAATTTCTTTTAGTTTACCCTGATCTCCGGCCATGCCAAATACCCCTTCGGTAATTACTAAAATGCCACCTGTTTTTTGCTTCTCTATTAACTGAGTTGCTCTTGCTAATTGTTTTTCGCAATCTTCAACATCATTGTGTTTGAATACATAGCGGTGTCCTGGATGTAAACGCAATCCATCAATAATACATGCATGACTTTCTGCATCATATACAATTACATCATGTCTACCACAAATGGCATCGATGGTACTCATGATGCCTTGGTATCCAAAATTGAGCAAAATAGCATCTTGCTTGTTTTCAAAAGCAGCCAATTCTTTTTCTAATTGTTCATGATGATTAGAGTTACCACTCATCATTCTAGCACCCATCGGGTATGCCATACCAAATTCTTTGGCAGCTTCTGCATCTACTTTTCTAATTTCAGGATGATTGGCCAAACCTAAATAGTTGTTCAAGCTCCATACAATCATGTCTTTTCCACGAAACTTCATTCTGCTACTAATTTCACCTTCCAACTTAGGAAAAGAAAAATAACCATGTGCTCTTTCGCGGTGCTGACCCAAGGGTCCAGCATTTTTTAACATTTTTTCAAATATATCTGCCATATTAATAAATTATCATATTATTAAAACTGCTGCAAAATTAACCAATAAGTAGGAAAGTGCAAACGGTCTTATATATGCAAACCTTACCTTTAGTCTCTAATTAACGAAAATGAAATCAATTAGCATTGAAAAAGCCTTTAAAATAGGCGTTTTTACACCTTTAATGGTGTTGGTAATTATTGTTGGCAATAGCAAGTTTTTGCTTGCCCAAAAACCGGCAAAGCAAGCTGTAATTGCAACTTCGCCTAAACTAATGGTAGGTATTGTGATTGATCAAATGAGGTGGGATTATCTCTATCGTTTTGCCCCATTATTTAAAGCAAATGGTGGTTTCAAAAGAATGATGAATAATGGTTTTAGTTGTGATAATACCCAAATTGGTTATACTCCTTCAGTTACCGCTTGCGGTCATGCAGGTATTTATACCGGTTCAGTTCCTGCCATCCATGGTATTACCGGAAATGCTTGGTATGATGGGCAGCTAAAAAGAGCAATCTATTGTAGTGAAGATAAATCAGTAGATGGTGTTGGAACAAAAGGCGCTAGCGATGGACAAATGAGCCCACGCAATATGCTAACCACCACCATTTGCGATGAGCTGAGGTTGGCTACTAATTTTAAAAGTAAAGTAATTGGAGTAGCATTAAAAGACAGAGGATCTATTTTACCTGCCGGACATAGTGCCAATGGCGCATATTGGTTCGATTCAAAAAGTGGCTTCTTTATTACTAGCTCCTATTATATGAATCAATTGCCAGAGTGGGTTAATAATTTCAACAAAAGAAATTTACCAGATTCTTTGATGAAATTGGGTTGGACCAAAAAATTGAAAGATGAAGAATATTTGAATTATGCAACGGCAGACGAAAAATCATACGAGAATCAACCTTTTGGCAAAGACCAAACTAAAATGCCTTACACCTTAACAAGAACTGCTAACGAGGGATTTGGAAAACTTTCCTCATCACCACATGGCAATACTTTAACAGCAGAAATGGCCAAAGCCGCAGTGATTGCAGAAGAATTGGGCAAAGATGCTATTACCGATTTTTTGGCTGTTAGTTTTTCTTCGCCTGATTATATTGGCCATTCATTTGGCCCTAATTCTTGGGAAAATCTAGACGACTATATTCGTTTAGATGAAGAACTAGGCAAACTATTTGATTTTTTAGATGCAACAGTAGGCAAAGGACAATATACTTCATTCTTGAGTGCAGATCATGCAGTAGCCCATGTTCCCGGTTTTATGAAAGAAAACAAATTACCAGGCGGAGTAATTAGTGAGAGTAAAATTTCTGCGGATTTAAATAATAAACTCAAAGAAAAATTTGGAATCGATAACGCTATTGTAAGTATGTACAATTATCAGGTACATTTCAATCGATCTAAAGTAGATAGTTTAAACATTAATAAAGCTCAATTAAACGATTTTGTTATTCAATATTTATTAAAACTAGAACAAGTATCCAATGCATTTCCTACTGCATCTATTCTTAGTACTCCAATGCCGCTGGTATTAAGAGAAAAATTAGCCAATGGATTTTTCTATAACAGAGGAGGTGATATACAAATTGTATTAAAGCCAGGCTATATTGATGGAAATGATAAAGGCACAACCCATGGATTATGGTATCCATATGACGCCCATATTCCTTTATTATGGTATGGATTTGGCGTTAAACAAGGGAAATCTAATAGGGAAGTCTATATGCATGATATCGCTTCTACAATCGCAGCATTATTGCATATTCAAATGCCAAGTGGAAATATAGGAAAGCCCATTGAGGAACTGTTAAAATAAACAAGAAACCAAAACAGGTTTAGACAACCCGGTCAGACGGGGTAGCCCGGGGTAGCCGAGTTTAGGTTCAAGATCTTATAGCCATTAGCTATAAATCAATGCCTAAGATTTTAGAATTTCAATTATAAATTGCATCAAATAATTAACTATGAAAAAACAAATCCATTGCCTATTGTTGGGGATTTTGTTGGCATTCAGCACCAACGCCCAATTAAATTTATCCGACAAAATACCATTTGATTCTAAGGTAAAAATGGGGAAACTCTCCAATGGATTAACTTATTATATAAGGGCAAATCAAAAGCCTGAGAAAAAAGTAGAATTGCGATTGGTAGTAAATGCAGGTTCTATTTTAGAAGACAATGATCAACAGGGTTTGGCGCATTTTACCGAACATATGGCTTTTAACGGCACAAAAAATTTCAAAAAAAATGAGTTGGTTAATTTTTTACAAAGTATAGGTGTTGATTTTGGTGCAGATTTAAATGCTTATACCAGCTTTAATGAAACAGTATATATTCTTCCAATTCCATTAAGCGATCCCAATAATTTTAAGAAGGGAATGCAGGTATTGCAAGATTGGGCTTCTACAGTTGCTTTTGAGAACAAGCAAATTGATGATGAACGCGGTATTGTTTTAGAAGAAAGCAGATCCGGCAAAGGAGCAGACGACAGAATGGGAAGAAAAGTTTATACCAAACAATATGAAGGATCTAAATACGCAGAAAGATTACCGATTGGCAAAGACAGTATTTTA
>JBILRH010000079.1:0-8220 GCA_044372715.1 Sediminibacterium sp. | reverse complement strand
ATTGCCATTGCCTAGAGAAATTGAAGATGCTTGGAAAGCCGCTTTAGGAACTAGCTCTATGCCTTCTACACCTGCAGCAAAACCTGCAGCAAAACCCGCTGGTAAAGGATAATACACATATAAAATATTTTGAAAAAGACCTGTCTGTTAAGGCGGGTCTTTTTTTGTGTAGTATCTTTAAGTTATGCAAATACAAAAAGGACCTATTGGGATTTTTGATAGTGGATATGGTGGATTGACGATATTGAAAGATGTGGCGAATGCTTTGCCTCAATATGATTATTTGTATTTAGGTGATAATGCCCGTGCTCCATATGGTACCAGAAGTTTCGAAACTGTGTATCAATATACATGGGAAGCAGTGCAATGGTTTTTTTCTCAAAGATGTGAATTGGTAATACTTGCTTGTAATACAGCTTCTGCAAAAGCCTTACGCACTATTCAACAGAAAAACCTTCCATTATTAGATGCTCATAAAAGAGTATTGGGAGTAATTCGCCCAAGCGCAGAAGTGATAGGGAATTATTCCAGTTCTGGTGAAATAGGCATTCTGGCTACTACAGGAACAGTAGAAAGTGATAGTTATTTATTAGAGATCGCTCATTTTTTTCCCACTATAAAAGTTGTTCAGGAAGCATGCCCTTTATGGGTTCCTTTGATAGAAAACAACGAGTTTAATAAGCCAGGAGCTGATTATTTTGTAAGGCAGCATTTACAACAGATCATGCAAAAGGGGCCATCGATTGATACTTTGCTATTGGCTTGTACCCATTATCCATTGTTAATGCCAAAGATTGAGCAGTTTCTTCCCAAGGAAGTTAAGGTAATTTCTCAAGGAACCATTGTTGCCCAAAGTCTGGTTGATTATTTAGAAAGGCATCCAGAAATAGCTAATATATGCACTACCAATGGCCAAATAAGGTTCTGTACTACCGATTCGGTAGAGCATTTTGATGCAAATGGGGCTATTTTCTTTGGAAAACCCCTAAAATCGGAGCATATTCAGTTGGGTCATTAAGATTTTTTTCCTAATTTTGCCGTCCTTTCACAAGCGGCGGTATGGTGACTGCAGCAATGAAAAGAAACTATATTTTAGGGTTAGTAAAACAAGTTAACAATGAAACGTACATTCCAACCACACAAACGTCGCAGAAAAACCGTACACGGTTTCCGCAAGCGTATGGAATCTGCAAATGGCCGTAAAGTATTGGCAAGCCGCAGAGCGAAAGGTCGTAAGAAACTATCTGTTTCTAGCGAAAAAGGTTTAAAATAAGCCCAACCCTCGGGTAGCTGTTTCATTTTCTAATTTATTGGAGAATAAAATGCTAGGGATAAAAATATAAGCTCCGTCTCTTTGACGGGGCTTTTTTAGTTTTGTAGAAGATGAGTAAATTAAACGGATACGGTAAAGTGCAAAAGTTAAAAAGTCGAAAGGCTATGGAAGCTTTATTTGCTAGCGGTAAATCCTTTAATGCTTTTCCGATCAAAGTGTTTTATACACTGGAACCGATTGAGCAAACCGACTCTGCTGATATCAAATCATTTAAGAATAATACTAGAACTCATAGTTCAGCTCAAAATATTGCAGCAAATTTTGTTCACGCAGGTGTTGGTGTTAGTTCTCGAAATTTTAAAAAAGCAGTAGATCGAAATAGGGTCAAAAGATTATTGAGAGAAGTTTATAGAACGCAAAAACATGATTTAATCAATGCTGTTGCGCTGCAAATTTCGGAGTTGACCATTTTCTTTTTATATGTTGGAAAAGAATTACCCGAATACATCGATCTAAAAATATCGATGGAAAAAACATTGGAGAAATTGATTAACAGAATAGGAGAAGCAGTTAAGTAAAGCAATTTTAAATAATTCAATTGGCCTTCATTTATTGAGCACCAGTTTTCTTGAAATCAAGTTTTATGTGCGATCAATGTAAAATAGCTTCCGGAGAGAAAAAATCTTTTTCAATTGCAAAAGGGTTGGGTTATTTATTCATTCCCTTAATTAAGATATATCAATATATTATTTCGCCTCTAATGGGGCCTAAATGCCGATTTGTTCCTACCTGTTCTCAATACGGAGAAGAAGCGCTTAAGAAGTATGGGCTTTTTAAAGGCGGATGGTTATTTATTAAAAGATTCAGCAAATGCAGGCCTGGCGGAGGTTCCGGATGGGATCCGGTGCCTTAAAGAATTTATTTATTCAAAAAAGGATAAAAATGCGCTTACGGGCTTATTTTTATTCCTTCTTTGAATAATATTTCTTTATTGCTTTGGCGCTACAGTAAGGGCTTGTAATTTGGTAATCATTTCTCTGATTTCTTTAATGCTGTAGAAGCGATAAATCTCAGGCTCTTTTCCATCAATCATTTCTGCAGAGCGCATTTGATGATAAGGACCAACTACTTCGGCTAAAGGGTTAGCAGATATTTTGGTTGCTTGATTAGGAAGAATAAAATAATTGCGATTGGCTGCAGAAACATTTTTCCCTTCCAACAATAAATTCAAGGAATCTATTTTTTGTTTTAAAGATTCTTGCGTAATCACATTTTGTGGCAATTTAGCACTGGTATATTTTTGGTAAGAACCAATGATGGTATCGTTCTTTACATTGATAATATACAAACCATTGTCTAGCATTTCAACAGTAGCTTCTCCTGCAGGTGTACTCAGTTTAAAACTAACTTGCTTACTATTCATGTCTAGTTTTTTCTCTTCATGCCCTGCACCGTCTTTAGATTTAATGGTTCCCGCATTTAAATCAATATCTGCCGCCCCTTTACTCATAACAATCACTGTTTTTTGATCACTAGAACAAGCAGTAAACAAAATGGCTAAAAAAATACCAGCAATGAAACTTTTCATATAAATAGGTTAAAAAAATCCCGCAGCAAATATTTACTGCGGGATAAAAATACAATATAAATTGGAGTTTATTTAGCTGCTCCGAAACGTTCTGCAACTTTATTCCAATTAACCAGATTCCAGAAAGCAGCCAAATAATCGGCTCTTCTGTTTTGGTATTTCAAATAATAGGCATGTTCCCATACATCTGCTCCTAAAATTGGACTGCCTTTAACTTCGGCAACATCCATCAAGGGATTGTCTTGATTAGGTGTAGAGGAAACTTCTAGTTTACCATCTTTTAGAATCAACCATGCCCAGCCGCTACCAAAACGAGTCATACCAGCTGCTGCAAATTTTTCTTTGAATGCATCAAATGAGCCAAAAGCGGCTGTGATTGCATCAGCTAAAGCACCGGTAGGAGTTCCGCCAGCATTGGGTGCCAAGCTTTCCCAGAAGAATGTATGATTCCAATGTCCACCGCCGTTGTTACGTACTGCAGGGCTAATAGTTCCTGCAACTTTAACTAGTTCTTCCAAAGACTTTCCTTCGTTGGGAGTTCCAGCAACAGCTTTGTTTAAATTATCTACATAAGCTTGGTGGTGCTTACCATGGTGAATTTGCATGGTAGTAGTGTCGATATGTGGTTCTAATGCTTCGTGGGCATAAGGTAAAGGGGCAAGTGTGAATGACATAATTTAGTTATTAGTTATTAAGTTATTGGTTTGTTACTAAGGTAATGCAAATTTAAGGAGCAATGGATAAACTTGTGTTAAGAGAATGATTTGTTTCCAAAATCGAAATTGCTAATAAAAGGTGAAGTTAATACATCGTTTGCTACTGAGAATTACATCATTCCTCGGCTTCTTTGCAAAAAGATATGGTTTCAAATAAATACAACATTTGTTTCTGAGAAATGAGTAATTAGTCTACTTCTTTCCAAATAGATGAAGTTTCAAACAATTACAACGTTCGCTGCTGAGAAATGCATTTACTAAACTTTTAGCCTACTAATGTTTGCATTTCTCAAAGGCTCACTTATGTATTTGTTTGAAACTTCTTTTCTTAAGAGTTTGTAATTTTAAATTAAATTGCTTTAAATAATATTTGATGATAAAAGTTGTATTTTTTTTAATGATTTTCTTAAGTCAATTTAATACGTTTGGTCAAACCAAATCGGTTGACTATAATTCTGAAGTCGGAAAACACTTTAAGATTATTAGTGACTTAGATGCATTTAAAAAATTCAAAAGCTATCATGGAATCTTGATTGATGATAAATCTCTAAAGGATAATATTGGATTTGAAGAAATTTCAGATACAAAAACTACATTGATACTATTTACTAAATACATCTCACCAAATAAAGGATCTGAAATCCTAGCAATTAATGATATCGGTAAAATTGAAAAAAATACGAAAATTGTAATGGCTGAGTGTAGACTAAATCTTAAAAAAGATGGTTATATAATAGCATTGGTTAAACCAAATCCATCAAAGGAATACTTTACTAATATCCTTAAAGCGTGGCGAGTTGATAAAAAAACCAATCAATTCAGTAGTATTCCTGTTAAAGGAATTGATTGTTATAATTTCGAATTTGAAAATTTCTAATACTAACTCAAGTCTCTAAATTTCTACTTCGTTTTGTTTCAATTAATCTATAAATACATCCATTATAATCAAAGTTTCAAACAAATACATCGTTCGCTGCCGAGAAATGCATGTCCTAAACTTTAGAGAAAACTAAGTTCAGCATTTCTCAAAGGCTCACTCTTGTATTTGTTTGAAACTTATATTTATATAAAGGAGAAAATTATTAATTTCTCAACAGTGAAAGATGAATTGATTTATCGCTTCGATCTAAAAAATGATTTCATTAAAAAAGCACATTCATTTTCGAGCACTCCATTTACCAATTCCGCTTTCGGATGAAAAGGCCATTGCTCTTGCGTTAATCTACGATATCCATTTTTTTCGTCGGATGCGCCAAAAACAATTCTGCCGATCTTTCCCCAATAAATAGCACCGCAACACATGATACAAGGTTCGAGTGTAACATAGAGCGTTGCATCGGGAAGGTATTTAGCGCCTAATGAACTATACGCTGTAGTTAATGCAAGTATTTCTGCATGTGCAGTAGAGTCGTTTAATAATTCTACCTGATTATGTGCTCTGGCAATTATTTTATTGTTCATTACTACCACTGCACCAACAGGAACTTCATCTGAGTCGTAAGCGAGTTGGGCTTCTTTCAATGCTTGTTGCATGAAATAATCATCATTCAACATTTGCATGATTATAATTTTTTGATCATGATATTTCTGTACCACACTTTATCGCCATGATCTTGTAATGCAATATGACCGCTGAATATTCTTCCAAATTCGGGTTTGTCTTTAAACTTGCTTCCTGCAATTAAGTTTTTCCAATCTACATCTCCGTAGCTAGTAGAAACCACATTGATTCCATTTAAATAAAAATCGAGTTTGCCATTATAGCTAATGATTTCAACTAAATTCCATTCGCCTACTTTATTTACGGCTCCTTCTTTTCCTTCAATTAAATCATAGAGATTACCTGCACGGTGTTTTTTTATTTTTCCGTCGGGATGGCCATCGTTATCGAGTACTTGCATTTCGGGACCGGTAAACCAAACTTGCTTGTACTTGGTGGTATCGTCTTGTACCCAGAAAATAATTCCGCTATTTCCATTTTTGGAAATCTTCCATTCTAACTTTAAATGGAAATTAGAAAAGCTAGCATCAGTTACAATATCGCCCCCTTCTGCACCTGCTGTTTTTTTCGCGTCTGCATCAAAAAACAATGCGCCATCTTCTACTTTCCAGGCAGATCCTACTGATGTTTTGCCATATTTATGCCAACCCTTTGTGGTTTTTCCATTGAATAAGGAAATCCATTCATTCGGTTTTTGTTCATCAGGAATAGATATTCCAAAAAATGTATTCAAAATTGCTATTGCGCCAATTAGAAATGGATACATGTAGAATTATTTTACAATTGAGTATTATTTTTTTAACAGAAAAATATATTTAACCATTTGTTCTGCATCTGCTTCTGTGATTTTCGGATGAGCTGTCATAGGAACTTCTCCCCAGGCGCCTTTTCCACCGTTGATTATTTTTCCTGCAAGCATTTTTATGTTGGCTTCAGTATTTTCATATTTTGCAGCTACTTCAGTGTATGCAGGACCGATTAATTTATCTTTTACTTTATGACAGGTTAAACAATCTGATTTACCAATCAATTCTAAACCTTTTTGATAATCAGGATTACTACCAAGATCATCTTTTGTTGGAGCAGCTGAACCTAATGTAGGCTCATTGTTTACCGTTTCTTTTTTTTCT
Source organism: Sediminibacterium sp. (assembly GCA_044372715.1). Taxonomy (GTDB): domain Bacteria; phylum Bacteroidota; class Bacteroidia; order Chitinophagales; family Chitinophagaceae; genus Sediminibacterium. The sequence goes on along the minus strand of JBILRH010000079.1, from coordinate 2,012 downwards.
CCGCCACCACAAGCTGCAATAGCTGCTGCAAATAAGATTAATGTAAAAAACTTTTTCAATTTAATTTATTTTTATGTTTTAAAATTAAGCTTTTTAAGGGATTGATTTTCTAATTAACGAATAATTCTATTTTCTTTATTGATATCTAATCTTTCTACTTTCTACTTTCATCTTTCATCTTTCTGCTTTCGTCTTTCTACTTTCATCTTTCTGCTTTCATCTTTCTGCTTTCGTATTTTAATTAAAGGCCTAAAATCTTTTTATTCAATTCGTCATTGGCCCCAGTAGCTGCAAAATCATCAAATGCTTTATCAGTTACGCGGATAATATGGTTTTTAATAAATGGCGCACCTTCTGCAGCGCCTGTTTCAGGATGTTTGATAGCACATTCCCATTCCATAACAGCCCATCCTGTAAAATCGTATTGAGCCAACTTGCTAAAGATGGTTTTAAAATCTACTTGCCCATCTCCTAATGAACGGAATCTACCGGCTCTATTTATCCAAGATTGATAGCCACCATATACACCTTGTTTACCTGTTGGGTTAAACTCGGCATCTTTTACATGAAACATTTTAATGCGTTCGTGGTAATGGTCTATATAAGTTTTATAATCGAGGCACTGTAATACAAAATGCGAAGGATCATACAATAAACATGCACGTTTATGATTGTTTACTTTTTCTAAAAACAGTTCATAAGAAACGCCATCATGCAAGTCTTCACCAGGATGTATTTCATAACAAAGATCTATCCCATGAGTATCAAATTCATTTAAAATAGGCAACCATCTTTTGGCCAATTCTGTAAATCCTGTTTCTACCAAACCCGCAGGTCGCTGAGGCCAAGGATACACCGTTTGCCAAAGCAATGCACCACTAAAAGTGGCATGTGCATTGAGCCCTAGGTTAGCAGATGCTTTTGCTGCATACTTTAATTGTTGAACAGCCCATGCTGTTCTGGCTCTAACATTTCCTCTTATGGCTTCTGGCGCAAATCCATCAAACAATGCATCGTATGATGGGTTCACTGCAACTAATTGACCTTGTAAGTGAGTAGATAGTTCGGTGATTTGCATTCCAGTTGATGCTACAATTCCTTTTATTTCATCCGCATAGGTTTTGCTTTCTGCAGCTTTTTGTAGATCGATGCATCGAGCATCCCATGATGGAATTTGTACACCAACAAAACCCAATGATGCCGCCCATTTGCAAATAGACTCCAAGCTATTAAATGGGGCAGTATCACCCATAAACTGAGCTAAAAATATTCCGGGACCTTGTAGAGTTGTCATATCTAGAATTATGAATTAAGAGATAAGAATTATGAGATTAGAGATATAAATTTCGAGATAAGAGATATCTTTTATTGGTTGTTGATTTTGTAAGTGGTCCATTTTTCATTCGATTCTGATGATGCAACTACCGTATCAATAAATGCCATTCCTCGAATACCATCTTCCACTGTAGGAAAATCCAATGCTTCTTTACTTGGTATTGTTCCATCTAATTTGGCCACCAAGGTAGCAGCAAAATTTTTATAAATATTGGCAAATGCTTCTAAATATCCTTCGGGATGTCCGCCTGGAGTTCTGCAATTAGCTATTGCATAACTCGATAATCGATCGGCATAATTAGATCCAGCTCGCAATATTTGTGTGGGTGCGTTTAGCCATTTTACAATTAAAGTATTGGGTTCCATCTGTGCCCATTCCAATCCACCTTTTTCTCCATAAACCCTTATTTTTAAAGCGTTTTCCTCACCTGCAGCCACTTGTGATGCCATTAAAACGCCAGTAGCTCCATTATCAAAATGCAGTAAAACAGCTCCATCATCGTCTAAAGCCCTGCCATCTACTACGGTATTTAAATCGGCACATAGCTTGGAAATTTTTGCACCGCTGATATACTCTGCTAAATGTGCAGCATGCGTTCCAATATCTCCCATGCATCCACTTTTACCTGATTTAGAAGGGTCGGTTCTCCAGGCGGCTTGTGCATTTCCTTCGAGCT
>JBILRH010000078.1:0-8257 GCA_044372715.1 Sediminibacterium sp. | reverse complement strand
GGAACTTTGAATGGATATTTGCCATTTAAAATAAAACCGTAATTTGCAATCCATACCGTGAATCATTGTTCTACCATATCATTTTTAACAGCACATTTCGCTTGGATGTATCGCGGATTGAATTCTATGCCCGATCATTGAATACTTAATCAATTTTCTTCTTTTTATATCATCTAAATTTCTTCATACAGTAATAGATGGATGCAGGTTTATTTGATCAATTCATAATAAAATTGCTTAAGATGTATTTTGTAAAACATCGTTATTAAGCAACTAATAACTCAATAACTTAACAACTAAATTCAATGAAAATATCAGTTACTTCAGAAATTGGAACTTTAAAAAGGTTACTTGTTCATAGCCCTGATAGCGGATTGGGCAAAGTGGTTCCATCGAAAGCGCAGGACTGGCTTTTTGAAGACATCGTGCATTTAGACACCATTCGCAAAAACGAATACGACTACTACACTAAAATTTTATTGTACTTTTTAGATCCCGACAAGATAAAAGGCAAATTAGCAGCTATTGATGATGCAGCTGCAAAAAGAAATTTTTATAAACCAGAAGAAAAGGATTTCTTTAAGTCTGATAAAGTAATAGAACTTCAATGGTTATTAGCGGAAATATTAACCGATGAAAACATTAAATCTAAATTGGTTGCATCTGTATGTGCTATAGAAGGCTGTTCTTATCAGATGCAGAAAGCATTGATGGAATACAATTCTACAGATTTGGCCAAAACTTTTATCTCTGGAACATCCACTGAAAAACAACTCTTATTTTCTCCCATCCCTAACTTTATTTTCACAAGAGATATTGGCATTACGATCAAGGATCATATTTTATTAAATAAGCCTGCGAAAAAGGCAAGAACTAGAGAAGCCTTATTGGCAAGGTATATTTTCTTTAATCACCAATTGTTTGAAAACTATAGAGACAATATCATTGAGTTATCAGATACCAGTCATCATTTTTTATTACCAAAAGAAGATGACGATAGAAAAATTACTTTAGAAGGTGGAGACATTATGGTTGTTAGCGATAATCACTTACTTGTAGGTGTTAGTGAAAGAACTTCATCTGAAGCTGCAGTAAAAATAACCAATACTATTTTTCAGATGGGATTAATGGAAAAAGTAACTATAGTTAAGATTCCTAAAAAAAGAGACTACATGCATATCGATACTGTTTTTACACAAGTAAAAAGAGATGTATGGGTTATGTTGGGTAATTTTTCTAGAAAAGCAGTTAAGCACGAAGACGAAAGCCCTGTTGAAAGAATTCTAGAAATAAAAAAAGAAGAAAAAATAAAGATTTTACAATTTCACAGAAAGAGCCCAGAGCACCCAATCTCTTTTGAGAGTTTAGAAGATCTATTAGTAGACATAAGCAAAAACGACTTGCATTGCGAGCATGAAGTAAAATTTATTTTTTCTGGCAATAATGAATTCCCATATAGTGCAAGAGAACAATGGACAGATTCCTGCAATTTATTAGCATTAAAAGAGGGCGTTGTATTAGGATACGACAGAAACGACAAAACAACTGAAGCTTTCAGGCAAGCTGGCTTCACAATTGTAGATGTAAAAGATCTGTTACAGGAATTAGAAGCTGGAACTACTACAGTTGAGAATTTAAAAGATACTTTTATTTTAATGCCTTCTGCCGAACTCTCAAGAGCAAGAGGAGGATTTCATTGCATGAGTATGCCATTATGGAGATCATCTATTGACCAATAAAATACAATTATGCAACATAGTTCACATTTATTAATGATTAGACCCGTACGTTTCGATTTTAATGCAGAAACGGCAGTGAATAATAGCTTTCAAGTAAATGCCAAAGACCATTTAGCCCAAGATAAAGCAGCAGAAGAGTTCAATCAATTTATAAAATTACTTACCCTAAATGGGATTGATATAACAGTTGTAAACGATACGCCAGACCCACATACACCAGATTCTATTTTTCCTAATAATTGGATTTCATTTCATTCTAATGGAACCATTTGTTTGTATCCAATGTTTGCTCATAATAGAAGACTTGAAAGAAAAGCAACTGTTTTACAAGCCATAGAAGAAAAATTCATTATTGAAAACAAAATTGATTTAACCCATTATGAGCAGACCGGCCATTTTTTAGAAGGAACAGGTAGTATGGTACTTGATAGAGAAAAAAATATAGCATATGCATGTTTATCTCCCAGAACAGATCTAACCGTTTTAAATGATTTTTGCAATCGATTGAATTACAAGCCTGTTTATTTTTGGGCTTTAGATGGAAGTAAGCAACCAATATATCATACCAATGTAATGATGTGTGTTGCTGACAAATATGTAGTTATTTGCTTAGCATCAATCAATGATATAAATGAGCGACAGCTAGTAATTAATTCTATAGCTGATTCTGGAAAATCAATAATCGAAATTGGATTCGATCAAATGAATCAGTTCGCAGGCAATATGTTACAAGTGCATAATAAAGAAGGTGAAATTTTTTTAGTTATGTCTTCTCAAGCCTACCGTGCATTAAATAAAGCACAAATTAATCAGATTGAATCCTATAATCAAATTATTCATTCAGATATTACAACAATAGAAACCAATGGTGGCGGAAGTGCAAGGTGTATGATGGCAGAAGTGTTTCTTCAATTGAAATGAACTAATAGATATTAAAGCTTTTACGAATCCCTTCTTCAAAAGAAAGGGGTTTGTAAGTAAGTTCTTTGATTGCTTTATCTATTTTCAATCCAGACCTTTTTGCTCTTATAACTGGCTCTGGAAAATTAGCACTGGTTACTGCTTCAATCAAGGATTCATCTAATCCCAACAATTTTGCAACTTTTATGGCCATCTGATATGGTGTATAAATTTCACTACCGGCTAAATGATATTCTCCTGTTTTCTGATAAACGATTATTTGTTCTATTCCTTTACAAATATCTACAACATATGTTGGTGTTCGGAACTGATCTTTCACTACTTTAATTGGATTGCCTGTTTTTAATTGATCAGCTACCCATTGAATGAAACCAGATCGCATCCCTTCCCATGTTGAACCATAAATAAAAACGGGTCTAACGATGGTGAATTTGGTTAATGTAGATTTCACTAATTTCTCTGCCATCAATTTACTTGTTCCATAAAAATTGAGCGGATCTGGTTGATCCAACTCGGAATGAGGACCGTTTTCACCAAATATAAAATCCGTAGATACATAAATAAATTGGGCGTTTATTTTTATACAAGCTTCCACTAAATACTTTGTTACATCTACATTATTTTTTATACAAGCATCTTGATTGATATTGCATTCATCAGGTTTACTCATTGCTGCTGCATGAACAATGATGGCTGGTTCAAGCTTACTAACCAATATATCAAGAGAACTAACATCTGTTAGTTCTAAATAATGATAACTAATTGTAGCGTGCTTTTGTAAAACAGTTTGATTTCGATAAGTACCGTGTACATCAAACCCCCTTTCATTAAAATAAACGCATAAATGTTGAGCCAAAAATCCATTCGCACCAGTAATTAATAGTTTCATTTTACAATGCTACAAAAAAAACAAAACCCATTTCAAATGGTCATTCAATTTCAAATCCTTACATTTGATACTCCGTGTAAGCTTTACACATTAAAATTGATACAAATAGATCCTACATTTGATGTAGAATAGAATAGAACAATGGAAGCAAAAAAAGTCTCGAAAATAGGCGTTTTAACATCTGGCGGAGATGCCCCAGGAATGAATGCAGCCATCAGGGCCGTAATTAGAACTGCTACATATTATGGACTAGAAGCTTATGGCGTAATGCGCGGATACAATGGCATGATTGATGACGATATCATCAGGATGGAATCGCGATCGGTTGCTAATATCATACAACGTGGAGGAACTATTTTAAAAACAGCAAGAAGTAAAGAATTCCTTGAAAATGAAGGTCGCAAAAAAGCCTATGAGAATTTAAAAAAACGAGGTATTGATGGCCTCGTAATTATAGGTGGCGATGGAAGCTTTAAGGGTGCTCAAAAATTCAGTAATGAATTTGATATTCCTTGTATTGGATTGCCTGGTACCATCGATAAAGACATTGCAGGAACTGATTTTACAATTGGTTTTGATACAGCTGTAAATACAGCAGTAGAAGCAATTGATAAAATAAGGGATACTGCAGATGCACATGACCGATTATTTATTGTTGAAGTGATGGGTAGAGATGCAGGTTATATAGCATTACATAGTGGCATAGCAACCGGAGCAGAAAATATATTGATACCAGAAACAAAAACAGATATTGAAGCATTAATAGAATCATTGAACGAAAAAGAGAGAAGGAAAAAATTGGTAAACCTAGTTGTAGTAGCAGAAGGTGATGAATTTGGAGGGGGCAATGAAATTGCTGCAATCATCAAGAGAAGAATTCCAACTGCTGATACGAGGGTATGTATATTGGGTCATATTCAAAGAGGAGGCTCTCCATCTTGTTTAGACCGTTTGATTGCAAGCAGAATGGGTTTCCATGCAGTTGAATGTTTAATAAATGGCAAACACAATGTAATGGTAGGTATTGTAAACAATAAGATGCATTATACCCCATTAGACAATGCAGTAAAAGCAAAACAAAAAATACCAGAAGACTGGTTTAGAATTGCAAAGATTCTTGCCAGCTAAATTGTAAAAAAAATAACAAAATATAATATGTCTAAACACATTGATAAATACTTGCACAGAAACATGGATAAAGATGCAGGTGTAAAACATGTTGCGCACAAAACAAAAATTGTTGCAACAGTAGGGCCCGCTTGCGATACTTACGATAAATTATTGGAATTAGTGATTGCTGGTGTAAACGTTTTTAGATTGAATTTCTCTCATGGAAGCCATGAAGACAAGTTGGCAATTATAGAACACATCAGAAATATTAATAAAACTCAACCTTATAATATAGCTATTCTAGCAGATTTACAGGGCCCGAAATTACGCGTAGGCGAAATAGCGAATAATGCCCTCGAAATTAAAGCTGGCGATATTTTAACTTTCACCAATGAAAAATGTGTGGGCACACTAGAAAAAATCTATGTATCCTACCCTAATCTGGCTGGCGATGTTACCATGGGAAATGTAATTATGATTGACGATGGAAAATTGGAAGTAAAAGTTTGCGGAATTGAAAAAAATGGTGATGTAAAAGTTCAAGTTGTTTTAGGTGGGATTCTTTCTTCAAAAAAAGGAATCAACTTGCCAGACACGAAGATTTCTTTACCTGCATTAACCGAAAAAGACCTTGCAGATTTAGAATTTATTATTGAACAAAAATGTGATTGGGTGGCTTTAAGCTTTGTAAGAAGTGTTAAAGACATTGTTATCCTAAGAAGTAAATTGGATGAAAAGAATAGTAAAACAAAAATTATTGCAAAAATTGAAAAGCCTGAAGCATTGGTAAATATTCGTGACATCATTATAGAAAGTGATGGCATTATGGTAGCAAGAGGCGACTTAGGTGTTGAATTACCAGTAGAACAAATTCCATTAATACAAAAAGAATTGATTCGCAAATGTATCCACAGAGCCAAACCAGTAATTGTGGCAACACAGATGATGGAAAGTATGATGGAAAGAGTAAAACCCAATAGAAGTGAAATTACCGATGTTGCTAATGCTGTATTAGAAGGTGCAGATGCGGTGATGTTGAGTGGAGAAACAGCAGCAGGCAACTACCCTACTTTAGTTGTTGAAACAATGAGAAAGATTATTGCAGAAGTAGAAAAGAAAGAATATCGATATAATCGCTCAGAAGACCTAAAACCACAGCCACATTCTCCTTCTTTTCATAGTGATGCAATGTGCTATAATGCTTGCAAAATTGCAGAAGATGTAGAAGCAAGTGCATTAATAGGTATGACTCAAAGCGGCTATACTGCTTTTATGCTAAGTAGCTACAGACCTTCTGCTCCTTTATATATTTTTACTAAAGAAAAATCTTTGGTAAATCAATTGAGTTTAAGTTGGGGCGTTAGGGCTTTCTATTATTCAGAGGAAGAAAGCTTTGATGATATTGTACAAGACCAAATAGACATCCTTAAAGAAAGAGGTTTTGTAAAAACGGGTGATGTAGTTGTAAATACCGGAAGCACCCCAGTTTCTATGCACTTGTCTACCAATTTGATTAAATTAACCAAAGTAAATTAAATTAAATAGTTGCTAAATAATTAAAAAAGATTCTTCATTCGAGGAATCTTTTTTAATTTCAAGGATTACTTATTAATTATTACTTGTACACAATCAACCACAGCAAGCAAATGAGAAAAATACTGTTTTTATTATGCTTAATTAGTTTTAAATCAATGAAAGCCCAGGAAATATCAATTATTCCTCAGCCAGCATCAATGACCATTGGAAAAGGCAAATTAACTATATCACCAAAAAATGTTATTCATTTATGGGGTTCTGGCTTAGAAAAGAATGCTGCATTTTTACATGACTATATAAAAAAAATGTACGGCTTTGGTTTAAAGATTGATCAATCACAAAAAAAAACAAAAGCTGTTCAAAAAGGTGATATTGTATTGAATTACGATAAAATTGAACATCCCATTGCAGGCGCTTACCATTTAAGCGTTACAGATGAAAAAATTTATATTGGAGGAGACAATGCAACTGGCGTTTTCTATGGTATTCAATCGTTGATCCAATTGTTACCAACAAATTTAAATGCCGCGCTTACAATTCCTCAATTAACAATTGCTGATAAACCTCGATTTGGCTACAGGGGTATGCATTTAGATGTTGGCAGACATTTTTTTTCCATCAATTTTATAAAAAAATACATAGACTTTATTGCAGCCCATAAAATGAATACTTTTCATTGGCATTTAACTGAAGACCAAGGATGGCGTATTGAAATAAAAAAATATCCGAAATTAACTACTATCGGAGCCACAAGAAATGGTACTACCATTGGCAGGTACCCTGGTACAGGTAATACCAATATAAAGTATAGTGGTTATTATACACAAAAAGAAATTAAGGGAATCATACAATACGCAACTGATCGTTTTGTAGAAATAATACCCGAAATTGAATTACCTGGGCATTCTTCTGCGGCCATTGCAGCTTATCCCGAATTGAGTTGTTTTCCAAATGAATCAACCAAATATCCTGCAAAGACTGCATGGAACGGCCCTTCTGAAGGAAAACAAGTACAACAAACCTGGGGAGTTTTTGAAGATGTCTTCTGCCCTGGTGAAACTACTTTTCAATTTTTAGAAAATGTGTTTGACGAAGTGATTGCATTATTTCCTTCCAAATACATACATATTGGGGGAGATGAATGTCCGAAAGAATCATGGAAAAGATCGGCTTTTTGTCAAGAGCTCATCAAAGAAAAAAACTTAAAAGATGAACATGGATTACAAAGCTATTTCATACAAAGAATTGAACGCTATTTAAATAGCAAGGGGAAGCAAATAATTGGTTGGGATGAAATTTTAGAAGGAGGTTTAGCTCCAAATGCAACAGTAATGAGTTGGAGGGGTGAAAAAGGTGGAATTGAAGCAGCCAAACAGCAACACAATGTGATTATGACACCTGGAGATTGGGTTTATTTTGATCATGCCCAAAACAAGAAAGAAGATTCTGTAACTATTGGTGGATTTACAGATTTACAAAAAGTATATTCCTACGAACCCATACCAAAAGGCTTAAGTTCAAGCGAAGAGAAATACGTTTTGGGCGCACAAGCCAATTTATGGACAGAATATATTACCAATGTTTCAAAAGCCGAATACATGCTTTTCCCAAGAATGAGTGCTTTAAGCGAAGTGCTGTGGAGTCCGAAAGCATCTAAAAATTTTACTGATTTTCAAAATAGAATGTTAAAACAATATGAGCGATATACAAATTGGGGGGTAAATTATAATAAACCCGCAAAATAATTGCGTTTTATTGCGTCTTCATTATTATAATTTGAGGATATCTGCAATAATGAACTTAATTTAGCGACATAAAATCAATACGATGGTAGATTCATTCGAAAAAATTGATGTGAAAATTTGTGCTACCCCAAAAGAGGGAGCTGTTTTTGTAGCCAAGCAAATTGCCAATTTAATTCAATCTAAGCAAGCCAAAGGAGAAAAATGTGTACTCGGCTTAGCTACTGGATCAACCCCAATTAAAATGTATGCCGAATTAGTAAGGCTTCATAAGGAAGAAGGTTTGAGCTTTAAAAATGTTATCAGTTTCAATTTAGATG
>JBILRH010000105.1:0-6437 GCA_044372715.1 Sediminibacterium sp. | reverse complement strand
AAACCTGACACATACCAGCATAATCCCAAGCTTTTAATTTATAAATACGAATCCCGTTGGTATCCTCTAATTTTTCTAAGCCTCTCAGCGCATCTGAAATAGAACCTTTTGTTGTTTGAAAATTTTTAGGAACAGAAATCCCATATCCATCATCCCAAACAAATACAGCCAATGGAACTTGTAAAACACCCGCAGCATTCATGGTTTCCCAAAAATGTCCTTCGGAAGTGCTTGCATCACCAATTGTACAAAAACAAATTTCATTACCATTATGACTTAGGTGTTCAAATTCATGCTGATGTACAGTTTGTCTAAAACATTTTGAGGCAAATGCCAAACCCAATGCACGCGGCATTTGAGATGCTGTTGGGGCCATATCTGCCGATACATTTCTTCGATTGGCAAGGTCTAACCAGTTGCCATTGTCATCTACAAACCTAGTGGCAAAATGCGCATTCATTTGTCGGCCCGCACTAAATGGATCATTTTTTAAATCTGGATCTCCATACAACTGTGCAAAAAACTGCTCTACATTACACAAACCAGTAGCAAACATGAAGGTTTGATCTCTATAGTACCCACTTCTAAAGTCGCCGGGTTGAAAAAATTTAGCCATAGCCAATTGTGCTACTTCTTTTCCATCTCCAAAAATGCCAAATTTTGCTTTCCCGGTAAGCACTTCTCTTCTACCTAATAAACTTACTTCCCTACTGATAATGGCCGTTTTATAGTCTTCCAGAACAGTATTCCGAAATCCTTCAAAAGAGAGCATATCTTCTTTATGTTGTATAGCTTCAGCTGATTCCATATAGCAAAGATAAATCTAGGTGTTTAAAGACTAACAAATATTAGTATAATCTGAATAAATAAGCAATCTTTATGAAAAATTTACGCTTAATTTATCCTAAGTTAATTCATTAGTGCTAAGATTGTGTAATTTTAGGGCCTAAAGATATAAGTATGATGCGTTTATTACTAATCGGTTCTTTTTTGATGGTTTTTGTGGGATTAAAAGCGCAGAAAATCACCATAAAGAATGAAAAATACGAAATGGGTAAAATTATTTATGGCAAACCTGTTGAGTATACAGTCGAAATTGTAAACAATGGATCAGATACTTTAACACTAGAAACAGCAAGGGCTGGATGCGGATGCACCACACCTAATTTTATACCTAATCAAAAATTTGGACCTGGCCAATCTGTAAAAATATTAATTCAATTCAATAGCAGTGTGTTGGGTAATTTTACCCGTTTTACTGATATCGTGTTGAATGGCGGAATAGTAAAACAAGTAAGTTTTAGTGGCGAAGGAGTTCAAGAGAAACAATTAACCAAATTATCCAATCATTCAATTAATCAATAAGTATGAAGTACTTTTTTTTAGCAGTTTGTTTATCATTAGGCATGAGCAGTTTTGCCCAAGCAGATATAAGTTTCAATAAAACGAAACACAGTTTTGGAAAGATCAAAAAAGATGTTCCAGCTACTTTTATTTTTTCCTTTACCAATAAAGCTAAAAAGCCTGTAGTGATTGAATTTGCCAATGCAGAATGTGGTTGTACCAAACCAGAATACTCCCAAGCTCCTATCGCTGTAGGAAAAACAAGTACCATTAAGGTTACTTATAACGCGGCAACTTTAGGTGCATTTAAAAAAAATGTAGACGTAAAATTTGCGCATTCCAATCAGCCCTATACACTTACCATTGATGGGGAAGTGATTGAGGCAAAAAAGAAATAATCTTTTTCTTTAAATCATATAGAATAATATGTTAGCAATTAGCAAAAGGGGTCTGGACATGCCAGCTTCTCCTATCAGAAAACTTGTACCCTATGCAGAAGCCGCGAAAAAAAGAGGCACTAAAGTTTATCATTTAAATATTGGTCAACCCGACATAGAAACACCTAAAGCTATTTTAGATGCAGTTAGAAATAGCAACTTTAAAGTGCTGGAATACAGCCATAGTGCAGGTAATGAAAGTTATAGAAAAAAATTAGTAGCCTATTATGCTTCTGTAGGAATTCATGTAAATCACCAACAAATCATCATTACAACAGGCGGAAGCGAAGCCATTCAATTTGGATTCATGGCTTGTTTAGACGCTGGAGATGAAGTGATTATTCCAGAACCATTTTATGCTAACTACAATGGTTTTGCTGTAGCAGCAGGAGTAAAAGTAGTTCCTATCACTTCATCCATTGAAAACGGATTTGCGCTACCACCAATTGCCGATTTTGAAGCTAAGATTACTGCAAAAACAAAAGCAATAGTAATATGCAATCCCAATAATCCAACAGGTTATTTATACAGCAGAGCAGAAATGGAACAATTAAAAGCTTTGATTCTTAAATACAATTTGTATTTATTTTCCGACGAAGCTTATCGTGAATTTTGTTATGGTGGCGAGCAAGTAAGTGCCATGCATTTAACAGGCGTAGATGAGCATGTAATAATTATGGATACCATCAGTAAAAGGTACAGTGCATGCGGAGGAAGAATTGGTGCATTTGTTACAAAAAATCAATCGGTATTAGATGCTGCAATGAAGTTTGCTCAAGCAAGATTAAGCCCTCCTAGTTTTGCACAAATTGCAGGAGAAGCTGCCATTGATCTACCAGCTAATTATTTTGATACCACCAAAGCCGAATATCAGTTACGAAGAGATTTAATTGTAAAAAGACTTAATAACATGGAAGGTGTATTTTGCCCTAATCCGGGTGGCGCATTTTATGCAATGGCTAAATTGCCAATTGATGATGCAGATAAATTTTGCCAATGGTTATTAGAAGACTTTGCTTTTGAAAATCAAACGGTTATGCTGGCACCTGCAACTGGCTTTTATGGAACTCCAGGATTGGGCAAACAAGAAGTAAGATTGGCCTATGTATTAAACTTAGAGGATATTAATCATGCAATGGACTGCTTGGAAGCAGCCATAAAGGTATATCCAGGAAGAAAAAATTAATATTAAAATAATTTATATATTAATTTTTTGTTACCAAATTATTGATTTTTGTTAAATAATTAGAAATATCTACAAATAATATTTAATTGTAATTGATTTTTAGGCGTTTGGCTGTATATTTACGTCATTAAACGCAGATAAAGACTCTCTTATAATGGCAAGCAATCGAAAAAAACCCTTCGTTTCTACGAAGGGTTTTCTTTTTGAAATAACAGTTAAGCATTAAACAAATCCATCGGCTTACCTTTATTGATTGCTTATCAGTTATGCATATTCTATTCAGTAAAAAATTAATTGTCTTATTGGCCATGATTATTGGTTTTTTTGCCAATAAAATGGCTTATTCCCAAAATTATCATGCTATACATGGCTCATCTTACACTGGAGCTGCGGGCATCTTCAACAACCCAGCTTCACCCAATAACAGTTTACATAAATGGGATATTAATTTACTTTCGCTTCAACTGAACAATATTACCAATACGGTATATTTTAAAGACATGAAATTGCCTTCTATTGCCAATGCCAGCATTCAACTAAAAGAGGGAAATTACAGCCGACTAAATCACCAGGCTATTGATTTGAATCTGTTCAATGCAATGTATCAAATAGACGCTAAACAAAGCATTAGTGGGGGGTTAAGAATTAGATCTTATGCTCATATTAAAACCAATTCCTTCGAAGCAAATGATTCTTCCAATACGCTGGATAAATTTTTATTCAATAATAGAACCACTCCATTTATTGAAGGATTCGGAACTCATGCTGGCTGGTTAGAGGGCAACTTAAATTACAGCAGGGTTATTAAAGCAACAACTAAAGGCAAATTAAGCGCAGGCATCACTCTACAAATTGCCAAAAATATTTCAGGAGCTTATGCCAGAATCAATCGAATTAGCTTTTTAGAAACCGCACTAACGCCAACAGATACTGTTTATAGTTTTACAGGTGGCGCAGCATCTTATGCCTACTCTTCCAATTATGATGCAACTAGTCCTTACAATAACCTTCAAGAAAATATCAATCAAATGATTAAATCTGGCACTACAAGCTTAGGACTTAGTGTTGGGTTAGAATACATTAAATATGATCAATCATCATCTGTGGATGAAAATAAACCAATTCCTTATCTATGGAAACTAGGTTTCAGTATAATGGATATTGGCGCATCTTCTTTCAAAACAAGTGAATATACGGGGCAATTTAGCAACCCATCTAATACAATCAATGATGATGATTTAAGTCAAAAATTAACCAATATTTATTCAGCTCAAGATTTGAGAGACTCATTGGCTACTTTGTTTGGAACAACAACTCCTCTTCCTCCAATATTTAGGATTAATCAACCAACAAGAATGATTATAAATGTTGATCGAAATTTTGGAAATCATTTTTATGTAAATGGGCAATTAAGTTTGAACTTTAGAAGCAGTGCTAATTTAAATAAATTCAACACTAGAGAATTGAGTTTACTCACCATCACGCCAAGATGGGAAACCCTTGCATGGGGAATTTTCTTACCAGTTCAGTACAACACACAAGGACAAATTTGGATGGGTGCAGCCATTAAACTAGGGCCATTGGTTGCTGGCATACATAGTTTAGGAATCTTGAAAAAAGATCCATTACTAAATGGTGGAGGATATCTAATGATGAGTATACATCCTTTTAATAAAAAAATGTATACCACCAGATTAGATTGCTATTAATGCACTTTACTCAGCAGCTTGTATATTTCCAGCTTGCTTACCTTTTTTTCCATCAACTATATCAAAAGAAACTTTTTGACCTTCTTTTAAAGACTTAAATCCGCCCATGTTGATTGCTGAAAAGTGTGCAAATAAATCTTCGCCACCATCATCGGGTTTAATAAATCCAAATCCCTTAGCATCATTGAACCATTTTACTGTACCAGTTGGCATAACTATATTATTTAAGACTTAAATATACAGAAAAATAATTGTAGCGTCAATTTATATTATTTTCTTGCTTTTAATTGAGCAAGGTATAATGAGCTGGGCGTTAGCCCTTTTTTATTTTGCCCTTCCCATTCCCCATCGGGCTTACCCTTAAGCCTACCCTCATATTTTTCTCCTTGTAAGCCTATGGCATAATTTTTTCCATTCACCCATGGACTTTGAACAACTGCTTTTTGAACTGAACAATTCCAAAGCACTTGGTTTACACCACTCCATCCATGCCCGCTCCCCCAATTACCCCTGTCTTGAATGGCAATTTCTCCATCGGTTACTATATTATCATATAAAGTGCCCGAAGTCCAACGATGATGCGGACCTATATCTGCATGTGTTTTAGTAGCAGAACAATTATAAAACACATTGGGGCCACATACTCTCGCTTCTGTAACAAAATCATGCCTTCCCTCAGTAGCAATACAATTCATGAATAAATTTTGCTGCCCAGCATTGGAAAATGAGTAGCGGCGACTACCAGTTATTATGGACTTTGCATCAAAGCAATTACTATTGAGTACAGTAATATTTTTAGCCCAGGAACCTAAATGAACACATGAATTACCAAAATAGCGAGAAGTAATATTACGCACCCATCCATTTTCAACCTTATCCATTTCAACTGCCACCCAGGCATGGTTCTCGGATGTATCCTTTTCAAATTCAGATTCGCAATACAAGTCTTCTATTCCTACCCGATTAATTCGATTATTGAAACTGTAAGCATAAATTTCTCCTCCACCATATTTTGCTTCTAAGGCTAATACGATGGGATTATCAATAAAAACAGTATTTCCCTCAATTTTAGTAATGGTTCTCTCAAAATTAAACCCATATTCTTGTGGTGTCCATTGTTTGGTATCTTCTCTTACTTCTATTTGATCCATTTTTAAATCATTGATCCATGCTGAAGTTCCGGGGCGATACACCATAATTTTTTCTCCTACAGAAAAATTACCAGCATTGGAAACATCAAAAGAAAAACTGCCAACAGGAACATATTCATTTGTAATCTTAACGCGTGAATTTTTCTTTTCACTTACAGACCCGCTTCCAGAAAACTTAAACAAACTATATTGCATTTTACCTGTAGCAATTAACTTGGTTTCAAGCCCCTCTCCTCTAATTACAATACCACTTGTTTGAATATGAATGGTATTGGGAATTTTATATATTCCTTTAGACAATAGGATAACACCAATAAAGCCGTCTTGATTTGGTTGTTTCTTACTCAAAGTATTAATTGCAGCTTGAATATTTTCTAAATCATTCTCTGCTGGTTTAAGTTTTATAAAAATGGGAATATTACTAGGAATAGCTTGATCTCCATGAAAATACCCAACCCTGCTAAAATCGGGAATGATATTGCCCTTTTCGTCGGGGGTGTATATAATGTTTCCTTTTTTATTGATGCTCACCAATTTGGATTGCCAAGATTGTGCGTTAGCAATAGCTGCATTCATACAAAAGAAAATCAGCGCTAAACAAAGATTCAAA
>JBILRH010000077.1:0-8272 GCA_044372715.1 Sediminibacterium sp. | reverse complement strand
AAAAGTAGTACAAACGCAACCAGACAATAACTCATTAGAAGATATCATTAAATTAGCACTTAAAAACTTATAAGCGATCGCATAGAGCTCTACTTCACCAAGTTTCCGGTTTTTGTATTATCCAAGGATTTTTCTATCCATCATTTATTTACTGCTATGTGCTCAATTAGTTGCACAACAGAAGGATAGTTTGCGTTTTCCTATTAGCGATCGTAGAGGTGATCCATTCACTAGTGCTACAAAAAATCCTTTTGATTTAAATGATACTGCACTCATCAAAAAATCAATCGAATACGATCCAAAAACAAAATCTTATTTCATCAAAGAAAAAATCGGATCAACCATTTATAGAAAACCTACAACCGTTCAATTTGATGAATATTGGCGATTGCAAAACCAAAAAGCAGAAACCGACTATTTTAAAAAAAGAGCGGATGCTTTAACGCAGCTCAATAAAAAAGTTACTCGCCCTCCAATGCGCGTATACGATAAATTATTTGATCGGATTTTTGGCATGAGTGGTAATAATTTAAAAGTGGATATTCGTCCAAGCGGTGAAGTGAATATTTTGGCTGGTTATCAAGGACAAAATATTAAAAATCCAACACTTCCAGAACGCGCAAGAAAGAATGGCGGCTTTGATTTTGATATGAATGCCAATCTTAATCTCAATGCAAATATTGGAGACAAGTTAAAATTTCCCATCAATTACAATACTTTATCTAATCTGGGTTTTGATAATCAATTGAAATTGGATTATAAGGGTATGGATGATGAAATCATCAAAAGTATAGAAGCGGGTAATATATCTTTTCAATCAAGAGGAACCTTAATTCCTAGCGCGCAAAATTTATTCGGAATTAAAACGCAGTTACAATTTGGAAAATTATTTGTTACAGCTGCATTGGCCAATCAACGATCAACCAGACAAACATTATCCCTACAGGGAGGAGCTGCAACTCAATCTTTTCAAAAAAGATTAGATGATTACGAAGAGAATAGACACTTTTTGATGGGTAATTATTTCAGAGCCAATTTTAATAAAACAATGCGTAATTTGCCTGTTGTAAATTCCCAAGTACAAGTTCAGCGAGTAGAAGTTTGGGTAACCAATAGAACGGGTGCCACTACCGAAGCCCGTGATATTGTGGGACTAATGGACTTGGGAGAATCTAGGCCCTACAATCCATCTGTTCAATCATTAAGTACAAATCCATTGCCTGCAAATGGTGCCAATAATTTATTTAGTTCTTTGATTGGAGATCCAAATGCGCGTAATCCAGCATTTATTAATAGTTTGTTATTGAGTAAAGGGCTTCGACCAGTTGATGATTACGAAAAAACTTTTGCAAGAAAGCTTAGCAGCAATGAATACTATTTTAATCCACAGGCAGGTTTTATTTCTGTAAATTCACAATTGCAAGCAGATGAAGTATTGGCAATTGCGTATCAGTATACCTACAATGGTCGGGTATTTCAAGTAGGTGAATTTTCGCAGGATATTGCATTGGACTCTAATCAGGGTGTGCAAAAAGTATTGTTCTTAAAATTGTTAAAAGCAACATCACAAAGACCTGAATTGCCACTCTGGGGTTTGATGATGAAGAATGTATATTCTTTGGATTTATTTGGAGGAATACAAAGAGAGGATTTTAAGTTAAATGTTTTATACGAAGAACCAAGTGGAGGATTAAAACGATTTTTGCCAGAGACTGCTCAGGCTGTAGAAGGGCAACCATTATTGCGTTTACTGAATTTAGACCGACTTAATAATCGAAACGATCCGCAACCAGATGGTGTGTTTGATTATATAGAAGGGTTTACCATTTTGCCCCAAATGGGTAGGGTTGTTTTTCCTGTACTTGAACCATTCGGAAAAGATTTGGATACATTGGCATTTGCTGGTTTACCTGTTACAACTAAGAATAAATATATCTATTATCAATTGTATGATTCTATCAAAGCAATTGCTCAAACTTATGCGAATTTAAATCGATTCCTAATGCAAGGGCAAGTAAAAGGAAGTGGGGGCGGATCTGAAATTTATTTAAATACATTCAATATTCCTCCGGGTTCAGTTGCTGTTTCTGCAGGAGGTCAAATATTAAGAGAAGGATCGGATTTTATTGTTGATTATAATTTAGGAACTGTAAAAATTATCAATCAAGGGATATTGAGTTCCAATCTGCCGGTTAAAGTTTCATTTGAAAATAATATTGGATTTGGTGTTCAGCAAAGAGGATTTACCGGACTTAGATTGGATTATGTTGCAAGTAAAAAATTAAGTATAGGTACAAGTTTTGTAAAATTAGGTGAAAGACCTTTTTTTACTAAAATGGGATATGGCGATGATCCAATTCGAAACTCCATGTATGGATTTGATTTTAATTACCGATCTGATTTGCCAGGATTAACTAGGTTACTCAATAAGTTACCATATTACGATACTAAAGCAAAGTCATCTATCAACGCGTATGGGGAAGCTGCATTTTTACAACCTGGTCATCCGCCTCAAATTGGAAAAGGAGATCAGGGTTTAATTTTTATTGATGATTTTGAAGGCACAAGGGCAACCATTGATTTGCGTTTCCCTTTTGTATCATGGGCAATGGCATCTACACCACAAGGGAATGTCAAATTTCCGGAATCAACTTTAACAGATAGCATCGATTATAATAAGAACAGGGCTAAATTGGCTTGGTACAATATTGAACCCAATTTGCAAGATAAGAATAGCCCTAATAATCCTTTGAGAAGAAATTTAGCGGAGTTAAGTGATCCCAGGGTTAGGCAGGTATTTACCAATGAATTATTTCCTCAACGTACAACCAATATAACAGATGTGCAAGCTGCAACTTTTGACTTAGCTTATTATCCAACCGATAAAGGTCAATATAATTTTGAAACCTCGCCTACACAAATCAATGCTCAAGGAAAATTAAATAATCCAGCTGCAAGATGGGGTGGAGTTATGCGCTCCATTGATCAAACAGATTTTGAAACAAATAATATTGAATTTGTAGAATTTTGGATGCAGAATCCTTTTATTACCAATCCTGCAAGCAAGGGTGGCAAATTGTTTTTAAATTTTGGTAATATCAGTGAAGATGTACTCAAAGACGGTAAAAGATTTTACGAAAATGGCATGAACACACCAGCTATTCCTGCTGCAGTTGACAGTAGCAATACATGGGGTAAAACGCCGGTTAATCCAATTCAAATAACACAGGCATTTAGCAACGATCCTAGTGATCGACCTTTTCAGGATGTTGGTTATGATGGATTGGATGATGATGGAGAGCGAAGAAAAAAAGGATATGTATTGAATAGGTTGTCTAATAATTTTGGAACAGGTTCTGCATTGTATCAAAGAACTTTAAGAGATCCTTCTGATGACAATTATTTATGGTATAGAGATCCATCATTTGATGCATCGGGAACAGGAATTTTAGGCAGGTATAAAAATTTCAATAATCAACAAGGTAATTCTCCTGTTGCAACTACTGGAGGACAATTTACTTCTGCTGCTACTTTATTTCCAGACAATGAAGATTTAAATAGAGACAATACACTGAATGAAACGGAGTCTTATTATGAATACGAAATACAATTAAGACCTGGCATGGATGTTGGATCTGCTCAGTTTCCATATATCACTGATAAAAGAAGGGTTACAGTTAATTCTGCGGACGGTATTACCAGAACAGAAGATTGGTATTTATTTAGAGTGCCTATCAGAAACTTTTCTAGAAAAGTAGGTAATATTCCAGATTTCAAATCCATTCGTTTTGCAAGAATGTACCTCACCGATTTTGAAGACTCAGTGGTACTTCGTTTAGCAAGATTGGATTTGGTAAGAAACCAATGGCGACAATTTATTTACAATATCGATACCACGGGTTCTTATACTCCAATCAATAATGCAGGTACCAATACATCATTTAATACTTTAGCAGTTAACTTAGAAGAAAATAGTAGCAGACAACCTGTTAACTATATCATGCCGCCGAATGTTGAAAGAGTTCAATTGTTAAGCAATAATGGCGTGAACTTACAGCAGAATGAACAAGCTTTAAGTTTACGTGTGAATAATTTGCAAACCGGGGGTACCAGAGGAGTTTTTAAAACACTCAACTTAGACATACGACGATATGCAAAAATGTCGATGTATTTACATGCCGAATCGATAGTTGGGCAGGCTCCGATAAAAGATGATCAATTAAATGCAATTATTCGCATTGGACAAGATTTTTTAAACAACTATTATGAGATAAAAATTCCACTTAAAATTACTCCGCCAGGTCAATACCCTAGAGGGCAAGAAGAAAAAGTATGGCCTGATGCCAATAATATAGATTTTAGTTTGCGTGAATTAATTGATTTGAAGTTAGCGAGAAATAATAGCGGTGCTTCGGTAACCAGTATTTTCAGAAAATTAATTGGTAATAAAACTTTCTCCATCATGGGCAATCCCAATATGGGAGAAGTAAGGGGAATTTTAGTAGGGGTAGAAAATCCGTTTATGGGTGATGGGCAATCGATTAGTACAGAAGTTTGGATGAATGAATTGCGCTTATCTGGAATTGATGAAAATGGAGGATGGGCAGCACTCGGAAGAGTAGATTTGGTATTGGCCGATTTGGGTACATTATCAGTTTCTGCCAATAAATATACTCAAGGGTTTGGTACAATTGAGCAAAGGGTAAATGAGCGTGCTAAAGATAATTTAACGCAATTTGATATAGCAGCAAATATTGATGCTGGAAAATTGATGCCTAAAAAAGCAAAATTATCTATACCTGTTTATGCTAGTTTAAATCGAAGTATTCGTACTCCTGAATTTGATCCCTATGATTTAGACATTCGTTACAAAGAAAAATTAAGTATTAGTCCTTTAGCATTTAGAGATTCTATCGCAGATGCTGCTGCTGATCAAACAACCATTCAAACCTTGAATTTTACCAATATAAGGGTAATGCCTAGTAATGGAAAACCAGGATTATTGAAGTTGAGTAATTTTGATTTGAGTTATGCATTTTCTCAAACGGATCATACAAGTCCTGTAATAAAACAAAATAAAGTAATCAGGCATCGAGCAGGGTTTGGGTATACTTATGTTGGTCAGAGTCAATTTAAAGAGCCTTTCAAAAAAATTATCAAAGGGAAATCGCCATGGCTTGCATGGGTTAGAGACGCTAATTTTAATTTGAAACCATCTTATTTAAATTTTAGAGCAGATATCAATCGACAGTTTGGAGAATTTATACCACGAATTGTAAATAACAATAGCGGTAAAGTAGACAGAGTGGATACTACCTATGACAAGTATTTTACCTTCGATCGGTTTTATAATATGCGTTGGGATTTAGCACGATCATTAAATTTTGATTTTAATGCAACCAATAATGCTAGGGTAGACGAGCCTTTCGGAAGAATTGACAATAGTTTTAAGAAAGATACACTGCGCAATAATTTTTTAAATGGGGGCAGAAACACTTTGTATACTCAAAAGGCATTACTCAATTATAATATTCCTTTAAACAAATTTCCTCTCTTCGATTGGATTACTGCAAGATATAGTTATGGAACTTCTTATGGTTGGATAGGGGCTAGTAGAATTGCATTTAACCTTGGTAATACAATAGAAAATTCTCAAGAGAATAATTTTAATGCACAATTTAATTTTGGTAATTTATATGCAAAATCTAAGTGGTTAAGGGCGCTTGATAATATTCCAGCACCTAAATCTAAAAACGATCAGCTCTCTAATAAAGCCATCAATTCTTTGGGAGCTTCCTTGCCATCAAAGGATGAAGCATTAAATGGGTTAGAAGGCAAAGACAAAACAGCGGCCTTGCAAAAATGGCGACAACAAAGAAGAGATATCAGAATAGCAGACAAATTAAGTAGGGCCAATCAAGCCCCAGAGCTAAGCAGTTTTGAAAGAACTTTGGGGAAATTTATTACCATGTTCCGCCAGGCGTCTATCAATTATAGCGAAAATTTTAGAAGTAGGCTACCAGGTTATATGGATAGTGCGCAGTTTATTGGACAAAATTTTAAATCGATGGCTCCGGGTCTGGATTATGTATTTGGTAAACAGCCAGATAATGACTGGATCAACAATAAAATATCTAGAGGATTATTATCCAAAGACAGTACATTTAATTTCATTTTTAGACAAAGCTTCGAACAAAGGCTGAGTATCACTGCACAATTAGAACCAGTTAGAGAATTCATCATTGATTTAAATTTAGATAAAACCTTTACCAAAGATTATACTTCCCTGATAAAGGATACAACTGGTTCTGGAAATAATTTTGGGCAATTAAATCCATTATACAACGGAGGGTTTAGCATTTCTTATATTGCTTTTAGTACTTTATTTAAAAGTCAAAATCCGAATGAAATCTCTGCCACTTTTAAAGCATTTGAGAATAATAGAATCATTGTTTCTAAACGAATTGCCGAAACCAATCCATACTGGCAGGCATTGCCAAATAACCAGAAATTTACAGCAGATGGATACGCCCGCGGATATGGGCGATATGCTCAAACTGTAATTCTGCCGGCATTTTTAGCTGCCTATACCAATGAGAGTCCTAATTCGATAGCTTTAATAAAAGATGGTGCAAATAAAATAAGTACCAATCCTTTTAGGGGGATCTTGCCAAAACCAAATTGGAAAATTACCTATGCTGGCTTAAGTAAAATACCTTCATTGGCCGCTTCATTCAGTAATATTACAATCAGCCATGGATACAATGGGCAATTAAGTATGAACAGCTTTAATAGTGCTTTGCTTTATCAAGATCCTTTCCGATTAAATGCACCAGGCTTTATTGATACCACAAGTGGCAATTTTATCCCCTTCTTTTTAATACCGAATATTAGTATTTCTGAGCGATTTGAACCACTTATAAAAATTGATATCACCACCATTAGTCAGTTTAATTTTAATTTTGAATACCGAAAGAGTCGTCAATTGAGTATGAGTTTGATTGATTATCAATTGAGTGAAAGCAGAAGTACAGAGTGGATACTTGGAATCAATTGGCGTAAACGAGGATTTAATCTTCCATTTAAATTACCGGGAGGTAAAGGCAAGAAATTGGAAAATGATTTAAATTTTAAATTGGATGTTTCTGTTCGTGATGTTTCAATAAGTAATAGTAGGCTCGATCAAAGCAATGCTTATGGAACAGGTGGGCAAAAGGAAATTAGCATACAACCTGCTATTGATTATGTGTTGAATAATCGTATCAACATCAAATTCTTCTTCGATCAAAGAAGGGTTACTCCGTATATTTCTACATCAGCACCTATAACCAATACCAGGGCAGGTGTAAATGTGCGCATATCATTGGCACAATAAAAAACGCTGGATAAATTCCCCAGCGTTTTTACAAACTATTGTTTATTCACAACTATTAGTTTTTCCTAAAAGCCCACTTACCCAATTCCTTCCAACTCACTTTTTTACCATACATGAGTATACCTGTTCTATAAATTTTTCCACTCAACCAAGTAGTTAAAATAAAGCCGCCAATTAGGCTTAGCATACTTGCCGCTAGTTGCCAATACGGAACAGTTCCTGGAATTCCATAAGCAATTCTGGCCATCATAACCATTGGAGAACTGAAGGGAATAATACTTGCCCAAGTTGCAATAGAAGTGCTTGGATCTTGTACAGCATTGGTCATAATGATAAATGAGAAAATAATGGGCATTGTTATGGGTAGCATTAAACTTTGCGCATCTTGAGGGTCTTCGTTAACCACACTACCCACTGCAGCAAACAATGAAGAATAAAATAAATAGCCACCTAAAAAATAAAAAAGGAAGCATCCAATGATAACAGGCCAATTGGCAGTACTCATGGTATGTTGAAATTTATAAATCTTTTGAGCCGCATCTCCTGCCTGTACCATAGACCCACCTGGCATTTGGCCATTGTATTGCTGTAAAGTACTTACTTGTTGCATAACATCTTGCGGAATTAAAAACTGTGCTGCAGTTGATAGTCCAAGAATCAAAATAATCCAAAGCAAAAATTGAGTTAAACCAACGCCACCTATTCCTACAATTTTCCCCATCATTAATTGAAATGGTTTAACACTGCTGATCATCACTTCTGCAATACGATTGGTTTTTTCTTCCATCACACCTCGCATAACCATTGCTCCGTAAATAAACATGGTGATATAAATGAGCATACCACTGCCAAATCCAATGCCATATGATAATGCAGCATTGCTTTCTGTTGCCGCAT
>JBILRH010000076.1:0-8414 GCA_044372715.1 Sediminibacterium sp. | reverse complement strand
AATTAACAGAAGATGCAAAAAGACTAGAGCAATGGCTTTCTAAAAACATGCATGGAAAAATGCAGTATATGGAAAATCATTTCGATTTAAGGGTTGATCCAAGAAAATTATTCCCTGGAGCAAAATCGGTAATTACTTTATTAAAGAATTATTTTCCTTCTCAATCTCAAAATGAGGATAGTCCTAAAATAGCCAAATACGCATGGGGCGAAGATTACCATGAAGTAATTAGACAACAATTACACCAACTATTATTTGAAGTAAGTAAACAGATTGGCCATATTAACGGAAGAGGTTTTGTAGATTCTGCACCAGTATTAGAAAGAAGCTGGGCTTTGAAAAGTGGATTAGGATGGATTGGCAAAAATGGCAACTTGATAAACAAGCAAAGTGGCTCTTTCTTTTTTATTGCCACTTTAGTAGTAGATATCGAAGTACAATACGACGATCCTATTGCCAAAGATTATTGTGGAACTTGTACAAAATGCATCGACCATTGCCCAACCGATGCCATTCAAGAGAACAAAGTAATAGATGGCAGCAAGTGCATTAGCTATTTTACCATCGAATTAAAAGATGCGCTGATTCCAGAAAGCATGAAGGGGAAATTTAATAACTGGATGTTTGGCTGTGATATCTGTCAGGATGTTTGCCCTTGGAACCGTTTTAGCCAACCCCACCAGGAGCCTCAGTTTGAACCAGTGGCAGCAATACTTAACATGTCTGAAGACGAGTGGATAGAATTGAGTAATGAAAAATTCAATATACTATTTAAGAAAAGTCCATTAAAAAGATCAAAATTTAACGGCATTTCCAGAAATTTGAAATTCATAAAAGATCAATAATAGTTTGCCAACTGTCGATTACATTTGCTTGATGGATTTATTGCAAAGAGACGAAAAAGTAATTTGGCATCCTTTTACTCAACAAAAAAACAGGGCTCCTATCGTTCCAATAGTTTCAGGAAAAGGAAGTTTGCTGTTCGACAACAAGGGAAATCAATATATTGATGCCATTAGTAGTTGGTGGGTTACACTCCATGGCCATGCACATCCTTATATAGCAGAGAAAATATATCAACAGGCGCTTACATTAGAGCAAGTAATATTTGCAGGCTTCACACATGAACCAGCTATTGCTTTAGCAGAAAGATTATTGGCTATTTTACCAGCTGATTATTCAAAAATATTTTATAGTGATAATGGTTCTACTTCTACAGAAGTAGCCATAAAAATGGCTATTCAGTATTGGTGGAACAAAGGCAATAGGCAGCGCAAAAAAATACTGGCATTTAATAATAGCTATCATGGAGATACTTTTGGCGCAATGAGTGTGAGCGATAGAAGTGTTTTTACATTGGCGTTTCAAGATTTGCTATTTGAAGTAATTTTTATCGACACTCCTACTCAAGAAAATATCAGTGATCTTAAATCAATCATACACAAAGAAGCCAATAATATTGCTGCTTTTATTTATGAACCATTGGTACAAGGTGCTGGAGGCATGAAGATGTATGACCCTTATTTAATGAATGAATTATTGAATACAGTAAAAGGAGCTTCTATTATTTGTATTGCCGATGAAGTAATGACAGGATTTGGTAGAACTGGTAAATTTTTTGCATCAGCATGTCTTAACAAAAAACCAGATATTATTTGCATGAGCAAAGGGTTAACTGGAGGCACCATGGCATTGGGTGCAACTGCATGCACCAGTGAGATTTATGCTGCTTATGTAGCAGACGATGCATTGAAAACATTTTTTCATGGGCATTCTTTTACTGCAAACCCATTGGCATGTACTGCTGCTTTAGCAAGTTTAGATTTATTAGAAGATCCTGCATGTATCGGTCAAATTGATTGGTTGAATAAGTCTATCTATGAATTTGCAGAAACGCTTAAAAATCACGGAGGAATTAAAAATCTTCGAAGCCTAGGAACTATTCTAGCTTTTGAATTGAACCAAGGAAAGGATGAATATTTAAATACTATTTCTAAAGAGATCACCCAATTTTGTTTAGAAAATGGTGTTTATCTCCGCCCATTGGGCAATTCTATCTATATCATGCCGCCATATTGCATAAATGATGCGGAATTATGCAGTATTTTTGAGGTTATTCACAAGATATTGACGAAATTTAGCAATTAATATGCAGCTTATTAAGAATAACCGCAGTCTTCCTATCTTGTAGCCGATTTAATTCACCATAAAAACGATTGCTTATGAATTTCAAGATTCTTTGTTTAAAATCAATTCCAAAACCAATATTGTTATTGGCAGGTTTGGTTTTAACAATTAGCCTTAATGCCCAAACGGTCATTAAAGGTAAAGTAACAGATAGCAAAGGACAATCAGTGCCTGGGGCTTCTGTTCAAATAAAAAATACTGGGGCAGGAACATCCTCTAATACGGATGGCCTTTATCAATTAACAGTAAATTTAAAAAATGGCAAATATGATGTTGTCATTTCTTCTGTTGGTTTTAAGTCTTCAGAAAAAACAATTACCGTTAGTAATGCAACTGGTAATTTTTCTTTTGACGCTTCTTTGAAAGAAGATGCTACTGGCTTAGATGAAGTGGTTGTAACTGGTACTTCTCAAGGAACAACTAAAAAACAATTGGGAAACTTTGTAGGAACAGTTAAGTCTAGTCAAATCGCCAATTCGGCTAGCCCCAATGCTATTGCCTCTTTACAAGGAAAAGTGGCAGGTGCTCAAATCACCCAAAACTCAGGTGATCCTGCAGGTGGTATGACAGTTAAACTAAGAGGCGTTAGTTCTATTTCTGGTTCTTCTGATCCTTTATATATTGTAGATGGTGTAATCATCAGCAATTCCAATGCTAGAGTTACCAATGCAATGTCGGATTATGATGGAAGTGGAAGTATTGGACAAAATAGAATGGTAGATATCAATCCTAACGATATCGATCGTATAGAAGTATTAAACGGTGCTGCCGCAGCCGCTATTTACGGTAGCCGAGCAAATGCTGGTGTAGTTCAAATTTTTACCAAAAGAGGTAGTACTGGAGCACCAAAAGTTACATTCAGTACAAGGGTGAACTCAAATTCTCTAAGAAAACGCTTAGATTTTAGCACTGCAGCAACAAAATTTGGTGGCCCCACTGATGGACCAGGTGCTTTAACACAAGACATTATCAACATACCATTACTAACCAATACAACAGCTGTTCAGCGATATGATTATCAAGATGATATTTTCAGAACAGGATATGGTACAGACAACAATGTATCGATTACTGGAGGACAAGATAAATTAAAGTATTTTGCTTCTTTAAATTACAATGTAAACGAAGGTATTATAAAAGGTACCGATAATAGTCGCTTTGGATTTAGACTAAATTTAGACAATCAAGTAAACAAATGGTTATCATGGACTGCTGGTATCAATTATACCAACAATGCAACCAATGAAAAACCCGATGGTAATTCATTTTTCTCTCCCATCAATTCTATGACCATTATTGGCAACTTTCACAATATCTATGCTAGAGATGCCAATGGAAATTTACAGGGAGTTGGTGAAAGAGGAAGAGTAAATCCGCTAACTGTTATCAATGATTTTAAGCAGCGCAATGTAACCAACAGAACCATTTCGAATGTTGGATTTAAATTATTCCCTATAAAAGGTTTAGTAATTGACTATACTGCTGGCCTAGACAATATTGCTCAAAATGGAACAACCTATATCCCTCCATTTACTTACAATGCTAGTCCAGGGTTTTATGGCGGTGGCGCAACATTAGACCCAACTCAAAATGGTTATGCGAGTGCTGCAAGCTTTAACTCTACTTTCTTTAACCACGATTTGAATTTCACGTATACAACTCAAATTACTAGCAAACTTTCATCTGTTACTCAGTTTGGATATTCTGAACAATACGAAAGATCGCAATTTATCCTAGCCCAAAGCAGGGGTTTATTGCCAGGTATTTCAACTGCAACTGGTGGTAGCACCTTATTGCCTAATTCAGATGGAAGAAGCGAACGTTCAATTAGAGGATTTTTCTTGCAACAAAACTTTAAATTCAATAACCAATTTTTTGTAACTGTTGCTGGTAGAATCGACGGATCGAGTGTGTTTGATAAGAATAATAGAAATTTCTTCTACCCTAAAGTAAGTGGTAACTATATTCTTTCAGAATCAGATTATTTTCAAAAGTCTTCAATGGCTAAATATGTGAACTCTTGGAAACTAAGGGCTGCATATGGTGAAAGTGGAAACCTAACTGGAATTGGCGCTTATGACCGATTCAATATTTACAACGTATCTCCTTTCTTAGGTAGAACTAGTTTAACGTCTCCTTCTACAACAGTTAGTAGCGATTTAAAACCAGAGCGCCAAAAAGAATTGGAAATTGGTACAGATATCGTAATGCTTGATAATAGATTAACATTTACGCTCAACTATTACAACAAACAAGTTACCGATTTATTGGTGCCTAATATTACCAATGCTCCAAGCTCGGGCTTTCCAACTGCTAGTAAAAATGTAGGAACTTTAAGAAATAAAGGTTTTGAAATTTTAGTAACAGCAGTGCCTGTAAAAACAAAGGACTTTAGTTGGGAAATCACAGCCAACTACAACAGAAACCAAAACAGAGTAGAAAACTTAGGAGTTCCATTTATTTCATTTGCAACAGGAACAGGTGCAGTATTTGCATTGATTCCTGGATATGATGCGCCAGTATTTTACTCTACTTTTTTTGCAAGAGATGCAAGTGGTGCAGAAATAAAGAACCCTGCAGGTATTCCAGTAACAGCAAGAGGCCCTATTGGCAATGGCCAACCTTTTGGGACTCCAACAGTTGACCCGACTACTGGATTACCATTTACAACAGGCCCTAACTCTACTGTTTTAAGAGGAAACTTAGGCAGCCCTAATCCTACCTATACTACAACATTGATCAATAGCTTTAGGTATAAAAAATGGACATTGGGCTTTCAATTAGACAGAGTTGCCGGGAATTCAGTATTTAATGCCGATTTCAGAACTCGTCAAGGAGTTGGAAATGGCAGCGAATTGGCACAATTAGAGCACAATGGTCAATTACCAAGAGGCTATATTCAACAAACTTATGCAATTGAAGAATGGAGAGTAGAAAGTGGCACATTCACAAAATTGCGTGAATTGGCCATCACCTATAATTTTGGAAAACTGAATAAAACATTTAGCAATTTAACCGTAAGTTTTGCTGGTAGAAACTTGATTTCTTGGGATACTTATAGAGGATACGATCCTGAAACCAATGCAACCGGTCAAAACAGTTTATTAAGAGGTGTTGATTTTGGAAACGTACCTATTCCAAGAACTTTCCAATTGGGTGTTGTTGCTAATTTCTAAAATTGATAAATAAATTATATGAAAAAAATATTTTTAATACTACTTACAAGTGCAAGTTTAGTTGCTTGTAAACAAGATTTCACCAACCCTGGGGCAATCAATAGCAATGATGCATTTACCACACCAAGAACCTTAGCAGGTGTTGCAGTTGGATTACAAAATGCATACTCTATCGGAAGACTTGGCGCTGTTTACAATGGTATCACTGCTGCAGGCGCACTTACCAATGAATTTCGTTTAATGAATGCTGGAAATACAGATGAAGCCAACCTATTCATTGGAGGAGTTGCTGTAGATAATTTGAATGGTATTGCAGGCAATATGTGGACATGGAACAATAAAGTAATTTTTGATGCCGATAATGTATTAGCAGGTGCTAATAAATTAGGCGACAAAAATTATGCTGCAGGACTAATTGCTTATGCAAGTATCTATAAAGCATTGGCCATTGGAAACCTATGCATGTTTTTTGAACAAATACCTGCTGCCCCAGGAACTAGTTCTACACCTGCTACTTTCCAAACCAGGATTGATGGATATAGAAGAGCAGTAAGTACTTTACGTGCAGCACAAACTGCATTGGCCGCCAATATACCTGGAGCTGATTTTTATGCCAATGTACCTACAACAGTTAATGCTGCATTTTTTACCAATACATTGAATGCATTAATTGCCCGATATAGCTTATTTGCTGGTGATTTTGCAACTGCCCTCTCATCTTCTTTATTGGTACCTTCAAGTTATGGTGGTTCTGTAATGGCATATGATGCAGTTACTACCAATCCAATTTTTACTACTGTAACTGCAACCAATAATGTTTACCAAATATTGGATTCTACTTTAGGCTTACCTGCAACACTTGCACCAGCTTTAAATGATCAAAGAATTCCTTTTTATACAAGTATCAATGCATCTATTGCACCAAGATACCGTATAAGAGGTTTTTTCACCGCTGCAACTCAATCCATTCCTATTTATGTTCCTGGAGAAATGAACTTGATTAGGGCTGAATGTTATGTTAGACAAACAACTCCCAATTTAGCTTCAGCTGTAACTGAAATCAATACCATTCGTCAAAAAGCAGCAGCAGCAGATCCTCTTGGAATTGGGGCTAGCACTACAGCATATACAGGTACTGTTGATGCAGCTTCATTAACCAGTGAAATCTATCGTCAAAGATGTATAGAAATGTGTATGAGCGGTATGCGTTTAGAAGACAGCAGAAGATTGGGTAGACCCGCTTCAGAAAGAAAGAGAAACTTCTTCCCTTATCCTACAAGAGAAAGAGATAATAACCCTAATACTCCTGCAGATCCAGCAGGTTAATCATCAATAAGATTGATTCAAACATTGAAAACAATGAAAAAGCCCTATTCAAAAGAATAGGGCTTTTTACATGGTATAAATGTCCCGTCCTGAAATAGCGATACACAAAACATTCTATTACAATCAACTCAAATTAGTTTATTGTTCTTCAACCGTTTTTTTTAGTTGATTCAAATTCTTTTCTAATAATGTGCCAATAATTCGATCATTCATCATCGAACTAAATCTTTCCCAAGGATACCATTTAACTTCTTGTACAAATTGCCATTGTACTACCGTCATTTTTTTGGCACTATCCCCTATTAAACGAATGGTACTTATTTGTTTGGCTGCATTTTCACTTGTCCATTCTGTTACTACTGTTGTATCTGTAATCGCATTTATTGTAACAGTTGTATTGCCCAGAATAGCTTTGGAAGAATCGATTATTTTTACAATTGGATTATTCATGCCATCTACCCAATTATTCCATTTGCGCAAATCTTTTACATTTTCAAATACTGTTGCTTTAGAAGACTTGATGTCAATGGCTCTAGACACCAGTACTGTAGAAGGAAACAATAATCCAATTGCAGTAGCCAACAAAAACAATACAACGAAACTGATTAAACCCAACTTAATTAATCGCATATTATTCCCATTTAAAAGTTTTGAAAGCAAGGGCATAAACCAAAACGATCCAGATTCCCATTATGCCCAATTCTTTTGTACAATCCAATAAGCCTGCTCCTTCAAATGCAATATTTCTCATGGCATTATTGAAGTGGGTTAATGGCAATATTTTACAGATAGGTTGCAACCAAGATGGGAAAGACTCTATAGGAAAAAAAGTGCCAGCCAATAAAAATTGGGGCAGCGTTATGATATTGGCAAAAGGTGGAATAACACTTTCGGTTTTAGCCACACTACTAACAATAAATCCAAATCCCATAAATAAGATCAATGCAATAAAACTTAAGACCATAATGTCTAAGAATGTAATGAATCCATTTACTAAGGTGAAATTAAAAGCAAAATGCCCTACACCAATAATAACTATTGCAGTAAGCATTTGAAATATCACCCTACTAACAGCTTCACCCAAAACAATATATGATCGTTTTATTGGTGTAGCATAAAACCGCTTTAACACCAATTGTTGCCTCAGATTAAAAAACAAAAAAGCAACCCCAAATACGCCAGCACTAAGCAATGAAAATCCCAATTGCCCAGGTAAAATAAAATCGATGGTTCTATAAACCCTTCCTGGAACTTGTTTAACATCTTTATTAATAACCGCAATAGTGGGAGTAGCTGCAAATTGTTGTTGATTAATTCCAGCAATTACTGCATTTAATATTGATTGCAATACCTGTAAATTCTGGGGATTTACAGCTTCCGAACTTGTTAATGTAATTGTATAGGGTGCATTATTAACTGCAGTTGGTTGAATATCAATTAAAGCAGTTAATCTTCCTTTTTCTAAATCTTCTTTTAATTGGACTTCTGGTTTATTAACTATTTTAAATCCAGCTACAGATTTCAATACAGCATAAATAGGATTTAAGGTATCTGTACTTTTTGTAAATGCTACACTTAAAGAAACCCTTCCACCACTTCCAATAAAACCAAATACCAAAATAAAAATAAGAGGGAAGGCAATACTAAATACTACTGCTGAAGGACTTCGGAAAATACTTTTAAGACTACCCTTTGTAATAGCCAACATTGCCCTAATTTGGCTGT
>JBILRH010000075.1:0-8563 GCA_044372715.1 Sediminibacterium sp. | reverse complement strand
ATGCTATCAGTTGGATTTTCTAATTGGTACAATAAGCCGCCGCTTGCAATATGAATAAAAGCATTACTATCGGTTTTAAAAATTTGGTAGCCCTTATTTCTTAAACTAGGGTGTTGAGGATTAATCAATTGATTAGGGCTAGCATGTAGTACCGCAATAGGTTCTTTTCTTTTTAAAAATCCAGTAAAAAATGGGGAGGATTTAAGAAAAACCACAGTATCTATTTCCGCTGAGAGAGCGCCAGCAGAGAAAAGTATGCCAATCAATAAACCGACTATTTTATTCATACTCAAACTAAAAAGTATTGATTCATCTATAAATATAGGAAATAACCTATTTTATTACTGGTTTCTTAACCCTTTTTAACACTAAAACTAGTAATATTCCGTCTTTTACACAAGATTATACCAGCTACTGATTAGTATGATTTCTGGGGGGAGATGTACTTTGAAGTGGTTGGTATTTATCCCTTTCTTTCCCCAATCTGTTGACGCCACATGGCATAATACAAGCCTTTTTCTACCAATAACTCAGCATGGCTACCCGTTTCTACTACCTGCCCTTTTTCAAGCACATAAATGCGATCTGCGTGCATAATGGTGCTTAAGCGGTGAGCAATCATAACAGTAATCTGTTCTTTTTGAGCTGAGATATTTCTGATGGTATTGGTAATTTCTTCTTCGGTAATACTGTCTAATGCAGAAGTTGCCTCATCAAAAATCAATAATTGTGGATGCCTGATCAAAGCGCGTGCAATAGACAATCTTTGTTTCTCTCCTCCACTTAATTTTAAACCTCCCTCACCAATCATAGAGTCAATCCCATTATCTGCCTTGGCCAATAAATTATCACAGCTTGCCTTATGCAATGCTTCTTTTACATCATTATCCGTTGCGCCAGGTTTTACAAATAATAAATTCTCCCGAATTGTTCCTGCAAACAATTGGGTATCTTGGGTTACAAATCCAATTTGATTTCTGAGTTCATCAAAATTAATATCATGGCCATCCACACCATTGTAAATAATATTTCCTTCTTTTGGTTGATACAAGCCTACCAATAGTTTTACCAATGTGCTTTTTCCAGCGCCAGATGGGCCAACAAATGCAATGGTTTCCCCTTTTTTAGCTTCGAAACTTATTCCATCCAATGCATTGTACTGAGTGCTTTGATGCTTAAAAATAATTTTGTCGAAGGCCAAGGTATTGATATCGCCAATATGGTGCGGATATAAAGGTTTTGGCTCAGAAGGCTTCATCATTAAGTTATGAAAATTATTAAGCGATGCTTCTGCTTCTCTATAAGAAAGAATGATATTGCCTATTTCTTGCAATGGCCCAAAAATAAAAAATGAATAAAAGGTTAATGTCATTACTTCTCCTGCTGTAAGCTTGCCCTGGAATACCAACCACAATAAGGTGAACATAATAATTTGACGCAATAAATTCACAAATGTGCCTTGTACAAAACTCAAGGAACGAATGCTTTTTACCTTTCTTAATTCAAGCCCTAAAATTTTATAGGTGTTTTTATTCAATCGGTTAATTTCTTGTTCTGTTAATCCCAAGCTTTTAACCAATTCGATATTTCTTAAACTTTCTGTTGTAGTGCCAGCAAGTGTTGTAGTTTCTTTTACAATTACTTTTTGAATGGTTTTTATTTTCTTACTCAAAAAACTGGTAAGCAAGGATAGAAATACAATACCTGATGCATAAATCGGCATGATAGACCAATGCAACTTAAATGAGTACACCGAAATAAATACAATCCCCACTAGAATACTAAACAATACATTGATAAAGGCGATGATAAATTTTTCGGTATCTGTTCTTACTTTAGATAAAATTGATAATGTTTCTCCACTTCTTTGGTCTTCAAATTCTTGATAGGGCATCTGCATAGAATGCTCTAATCCATCGGTAAAAATTTTTGCCCCAAATTTTTGTACTATTACATTGCTACAATAGTCTTGAAATGCTTTTGCAATCCTAGATATCATCGCTACGCTAACTAGGATGCCTAAAAACCCCAACACACCCCAAATAAATTCAGATTCAGTTCGCTCTCCAGTAATAATGAATTGTTTCTTTTCATTGAAATAGCCGGTATTGAATGGATGCATTCCATATTTGTCTAGCAGTTTTCCAAAAAAGTAAGGATCTAACATTGAAAAAGATTGATTGATAGCAGCTAGCAATAGTGCTAAAGCAATCAACCACTTATATGGTTTGAGGTATTGAAGGAGTAATTTCATTTGTTCTTTTTACTGCTATTAATGCATTTGTTAGTCAATATCCGTACTATTTTTCAATTTCTGACAATATTGCTGTTTTTGGGTTTTCCACCGCTGTTAATAATAAGATAACTCCATTTTGATGAAGAAGGCATAAATCATTAGTAACTTACAAAAACCCTAAATTATGCGTTGGAGAAAATTCAATGGCGAAAACATTGTTCTTCCGATTAAAGATGCAGTGGAAGAAGCCATCAAAAAAGAATCAGCTGCAGGAACAAAATTAAAAGTTTGTATTGGTACCGATAGCCAGGTAAAGGGCGCCGATACTGAGTTTGCTACAGTAATTGTTTTTTTGCGAGAACACAATGGTGGATTTATGTATATCCACAACGAAAAAACAAAGCAGCAATACCATATCAAAGAAAGAATGTTGGTTGAAGTTGCCAAGAGCATAGAAATTGCCTATGAGCTTTGTGATTTATTTATCGATTATCAGGTAGAGATGGAAGTACATGCCGATATCAATACCAACCCACAGTTTAAAAGCAACGATGCATTAAGAGAAGCCATGGGCTATATCCTCGGTATGGGTTTTGCTTTCAAAGCCAAGCCTGAAGCATTTGCAAGTAGTTGTTGTGCCGATAAGGCAGTAAACTAAGGGTTGCTGTTTGTTAGCGTGAAGTTACTTGATCGTTCGATTGCCATCTAACAATGCTCGCACTGATGTTGCAAGCAGCTGCTGCTTTGTCGACTCAAATAGTTCTCTTTTATCTAAAGGAATACGAAGGTTGAATTTTTTACCCTCTGCTAATATCTTATCAAATCCAGGATTCCAAAGATTGAATTGATTGATATTCAACATTAATCCATTTGCTACAATTAAAGAATTATAACGTCCTCTGATTTCAATAGTACATGTATTGTTGATCACTTCATTGGATAAACTACTTTCTTCTATAGGCGTATTTGCCTTTTGTAATTTTACTTCTTGAGCTGTCATTGTAGTAAATCCTCCTTGGCCTTCCATGATATAATGGGTGCCAATAAATTTCTTTACATGATTGCGGGTTTCTTCTGGAAGATAATATTGGAGGTCCCAAAAATTACTACTGTTTGCTTTTCTAATACATTGTCTCAGTCTTCCTGCACCACCATTGTACGCAGCAACCACCAACAGCCAATCCTGAAATTCAGTAAATAATTCTTTCATTATTTTTGCTGCTACCATTGTACTTTTATAATAATCCGTTCTTTCATCTTTGGGTGCTAAACTCAAACCAAATCGAGTAGCTTCATAAGGCATTATTTGCCAAGGACCAACAGCACCTGCCCAAGAAACAAGCCCTGATTGTAAATGACTTTCAATTACACTTAAATATTTCATTTCTTTTGGAATTCCATACTGGGTAAGTATTATATCGTATAAGTCAAAATATGGCTTGCCCCAACTTTTCATTTTTCCCAATTCCTTTCCTTGTTTTTTGATATAATCCTGCACAAAAGAAACGGCTCTTGGATTTAGTTGCGATGCGTATGATTTAGATGCGTTAAAGGATCCTTTAAATAAAGATTTAAATCCGTATTTATCTTTCGTAGAATCTGTTTTAGCTGGAGAGGGTTGGGTTGAAATAGTTTGAGCAACGGTTGGGTCTGGTGAAATTAATTGAATAGCCAGTATTAACAATACCCAAGCTTTCTTTAGCATTTTATAACCACTGTGTGTATTTTTTTCTAGCATCAACCATTTTATAATTTCATGGATACTGCTCATATACTAATGTTTAAGATGGAGCAGGTAACTAGATATTTGCAAGAGGGTAGTTTCATTGAAATGCTTGGTCATTAATTGAAGTCCAAATGGCATTGCATTTGAATGGGTAAATAAAGGAATGGATATTGCCGGTATGCCAACCAAATTTGGATAAACAGTATAAATATCTGCTAAAAACATTGCTATAGGATCAGTTGATTTTTCTCCAATTTTAAAGGCCGGAGAAGGAACAGTGGGAGAGATGATTACATCGTACTGAGCAAACAGTTCATCCGTTTTATTTTTCAATAATCTTCTTACCTGTTGTGCCTTGGTAAAGTATGCATCAAAATATCCTTCACTTAAAACAAATGTTCCCAATAATATTCTTCTTTTTACTTCTTCTCCAAAACCCTCACTGCGAGTGGCTTTATACATTTCATTAAGATCAATGTTTTTGGTTGAGGTTCTATGTCCAAATTTTACCCCATCAAATCTCGATAAATTACTAGATGCTTCTGCGGTTGTTAAAACATAATAAGTAGGAACAACATATTCCAATAATTCAAAATCAATAGCATCTACAGTATGCCCTTCCGATTTTAATTGTTCAATTAAGGCAATTGTTTGATCTTTTATTTCTTTATCCAAAGAAGGATGTTCAAGTGCTTCAGTAAAATAAGCGATGCGGTATTTTTTTTGAACATCAAGTAATGCCGAATATTTTTCTACAGGCTTATTAGATACTGTGCTATCAAAGTCATCTTCGCCAGCAATGATTTCTAATGTTAATGCTGCGTCTTCAATGGTTTGAGCAAAAATGCCAATCTGATCAAATGAGGATGCATATGCAATTAGGCCATATCTCGAGATCCTTCCATATGTAGGCTTGAAACCTATGACGCCACAAAAATCTGCGGGCTGTCTTACAGAGCCCCCTGTATCCGATCCTAGGCTAATCATACAGAGGCCTGCTTGAATTGCAACCGCAGAACCACCTGATGATCCTCCTGAAACTCTTTGCTGATCTTTTGCATTTTTCACTGGGCCATAACTAGAGTTTTCATTGCTACTGCCCATGGCAAATTCGTCGCAGTTTTGTCTTCCAATAATTATAGCACCAGCATCCAATAATTTTTGGGTTGCAGTAGCATTGTAAATGGAAGTAAAATTCTTGAGAATTGCAGATGCTGCAGTAACCGGATGATCCTTATAACAAATCACATCTTTCAAACCTACAACTACTCCATGTAATGGCTCGATGATTGCACCATTATTTCTAAGCGCATCTAGTTCATGTGCTTTTGCAATTGCTTCTGCTTCATAGATTTCTATAAAAGCATTCAGTGAAGCATTTGCCTTGATGGCTTCTATATAAAAACGAACGGCCTCCACACAGGTGGTTTGGCCGTTCTGTAATGCTATATGATAGTCTTTGATTGAACTAAACCGAAACAAAGGCTTTGTTTAAGATTACTTTAAAATTTAGGCAGGAGTATTGTCTTTTTCCTTCATGCCATCTTCTAATTCTTTCTTTACATTGTTCTTGGCATCATTAAATTCACGGATTCCTTTACCAAGACCTCTCATGAATTCAGGTATTTTTCTACCACCAAATAAAACCAATACAACTATTCCAATGATCAATAATTCTTGAAATCCAAGATTGCCCATAATGATTAATTTAAGATTGTAAAGTTAGTATAATTCGGATGCTATTCTTGCAAATATTGTTAATTCGTACAATTTGGC
Organism: Sediminibacterium sp.; assembly: GCA_044372715.1. GTDB lineage: Bacteria > Bacteroidota > Bacteroidia > Chitinophagales > Chitinophagaceae > Sediminibacterium. Next base: position 2,825 of record JBILRH010000075.1, on the reverse strand, counting down.
CAATAAAAAAGCGCCCAGATGGTAGATCAGGACGCTTTAAAATGATATTCAGAATACTAGAAACGTTTTTCTTTAATACGTGCACTCTTACCACTACGCTCACGTAGGTAAAACAATTTAGCACGACGTACTTTACCCACTTTATTCAAAACGATAGAATCGATATTTGGAGAAAGGATAGGGAACAAGCGTTCTACACCCACTCCATCAGAGATTTTACGTACTGTGAAAGAGGCTGTTGCCCCAGTTCCCTGGTGCTTAATAACATCTCCACGGAAACTCTGGATACGTTCTTTACCACCCTCTACAATTTTATAGTTCACGGTAATATTATCACCTGCTTTAAACTTCGGATGAGTTTTCTTAGTAGTTAACTGATCGTGTACAAACTGAACTGCTGCGTCCATAACTTTTAATTTTTGCGGACGGCAAAGGTAGTGAAAAATTAGTAAAGAGCATACTCATTACCGATTTTTTTTACCTAGCCACATTGATTGCCCTTTTTTCTCTAATAACGGTTACTTTAATCTGCCCTGGATAAGTCATTTCTGTCTGAATTTTTTGGGCTATTTCAAAACTCAGCTTATCACTGTCTAAATCGGTTACCTTATCTGCTTCAACAATTACCCTTAATTCGCGCCCAGCTTGAATTGCATAGGCTTTTTCTACCCCTTGATAAGCCAAAGCCAGGTTCTCTAAATCCTTGATTCTTTGGAGGTATTGTTGCATGATTTCCCTTCTTGCTCCCGGTCTTGCACCGCTTATTGCATCGCAGGCCTGAATAATAGGAGAAATTACATATAACATTTCCATCTCATCGTGGTGAGCGCCAATGGCATTTACCACGGCCGGGTTTTCACCATATTTTTCAGCCAATTTAGCGCCTAATAAGGCATGGCTTAATTCAGTTTCTTCGTCTGGAACCTTGCCAATATCATGCAATAAGCCAGCTCTTTTAGCCAATTTAGGGTTCATTCCTAGTTCGGAAGCCATGATTCCGCATAAATTAGCTGTTTCACGACTGTGCATCAATAGATTTTGACCGTAGGAAGACCTGAATCGCATTTTTCCTACAATTCTGATCAATTCTTTGTGTAATCCATGAATACCCATTTCAATAACAGTTCTTTCACCGATTTCCATGACTTGCTCCTCTAATTGACGACGTGTTTTTTCAACTACTTCCTCAATACGAGCCGGATGGATTCTTCCATCGGATACCAATCTTTGTAAGCTTAATCGGGCAATTTCCCTTCTTAATGGATCGAAAGAAGAGAGAATAATTGCTTCTGGTGTATCATCTACAATTAAGTCTACGCCTGTAGCCGCTTCAATTGCACGAATATTACGACCTTCTCTTCCAATGATCTGGCCTTTGATTTCATCTGTTTCTAAATTGAATACGGTAACCGTATTTTCAATAGTAATTTCAGCTGCTGTTCTTTGAATAGATTGAATAACAATTTTGCGAGCCTCTTTATTGGCTTTTAATTTTGCATCTTCAATAATATCTTGTTGTAAAGACAAAGCCTGTGTATGTGCCTCTTGTTTAAGGCTTTCAACCAATTGAGTTTTGGCATCTTCTGCACTTAATCCTGCAATCTTTTCTAATCTGCGGATATGTTCTTCTTGGTGTTTTTCTAATTCTGTTCTTTTTTGATTCACCACTTCAATTTGGCGATTGAGGGTTTCTTTAATTGCATCATTTTCCTTAACCTGCTTCTCTACAGAAGCTTCTTTTTGGTTAATGGTCATCTCTTTTTGCTTGATACGATTTTCGGTTTCTCCGATTTTACGGTTCTTCTCCAAAATTTCTTTGTCGTGATCTGCTTTAAGTTGAACAAAACGCTCTTTGGCTTCTAACTGCTTTTCTTTTTTTACTGTTTCAGCCCTTAATTCGGCTTCTTTTAAGATGTTTTGAGCCTGATTTTCTGCGTCTTCTAACTGTTTTTTGGTGTTTTTGGCGAAAATAAATCTACCCGCTACAACTCCTATTACAAGAGCAACTGTAGCCGATATGATTAATAATATTACTGAATCCATGGTGTTGGCAAGGTTTTAAATTGTTCACAATCCTATTTGTCTGATCACATCTCATTTAATACTAATAAGTAATGATTGGTTACGAAGATAACAAGAAGATTGCAGATTTAAGTTGAAGGAGATAAGATTTGTGATTCTTCTATAAAAAAATAGCGTCTAATCTTTGCCTTCCTGCAAGGTTTTTTCGATCAAATTTCCCAATTCGGTAATTTGTTGAGCAGCATCATTCCATTGAACAGGAAGGGATCCTGTTTCTTTTTGTTCTGTGGCAAACCACAATAATACCATGGCTATATAGTCTTGCATGTCTTTTCCTGCAAATTGAGTTTTAAATGAATTGATCTTTTCATTAATTAATGCGGCGGTTTTACGAACCATTTCCTCATCTGTAGGCTCAATTTTTAAGCGGTAACTCCTATCGGCAATTACAATATTTACAGGTATCAATTCATTCATAGGATTAGGCATGCAGCAATGCCAGGCATTTGTCTATTTCTTTGAGATAAGCGTCTATTTTTTTCTGTAATGCTTGCTTTTCGGAATCTTCCCAGTGGCCTCCAGTAATTTGAACAGCAGTAACTTTTTGTTCCAATTGCTGAAGAAGTATATTTTTTGCTGTTTGATCTTTTTCTAAGACCGTTAAATCTTTTTGCAATTTTTTATTGTCTTTCTGCAATTGCTTGTATTCTTTAATTAGCAATTGTAGTTTTTCTTGCAGTTGGTTAATATGGTTGTTAATGTCGGTCATTATTTTCTGATTTCCGCCTGTATTTCTTTTTCAA
>JBILRH010000074.1:0-8588 GCA_044372715.1 Sediminibacterium sp. | reverse complement strand
GCGCCAATTGTGGCCACTGCCACTTTTTGGCCTACAGCTACATTGGCCGCTCCACAGACCACTTTTAAAGGGGCTTCTTTACCAACATTTATAGTTGTTAACTTTAATTTATCTGCATTCGGGTGTTGCTCGCAGGTTAACACTTCTCCTATCACTACATCTGCTAATCCACCTTTAATTTTTTCATATTGTTCTAAGCTCTCTACTTCCAAACCTATAGAAGTCAATATTTTGGATAATTGAACCGGGTCGATTGCTTCGGGTAAATATTCAGATAACCAATTGTAACTAATTGTCATACTTGCTGCTGCTTTGAAATGGGCAAATTTAAGGTTTCTGTACCTATAAACCATTTTTGCTATTGAATCAGGCAAATATCTACCTTCTGCCATATTGGTATTGAAAATCGCCCAGATTTTTAAGCGGAAAGTAGAGGATATTTTTATTTTAGAACAAGTGGATTGAGCCAAGGTGTAGAAAAGAATCAGTTGAAATTTTTGAATATATGGAACTCGCAATCCCCCATCCGAACCTTTCAAAAATGAAGGATAAAAAAGAAAAATTATGTTAGAATTGCCAGAGCCTTCATTTTTGGGCAGAGAGGATGGGGGTTGTGGTTTCATCAATTTTTAAAAAAATATACTGAATTACCAACGCCTTCATTTTTGGGCAGAGAGGGCGGGAATTGTTGATCTATTCAATTTTCACTAGCATCACCAATGCACCGTGATATAACCCATCTGTAGATACGTTAATTTCGCCGAATGCCTCCGTGTTTCTAGAAGTTTCTTTCTTCACATGGCTTTGTTAATTTCTCCAAATAAAAGCGTAAAACTTTTGAAAATAGGGGATAAGCTTAGTAAATTGTGTGGATAGCTCTGTTTTAGCTGTTAATAAGCCTTAAATAGCCTGTGGAATAATATAGATGGATCATTTATTTTGGCTACCAGATACTTCCCATTATATTCGCTCCCCTTTATTAAACAGGAAACAATTTGGTAACATAGAAATAATTCTGTTGAATGAAGGGGCTCAACAATCATTAAAAGTATTTACTACCTAATGGAAATAACAAGTTTAAATAAAGATAGAAAAAGAAGAAAGCCCTCTGTAGACCTAAGTACCATGGTTTATGGAAAAGTGCCTCCTCAAGCCAAGGAGTTGGAAGAAGCTGTGTTAGGTGCTATTATGCTCGAAAAAAGTGCTTTTGATACTGTATCAGAAATCATTAAGCCAGAATGTTTTTATGTAGATGCACATAAATTCATCTTCGAAGCCATGCAATCATTGCAACAAAAAAGTGTACCCATCGATATTCTTACTGTTGTAGAAGAATTGAAAACCCAGGAGAAACTCGATATGGTTGGGGGTCCATATTTTGTTACAAAATTAACCAATTCAGTTGTTTCAACTGCCAATATAGATGCACATGCACGTATTGTTTTGCAAAAATTTATTCAAAGAGAACTGATCAGAATCAGTGGAGAAATAATTGGAGATGCTTATGAAGACAGTACCGATGTATTTGATTTATTGGATCATAGCGAAACGTTGATGTTTAATATCACCAATAATTATTTAAAAAAGAATTTTGAAGATATTGGCAATGTAATGGTTAAAACCATTAATCGCATAGATGAATTAAGAACAAAAACAGAAGAGATATCCGGTGTGCCAAGTGGCTTTTCTTCTATCGATCGCATTACTTATGGATGGCAACCAACCGATTTAATCATTCTTGCAGCCAGGCCTTCGGTAGGTAAAACTGCATTTGCCTTAAACCTTGCAAGAAATGCAGCATTGCATCCTACCAAACCAGTTGGTGTAGGTTTCTTTTCATTAGAAATGAGTGCAGCTCAATTGGTACAGCGTATTTTAAGTGCTGAGAGTGAAATTGCAATGGAAAAAATCAGCAGAGGTAAATTGGAAGACCATGAATACCAACAATTGCATAGCAAAGGCATAAAAAAATTAGAATCTGCTCCGATCTATATTGATGATACAGCTGCTTTAAATATTTTTGAATTCAGGGCAAAAGCAAGAAGATTGGTAAACAAACATCATGTAGGTGTAATCATTATCGATTATTTACAATTGATGAGTGGAAGTAACGATAAGGGAGGTAACCGCGAACAAGAAATCAGTAATATTTCTCGAAACCTAAAAGCATTGGCAAAGGAATTAAGTGTTCCGATCATTGCATTAAGTCAGTTGAGTCGTGCGGTAGAAACCAGAAAGGAAAGTAAAATGCCTCAGCTAAGTGATCTTCGTGAATCTGGAGCAATAGAGCAAGATGCCGATATGGTAATGTTTATTTATCGCCCAGAATATTACGAAAATATGAGTAATGAAAATGGCGAAAGCACTATTGGAGAAACCCATATCAGAATAGCAAAGCACAGGAATGGATCATTAGAAACAATTAAGCTTAGGGCTAAATTAGCCATTCAAAAATTTGAAGAATTGGATGATGATAACAATGCTGGTTCTAGTTGGAGGCCTATAACCCCAAATCTTCCTACAGGAGCTAGTACAGCTGCAGGCGACGGACCTAAATTTTTTATTCAGAAAGGAAGCAAAATGAATGGTGGAGAATTTGATGAGGGCTTAGATCAAGATGCTCCTTTTAGTTAACTTCAAACTAGCATGAAAAAAATAATACTGTTTTTGTGTGGGGGATTGTTTACCAGTTTGGTTTTCTCTCAAAAATGTGATCCTATAAAAACACCCATTGTTTTTGTACATGGATTTTTAGGAAGTGGAGATACTTATGCTACACAATTTCAGCGTTTCATTTCCAACGGGTATTGCAATAATCAGTTGTATGTTTTTGATTGGAACAGCATTGGCGCCCGTGGAAATACCAACGCACAGTTAGATTCATTGATCAATGGAATTATCAAAAAAACAGGTGCTGATAAAATTAATTTGGTAGGTCATTCTGCAGGAGGTGGAATTGGATATAATTATTTAAATGATTCTTTGCGTGCTAGTAAAGTGGCGCATTATGTTCATATAGGAAGTGGAAAAAATACAAAACCTGCAGGGAAAAACGGAGAAGTACCTACTATGAATATTTTTTCTACTGATGATAAAGTAGCAAAGGGAGGTGTAATTCCTGGAGCAGACAATATTCAGCAATCTGGCAATGACCATTATCAAGTAGCAACAAGCGAAGCTTCTTTTTATAGTATGTATTCTTTTTTCAACAATGGTATTAACGCTACTCTTAAAAATAAAAAAGAAAGAAAACCAGTGATTGCTGGCAAAGCTTGTTTGATGGGAGAAAACACTCCGTTGGCTGGTGCTTCAATTGATGTGTATGCTTTTAATTTACAAAAAGGAGAAAGAAAAAAAACAGTTCCTGATTTTCATTTTCTGGCAGATTCGTTGGGAAATTGGGGTCCATTTATTGCCGATCCTTCTATTGGGTATGAATTTGTTTTACAACCAACAGGAGGTCAACGAACAGTTTATTATTTTCATGAACCCTTTGTTCAATCGAATTCACTGGTTTATTTGAGAGCATTGCCTAAAACAGGAATGACTGCATTATTACTCAATACTTTACCAACAGATGATCAGCAATCTGTATTGGCTATTTTTACCAGTAATGGAGCTGTTATAAATGGCAGGGATTCTTTAACCATTAACGATATTAACCTTAGTAGTTCAATTATTTCACCTGCTTCTAAAACTGGGATTGCTCAATTTATTTTTGATGATGGAGATAAAAAATCCAGTGGAAACCTAATTCCTACTTTCAATGCAGTTCCATTTATGAATGGAATAGATATTTTATTGGCTACACAAAGCAATTCCCCTGTACATCTTTATTTTAATGGAAGAGATTTATACCTCCCTAAAAGAAAATCTGCTTCAGAGGGAGTTATGGTGCTTGTTTTAAATTAGCCATTCAATTTTTTAAACATGTCTATTCCATATTTTTTTGAACCCTTATTACCCAATCAGCCCGAGCTCTTTAGTCTTTCTGAAGAAACAGCAAAGCATTGTGTTCAAGTATTGAGAATGAAAGAAGGGGCAATGATGATGCTTACGGATGGAATGGGAAATCGTTTTGAAGCATGTCTAATTTCTGCCAATAAAACGCAGGCAGTAGCAATGCTGTCTAATAAAACACATGTGCCCCCCAAGTATCCTATTTCTAGTATTGCCATTTCATTTGTAAAAAATCCTGCTCGAATGGAATGGTTTTTAGAAAAAGCAACTGAAATTGGCATTGGTCATTTTTATCCATTAATATCTACGCGAACAGAAAAACATCATTTTAAAGCAGCGCGTTGGGAGAGTATCATTGTTGCTGCAATGTTACAAAGCCAACAAAGTTGGAAGCCTATCTTACATCAACCCATTCAATTTAATGAACTTATTAAAATGGAATCGAAAGGATTAAAAATGATTGCTCATTGTGAAAAAGCCGAAAAAACGCCTCTTCAAAAATTAGCTATAGCAAATGATCAGCTCATCTTAATTGGCCCAGAAGGAGATTTTTCTCCAGTTGAAATAGAGGCAGCTATCCATCAAGGCTTTACGCCAGTGAGTTTAGGAAGCAATCGACTCAGAACAGAAACGGCTGGATTGGTTGCTGCCGTATTATTGCAGAACAGATAATTCCAAACAATTAGTAACTTCATCGCATGCCTTGGAAAATATTCACCATTGTTTTTTTTATTTCTATTATTTTTTATTCTTGTAATGGAATAGTTGGTAAAAAACAAGTTGTTGTTAGAGATACAACTATTACAACTGTTAACTCTTTTAATTCCATATTTTTTGATAGTGCAGATATAGAGGCATTTTTGGTTTTACATCCAGATTTGGCTTCATATAAGCAGCAATTCAATCAATTTTATATTCCAAGAAATTTTGAATTTGCATGGTTTGATTCTAGCGGACTGTCAGAGCAAGCGCATAATTTTTACAATCTCCAAAATAACTATATTAATAATTTTGAAGATAGCAGTATCTATAATGCTTTATTGAATCAACTCTATGATTCTTTGGGTACAAAAAAAAATGTTCAAGAAAAAAACAATAAAGCAGTTATACAAACGGAATTATTATTAACCGGCCAGTTTTTTAAATATGCTGCAAAAGTTTACAAGGGAGCAGATATTAATGCTGCAGAATTGGGCTGGTTTATTCCAAGAAAGAAAATTGATTTAACGGCTCTGTTAGATACCATTATTGCTGCTAAAGCAAAAGATCCAGATGCTTATGCTCCAATGAGTAATCAATATAAAGTGCTCGAAAATTGGTTAATTAAAACCATTGAATTAGAGAAAAATGAAACAAATGATAGTATCCCATTGCTTAAAAAGTCAATAAAACTGGGGGATTCAGCAGGTATTGTTTTTCAAATAAAAAAACGATTAAATATACTACAATCCAATATTGGTTTAGATAGTTCTAATGTGTATGATACTACTATGTTGCGATCGGTAAAACTATTCCAGTTGCGACATGGTTTAGCTATTGATGGAGTTATCGGAAATCAAATGATTGCAGAGTTGAATATTCCTTTGAAAAAAAGAGTGCAACAGATTTTGGTTAATTTAGAAAGAATCAGGTGGATGCCTCCTCAGCAAGAAAGGAATTTTATTTTGGTTAATATTCCAGAATACAGATTGCATGTAATGGATAGTGGGAAACAGGTTTTTGATATGCGTGTTATTGTAGGTTCTGCTGCCAATAATACCGTAATCTTTAACGGCAATTTAAAATACATTGTATTTAGCCCCTATTGGAATGTACCCGAAAGTATTGTTCGAAAAGAGATTTTGCCCGCAATGCAAAGAGATCGTAATTATATTAGTAAACACAATATGGAAATTACCGGATACAGCGGTTCTTTGCCCATTGTGAGGCAAAAGCCAGGGCCAACCAATTCATTGGGGTTGGTTAAATTTCTTTTTCCAAATAGCTATAGTATTTATTTACATGATACCCCTAATCGTAATTTGTTTCAGCAATCTGGTAGAGGTTTGAGTCATGGATGTATAAGAATTGCCGAACCAAAAAAATTCGCTCAATATTTATTGAGGGATGATACTACTACTTGGAAAAGTGTTACCATAGATAGTGCCATGCATCTGGCTAAAGAGAAGTGGGTTACTTTAAAACAAACCATTCCTGTATACTTGGTTTATTTCACAGCTTGGGTTGATAAAGATGGGTTATTGAATTTTAGGAAAGATATTTATGGCCACGATGCTAAAATGATGAATAAATTGTTTAATCAATAAATTGAATGTATGCAGATTATTGAAGTGCATGATACTGCTTCTGTACAAGAATTTTTAGTAGTGAATGCATTGATGAACGCTCATAATCCGGTTTATATAAGGGCCTTGGATAATGAAGTGAATGATGTATTTGATCCTCAAAAAAATAAAAATTTTAAATATGGCAACGCAAAAAGATGGATTGCCAAAACTGATAATGGAAACTTAGTGGGTAGAATTGCTGCATTTACCAACGATAAATACATCAATAAAGGAACAGATTTTAAAACTGGCGGAATAGGTTTTTTTGATTGTATCAATGATCAAGCAACTGCTAATTTGTTATTTGATACTGCAAAAAACTGGTTGCAAGAAATGGGAATGGAGGCAATGGATGGTCCTATCAATTTTGGGGATCGAGATAAATGGTGGGGTTTAATGGTAGAAGGATTTGATAGCGAACCTATGTATGGCATGTCTTTTAATCCTTCCTATTACCAATCATTATTTGAGCAGTATGGTTTCAGTAATTATTACAACCAGTATTATTATTACATGAATGTAGACGATCCATTGCCAGAAAGGTTTCCAGAGCGATACGCCAAATTCAATACCAAGCCAGGATATGAGGCAAAGCATATAAAAATATCGGATTTAGAAAAATACGCTGAAGATTTTGCAACGGTGTACAATGCAGCTTGGGCCCAGCATGGAGAAGCAAAAGAAATTACCAAGGAGCAAGTAGTTAAATTATTTAATAAAATGAAACCTATCATGGATGAAAGGGTAGTTTGGTTTGCTTATTACAAAACTGAACCCATTGCCATGTTTATCAATATTCCCGATATCAATCAATATTTTAAATATTTCAATGGCAAATTCGGTTGGGTAGAAAAATTACGCTTGCTCTGGATGAAATACCGAGGTATTAATAAAAGATTAACTGGGTTAGCGTTTGGAGTTGTGCCTAAATACCAGGCTTTAGGGATTGATAGTTATCTTATTTATGCTTGTGGACTAAAGATTCAAGGCAAGGGATGGTACAATCAGTATGAAATGGGTTGGGCAGGTGATTGGAACCCCAAGATGGTGAATATTTACAAAAGTCTTGGTGGAAAACAAAGTAGGAGAATGGTTACCTATCGGTTTATATTTGATCATAAATATTTGTTTGAAAGGCACCCTGAGATGGATTATAAATAAGCTATATTGCAACCCTTTCTATGGAAAACTTCATTGTTTCAGCTCGTAAATACCGCCCCCAGAACTTTAATACAGTTGTGGGTCAGCAACATATTACTACCACGCTAAAAAATGCGATCAAGAACAATCAATTGGCACATGCTTTTTTGTTTTGTGGACCAAGAGGGGTGGGCAAAACCACCTGTGCGAGAATTTTAGCAAAAACCATCAATTGTACCAATCAAACTCCTGAAGGTGAAGCTTGTAACGAATGCAATAGTTGTGTTTCGTTTGATGCAGGTACATCTATGAATATTCACGAATTAGATGCTGCTAGTAATAATTCGGTTGATGATATTCGTGTGCTGGTAGAACAAGTACGCTTTGCGCCCCAAGCAGGTAAATACAAAGTATATATTGTAGATGAGGTACACATGCTTAGTTCAAGTGCATTCAATGCATTTTTAAAAACATTGGAAGAACCGCCGGCGCATGCTATTTTCATTTTAGCAACTACTGAGAAACATAAAATACTCCCTACTATTTTAAGTAGGTGTCAAATATTCGATTTCAAAAGAATTACCAATAATGATACGGTAGAACATTTGCAAGAAATTGTAGATAAAGAACATATTAAAGCCGAAAAAGCCGCATTGCAAGTAATTGCTCAAAAGAGCGAAGGTTGTATGAGAGATTCTCTCAGCATTCTAGATAAGATTGTAAGCTTTACCAATGGAGAAGTAACTTATCAAAACACCTTAGAGCATTTGAATATTTTGGATGAGGATTATTTTTTCAAATTATTGGAATCGATGCAACAACAAGATTTAGCCGGAGCTATGATGTTGTACGACGCTATCAATAGAAAAGGATTTGAAGGCGATTTGGTATTGAATGGTTTTGCCGAATTTATCAGAAACTTATTGGTTTGTAAAGATCCTAAATCGGCAAGCTTGTTAGAAGTGGTAGAAGGAATGCAATCGAAATATATTGAAGTTGCTGCAAAAACCAGTTTGTCTTATTTAGTAAGTGCATTGAATGTTTTGAATGATACAGAGATTAATTTCAAAATGGCACGCAACAAGCGTTTGCATGTAGAATTGGCATTGATAAAATTAAATTTTCTGCAGCAAGCCATTGACATGGCTTCTGATAAAGGTA
>JBILRH010000073.1:0-8605 GCA_044372715.1 Sediminibacterium sp. | reverse complement strand
ACCTAATAAACGGATGGCTTCTAAAATTCTAAGCGCGCCAATACCATCGGCATTGGCCGTATACTCTGGTGTTTCAAAGCTTACATGCACATGGCTCATGGCACCCAAATTGTAAATTTCATCGGGTTGCACTTCTTGAATAATGCGGATCAGGTTGGTACTATCCGTTAAATCGCCATAATGCAAAGTCATATGCCTTGTGGGTACATGAGGATCTTCGTAGAGATGATCTATACGCTGGGTATTAAACATAGAACTACGACGTTTAATACCATGCACTTCATATCCCTTCTTTAACAACAACTCTGTGAGGTATGCTCCATCTTGTCCGGTAATACCTGTGATTAAAGCTTTTTTCATTTAGTTATCAATTTCAATACAACTTGCTGCAAATATGCAACCTAAATGCCAAATCTGTATATAAAACCTCGTGCAAGTTCGTTATTAGCAGCAATATATACATAGAGATTCAATTTACCATATTACCAACTCTTCATCCATCAAAACAAGCATATTTAACCAATAAAAACTAACTTCATAGTAGAATTTACTACCAATGGGAAATAGATATTACTCTTTAGATGTATTTAGAGGTGCCACAGTTGCTTTAATGATTTTAGTAAATAACCCAGGAAACTGGGGTCATATTTTTGGTCCTTTAAAACATGCGCCTTGGCATGGATGCACCCCAACCGATTTGGTTTTTCCTTTCTTTCTATTTGCCGTAGGTAATGCAATGGCATTTGTTATGCCTCGTTTTGAACAAGCTGGCCCTGCTGTGTTTTGGAAGAAAGTTATCAAAAGAACCTTAGTCATTTTTGCGATAGGTCTATTCTTAAATTGGAGCCCCTTTGTAAAATGGGATGGAGATTTACTAGTGGCAAAACCCTGGGAAAAAATTCGCATTATGGGAGTACTGCAAAGAATAGCGCTCTGCTATTTTTTTGGTTCTGTTATTGTATTTTATGGTAAAGCCAAAGGAGCTTTTATCATTGGGATGACATTATTGTTGATCTATTGGTTTATTTGTTTTGCTGGAGGCGCAACTGGAGATCCTTATAGTTTGGCGGGCTGGTTTGGCACTGCCATTGATTCTACTATTTTAGGTGAACTGCATTTATATAAGGGAGAAGGTATTCCATTTGATCCGGAAGGATTGATGAGCAGTCCTGCAGCTATTGTGCAAGTGATATTTGGGTTTTTGGTAGGTCAATATATTCAATTAAAAGGCAAGAATTTTGAAATGCTCACGCATTTATTAATTGCAGGTATCATGCTTGTTGTTACTGGCTATTTATGGGACATGAGCTTTCCGATCAATAAAAAAATATGGACCAGTAGTTATACCATTTACACTTCAGGCCTAGCTATACTCACTATTGGTGTATTGATTTATTTAATTGAATTCAAAGAAATAAAAGGCAATTGGAGTAAATTCTTTGATGTATTTGGGAAGAATCCTCTATTCATTTTTGTATTAAGCGGTTTTCTGCCTAGGGTATTGGGTTTATTTAGATGGGTGGTATCTGTAGATGAAACTGGTAAAAAAACATACACATCTACCCTTCCGTTTATTTATGAAAATATGAAAGTGTTTTTTACCGATGAACGCATTCCCTCATTATTGTATGCGCTTTTAATGATTGTTTTTTATTGGATGATTGTATATGTATTAGATAAAAAGAAAGTTTATATTAAAGTATAAGATTTATTTCACTTTTAATAGCGCTCTGCTTAAAATGAAATCATTACTTTATCAATTTTTTTTGCTGGATTGCCTGCATATACACCTGGCACTTTGATGTTTTTTGTTACAACGGCTCCAGCTCCGATTACAACATGGTCGCAAATATTCACTGGTAAAATAGTGGCATTGCTTCCTATTGAAACATGATTGCCTATAATTGTTTTACCCCATTTAGAAGAATCTCCCGAAGGCCCACCATCTTTAAACAAATCATTTACAAACATTACACCGTGCCCTATAAAACAATCATTACCGATGCTTACTCCATCACAAATAAAACTATGTGATTGAATTTTACATGAATTGCCTATTAGAACATTTTTTTGAATCTCTACAAATGGACCGATAAAAACATCATTGCCAATGGTACATTCATACAAATTACAAGGATTGATCACGGTAACATTTCTACCGAATTGAACATCCCGAATACAAGCATCAATTAATTGAAATGGTGCAGCCATATAATTAGTGTTTTTGCTTCATGATTTTTTTGATCAACCCAATGGTTTTTTTTGCATCCTTCGCACTGGTATAATAAGGCTTTCCTTGGAGTAAATTATTCGCCATACTTTTATACACTTCGCCATGATTACTCATTGACCCTTTATAAGTGCCATAATCATTAGCAATATTATTTTTCGCCTTAACCACTAATCTGGAGCCTCGCATAAACTGATAATCGATCCGATTTAAGTAAGCGCCGCCAATTTTTACCATTCCTGCTGACCCCATAATGGTAATAGACCCCTCCCTATTTTGTTCAAATGCATTTACAGAATACTGCAATGACCCTATGATTCCATTTTTCCATTGCATGATCACAGCACCCTGATCGTCTATTTCCATTTCTTTTCCATGTGCTACTTTATTGGCTATACTTTTTACCAAATCAGGCACCCCAAAAAACCAAATCAATAAATCAATAAAATGACTGAATTGGGTAAATAAAATACCCCCATCCTTCAACTTGGTGCCATGCCAATCATCGGAATAATATTGTGCATTCCTATTCCAAAAACAATTGATTTGAATGCTGTATAATTTCCCGAAACTGCCCTTATCCAATGCTTTTTTTACAGCAACCACCGCTGGATTAAAACGATTTTGCATTACTGTAAAAATCTGCACATTGTTTTTTTCGGCATGTTTGATTAATTTATCTGCATGAGCAAGTGTTAATACCATGGGCTTTTCTATCAAAACATTCGTTTTGTGCCGGAGCGCCAAAGAAGCTGGATAAAAATGATGATAGTTGGGGCTACAAATAACCACTACATCTACACTAAATTCTTTTCCAATAAAATCTTCTAAATGAACATGAAATTTGCAGTTGTATTTTTTTGCCCATTCTCTTCCTATTTCTTCATCAGTATCAATCACCGCTTTTAATCTACCATACTTTAGTATATGCGGAAGATGCATGGCGCCTGCTTTACCACAACCCACTAATACAAAGTCTAATTTTCGCATGATTATTTAAATATAGCTTCTGCTTGTTCGATGCTTTCTGGCTTACCTACATCAATTAAATCGGCGCCAGAATGATCAAAAAGTTGTATTGAATACTTGCTACACAAATCCAAATAAACATCAATCATCGAAAATTTACCGGCGCGTTGAATCGCTGAAAAAATGCTATTGTTTAATATATGAATACCACTGAATGCCATAGGATAAATTCCTTCTCTATTATTCATTTTAAGTACTGGCCCTTTTTCTTCTCCGGTTGCATTGTTGCGCCATCCAACCATTTGTTGGTGCTGATTAAATAATAAACACCTACTCGAATTACGGTCGCTCACTGCTAAAGTAGCCATTGCTTTTGTAGCAAGATGCTGTTGAATCATTGCAGAAAGATCCATATTGGTAAGAATGTCTACATTCATCAATACAAAATCGGATTCAGCTTTAAAATAATGTGCTGCTTTTACTAGGCCTCCGCCTGTTTCTAGCACTTCATCTTGTTCATCGGAAAAAAATATTCTGGAACCCCAGCCATCATATTGTTTGGCTGCTTCTACAATTTGATCAGCAAAATGATGCACGTTTACAATTACTTCTTTGATGCCGTGAGCTTGTAAATAATGCAAGTTTCTTCCGAGTAATGAAACGCCATTTACTTCAGCCAACGCTTTAGGGTGCCTATCTGTCCAAGGTTTTAAGCGTGTACCCAATCCTGCTGCCAAAATCATTGCCTTCATAGATCAATTTTTATCTAACCCAATTTGCACTATTGGTATGCGTGAGGTTTACTTTTACTTTATACTTATTGCGTAAATGCCTAGCGGTTTGTTCTGCCGCGTACACACTTCTGTGTTGTCCGCCAGTGCATCCAAAATTAATCATTAAGTGTTCAAAATCCCTACTCAAATAATTCTCTACAGTTATATCAATCAAGTCCCACACACTGTTTAAATATTTACCCATCATGGTGCGCTGCTGTAAAAAATCTTGCACCGATTTATCTTGACCTGTGAGTTTTTTGTATTCATCAAATCTACCAGGATTTAAAATACCGCGCATATCAAACATGAATCCACCACCATTTTCAGTAGGGTCGGCTGGTATGCCTTTCTTATAACTGAAACTATTGATTTCAATCACAAGAGGTGTTTTTTCGTTGGCCTGCGGCACTTTGAAACGATTGATCATTTGCTCATCTACTACCAAACGCAATACCCGATCAAATTCGGGTGTTACAATTCCTACTCTTTCATGTTCAATAAAAAATTGCAGATTATGCAAGGCCAATGGTATGCTCGATAAGAAATGGGCTTTGCGTTCGAACAATCCCCTGAAACCATAGGCCCCCAATACTTGTAATAATCGGATCAATACATAGCCATTGTATTGGCTTACAAAAGTGATGCGATCAATAGGCTTCTCCAGCAATGCATCCACCTGATCCATATAGTAGGTAAGCAATCTTTTTTTCCAGTCTTCGCTTAGTTCTGCTTTTGCCTGCCATAATAAGGACGCTACATCATATTGTAAAGCCCCTTTCATTCCTCCTTGGTAATCAATAAAATGAACTGCTTCTTCATTCACAATAATATTACGGCTCTGAAAATCGCGAAACATGAAATACTTATTCTCTGTTCTTGTTAGATAAGTACTCAATGCATCAAAATCATCCAACATAGCTTGCTTATCATATGGTAGTTGGAGTGTATCGAGAAAATAATATTTAAAATAAAGCAGGTCGCTCATGATGGCTTGCTTTCCAAACTCTTTGGCAGTTAGGCAATAATCATAATTCAATCCTTTATCGCCCAATATTTGTATACGCGCCAGCTCGGCTAAACTTTTTTGAAACAATTGATACACTTGATCATTATGACCTCTCGCTTCCAATTCATTTAAGAGCGAGGCAGTGCCCATATCTTCTTGAACATAAAGCGTATTGTTTTCATTCACTCCAAGTATTTGCGGAACTGAAAGACCCGCGGCTTTAAAATGCTTGCTGAAATAAATAAAAGTGGCTGTTTCTTTTTGATGGGTATTATAAGTAGCGATATAGGTTTTGCTACCTGCGTAAACTCTAAAATACACACGGTCGCTACCACTCTGTGGAATTTTTTCTATCCGATCGGCCTGCTCATTAAGCAGTTTGGTAAATAATTGACCTATTTCTTCTATAACAGCTTCCATTTATCGCATCTAAGTTTCAACGAAAATAAAGATTCGATACTGGATTACCGCATTTAAGGCCTCAACGCAAATACATTCATGGGTTTATAGCTATCAAAATCGTGGTACTTTTTTAATAGGAGCAACTCCCTGATTTCGAAACTGCCTACAAAAGATTCTGTTTGCTGTGCAGCCAGTAATAAATGATAGGCCGGATCAGCAATGGTTTTACTTATTTGTACATGTGGCTGTATACTAAAAATCATTTCGGGGCAATCATAGCTACAGATATACTGGCTCACTACTTTTAGCTGTTTGGCCAATTGCTGAAAAGCCGATTTATCCTGAATACGCGCTTGCAAACGTTTACCACTGGTATCAAATACCTGCTCCATGGGTACCATAAAAAGCTGCTGATTACTAATGATTCGGTGCATCCAGCGAATAATGGTGGCTTCCATTGGCTCTTTTGCTTGAAAGACGGCTAACTCAATGGGAGGTGCCACCACAGCCGACTGTTTGCCGATTTGCGGGTAAGCCATCAGCAAATACTGGCTGCATTGTTCTTTGATATGCACCCTTCCCGAAGGGTTCAATATAAATCCTGCCTGCATAAATAAAATTTTACTTTGATAATTATTTTAGCATAAATTTACTAAATAATTTAGTATTAATCAATTTATTTTATGGATGGGGAAGAATGGTATGGGGCCGCCTATAAAGGCACCAAACAATACGATCAGTGGGAAGTACCCACTGCCAATGCCACCGGATTTGGGGCTGCCAGCGACGATTTTGCGGAACGAGGGATCGATCTGAATGAGCAACTGATCCGCAACAAACCGGCTACCTTTTTTTTCAGAATGAACAGCGATGCTATGTCTGGGGCGGGCATTTTTACTGGCGATACACTGATTGTAGACCGAAGTATTAAGGCGGTAAGCGGAAAAATCATCATTGCCATATTAGATGGAGAATTGCTGGTGCGGCGATTGCACAAAACCATTAATTCTATGACCCTTCAATCGGAGAATAAAAAATTTGCCGACATCCCACTCAGTGGCTTCGACGACAGGGCGCATGTATGGGGCGTGGTTACATATTCGATTCACGGGGTATCATGAAAGCCATTATCGACTGCAACAGTTTTTATTGTTCTTGCGAACGATTGTTTCGGCCCGAACTAAACAAGAGGCCAGTAGTGGTATTGAGTAATAATGATGGTTGCATTGTATCGCGCAGCGATGAAGCAAAAGCGATTGGGGTTGAAATGGCAGGCCCATACTTCAAAGCCAAACCATTAATACTTAAACATGGAGTAGCTACTTTTTCTTCTAACTATAACCTCTATGGCGATTTGAGTTGGCGGGTAATGGAAACGCTCCGCCAATTATTGCCACCGAATACAGTAGAAGTATATTCGGTAGATGAATGTTTTATAGACCTAGGTCATATTCCCCTTAAAGAATTGCAATCATTTTGTACGCATTTAAAAGATACAGTAGAGCAATGGACAGGTATTAAAGTATCTATCGGTGTAGCGCCAACTAAAGTATTGAGTAAAGTAGCCAACCGATTGGCCAAGAAACATAAACTGGCTACCAATTGTGTTTTGGTATTAGACAGTCCGCGAAAAACGCAACAGGCCCTCGAAAAAACGTTGGTAGAAGATATTTGGGGCGTAGGGCGTCAGTATGCTACCAAATTACAACTCTACAATATCAATAACGCGCTTGAATTAAGCAAACAAACTATAGATTGGGCAAATCGAAATTTAGGCGGTGTAGTAGGCAAGCGATTGATCAGAGAATTGAATGGCGAAGATTCCATGCCGATGAACGAAGAGCGCATCAATAAAAAAATAATTGCCACTACCCGTATGTTTGGTACACCAGTAAGTAGCCTTAAAGAAATCAAAGAAGCCATTGCCACTTATGTTAGTAGGGCAGCAGAAAAATTAAGACGGCAACATTCGGCAGCATCTACCATCAGCGTATTTATTGTACCCAAAGAAGAAATTGCTCCTGGTGCACGATTCAGGCATGGCCCTTCCATTGGAACTTATGTAGAATTACCGCAAGCAAGTTCATCTACCAATGAACTCATCAAACCCGCTTTGGCATTGGTTGATCGATTATTCGAAAAAGGAAGAACCTATAAAAAAGGCGGCGTAATACTCAGCAATATTGTTCCGGATGATTCCATCCAAGGAAATTTATTTACTCCACCCGAACCCAACAAAAATCGGATGCTCATGAGCATGATCGACAATGTTAATTTTTCCATGCGCAACGATCTGATCAAATTTGCAGCTTCCGGAACAACCAGAAACTGGAAGATGCGACAAGAGCTCCGCAGCCCACGTTATACCTCGCGTTGGGAGGAATTATGCAAAGTGAAATAATTATTTAGCGGGCACCGGAAATTTTACAAACAATTCCTTCATACCATTCAATGCTGCTTGGGGTATGTTTTTTTCCTTTTCAGGAACAACTCCTTTTGCAGTTCCTTTCCATAACATATTGCGTTGTGCAGCGTCTACTACATGCACTGAAACTGTTCCATTTCTGTAGCGACCTGTTTCAACTTCTTTGGATTCCCATCTATAGTTGCGTTGACCCATATAAGTAAATCTTCCTTCTGTAGCCCAATCGGTTTTACGGGTTTGTACTTCTTCTTTCACTACAACACCAATGTTAATGAATAAATCAGGATTAGAAGAAGGAGTAAATCCACGCTTGCTCATTTCTTCGCTAATTGCAGTTTTTAAATACCCAATGCGCTTTGTAAAACCTTCGGAAATAGTATCGCCAGAAGCTTTTACTTCATAAAACCCATAGGTTTTGTATTTACTAAAATCGGCATCTGGAGAAGCTTCTACATTGGCCACTTTAATACCTGATGAACAGGCAAAAAGAAAAAATAAACTAGCGAAGAAAAACAACTGTTTCATATTAATCAATTTAAAATCGAAGTTAAGTAAATCAATAATAACTAGTTGAATTCGCTTTATCTACCGATTTTTAAAAAAATAATCTCAAAAATTGCTGGGTAACCCTAATTTTGCGCAATTCTACTTGAAAATGACGCCAACACTAAATTCCAACGAATCAGTACCTTCTAAGAAGAAAAAAATTATTGTTTTAGGCAGTGGGCCTAATAGAATTGGGCAAGGTATTGAATTTGATTATTGTTGTGTACATGGATTATTGGCCATTAAAGAAT
>JBILRH010000072.1:0-8661 GCA_044372715.1 Sediminibacterium sp. | reverse complement strand
TGAGGTGGGTGAGCGGCTCAAACCAGTAGTTTGCTAAACTGCCGTACGGGTTAAACTGTACCGAGGGTTCGAATCCCTCCCTCACCGCGAAACTATTTTTATTGAATTTTTCTCCGGCGGAAAACTCAAGTATAGAAAGTGTTTCGATTCATGTTTCGGGAAGTAGCGCAGGCCGGTAGCGCACCTGGTTTGGGACCAGGGGGTCGCAGGTTCGAATCCTGTCTTCCCGACACAGACCCTCATATGACGCTGATTATCAGTTAGTTATGTGGGGGTTTTTTCTTTAGTATCAAAACATACCTCATACCATACCTTTTTCGGGTTTCTTTTCTAGAGTTAGATATAAATGGATGTCTTTTTTATGCAAAACAATTATTAATTAAAAATTTTCTTAATTATTGTTAAACAAAATGTGCTCAAGGAATGTTAATATAAAAAATAATTAAATATGAAAAATATCTTCAAAGGATCTCTAATCTTAACGTTTTTTTCCATCTCTATTACAGTATTTAACATTAGCTGCAATAAAGAAATTTCAGCACAAAACAATACCAGCAATTCACTCCCAATAGCTACAACTTCTAATTTAGGTGGAGTTATTGTTGGGCAAGGTTTAACCGTAACTAGTAATGGAACCATAAGTACACAAAATGCTGGTTTGCTAGTTTTTGCTAAAGGAGGTGATAAGCCTAATGAATTTTGGTCATCAAAATTTGACGGATCAAATCAAACTAAAATAACTATTGCAGTACCTACAACGGCAGAAATAGTTAAGGAATCAATTAAAATATCACCAGATGGGAAAAAGTTTTTTTTCACATTAAATCTTAACCCTGTGTTACCAACAAGCCAAGATGCTATCTACAGTTGTAATATTGACGGATCAGGTCTTACTAAATTAGTAGACAACATAGGCGAATTTTCTGACGCAAAATAAATTATGATAAAACCGATAAGCAACCTTTATCCTACTAGGCTATTGTAGATTTAAATACAAAAAAGTATCACTTTGCAGTTCACTGCGTACGTAGATGCTACAAAAAAAATTCAACTATGTTGAATTTTTTTTGTTTTGTCTGGGATACAGTATAAAAAGTTCATTTATAACTATTGGGCTTTAAAGCTAAAATACCCTCGGATACTCAATTTAGGTGTAGAATTGGTCTTAGCAACATTTTTTATTTATACTAGATCTCCCATCTTCTAAGAACACGGAGCGCAGCAACGAGAATCCTTGGGTTTACAGATCAATAAAAAGCCAATATTCGCGAAGCGAGCAAATCCTTTAATTAATTCTATCTTTACGCTCATTATGAGTATTAGTTTCTCCGACCTCAACCTCAATACCGCTTTATTCTCGGCCTTAGATGATCTTGGTTTTACAACACCAACCACCATCCAATACAAAGTATTTCCAATAGCCATGTCTGGTAAAGATGTATGTGGAATTGCTCAGACAGGCACAGGAAAAACCATAGCATATTTATTGCCATGTATTAAACAATGGAAATTCACCAAGAATAAAGATCCTCAAATTTTAATTGTGGTACCAACTAGAGAGTTGGTAGTTCAGGTTGTTGAATCAGTAAAAAAATTAACTCCTTATTTAAGCTTGATTGTTAAAGGCGTATATGGAGGAGTAAATATCAATACACAGGCAATTGATTTAGAAGAAGGTGCTGATATTATTGTAGCCACTCCCGGGCGATTTTTTGATTTGGCCATGAATGGTGCACTTAAAACTAAATTCATTAAAAAATTAGTGATTGATGAAGTTGATGAAATGTTGAATTTAGGTTTTCGTACACAGCTTAGAAATATCATGGATTTATTGCCAGATAAAAGACAAAATTTATTATTTTCTGCTACCATCACAGAAGAAGTAGAGGAGTTGATGGAAACTTATTTCAATGCACCTATTAGAATAGAAGCTGCGCCTACTGGAACTCCGCTAGAAAATATAGAACAGTCTTTTTATGCTGTTCCCAATTTTTATACAAAGGTTAATTTGTTGCAATATTTATTGGCAGAAGATGCAACCATGACCAAAGTATTGATATTTACTGCTACCAAAAAATTAGCTGATCAATTGTATGAAGTTTTAGAACCCAACTATACTGGAGCTGCTGGCGTAATTCATTCAAACAAAGAACAGAATCATCGATTCAATACGGTTAAACAATTCAAAGAAGGTATATATCGATTTATCATAGCTACGGATATTGTAGCAAGAGGTATAGATATAGCAGAAGTAACGCATGTAATTAATTTTGATACACCTGATGTGCCAGAAAATTATATACATCGAATTGGAAGAACAGGCCGTTTTGATAAAAAAGGAATTGCTATCACTTTCACAACAACAAAAGAAATTCCATTCAAAGAATCTATCGAATTGTTGATGAAATATTCAATTCCTGAACTTGCGCTGCCTGATGGGTTGCCAATTTCTGAAATACTTACCGAAGATGAGATACCAAAAGTATACATGAAAATTCCGTATATCAAACCACCCAAAAAAGATGAACGGGGTCCGGCATTTCATCCTAAATCTGCAAAAAACAGTAAAACCAATGTTAAGGTTAGTAGGAAAGATGCCATGCAAAAAAAATATGGTAAGCCAATTAAAAGAGGGGCCAAGAAGAAATAATTTTTAGCGAACCGCTAATATTTTATTTCTAGCAATCAAACAAGCGCCTAGTATACCTGCTTTCTCTCCCAGTTTAGACAATTTAAGTTCGGTGTCTGTATTAACCAAACTCAAAGAATATTTATTAATGGCGCTTCTGGTAGGCAATCTTAAAAAATCGCCTGTTTCTGAAAGGGTGCCACCTAGAATAATTAATTCTGGATTAAAAATATTAATCAATGAAGCCAAGCCCTTTCCTAATTTTTCTCCTACTTCTGCTAAAAGTTCTATGCATAAAACATCTTCATTATTTGCAGCTTGAATAATGTCTGTTAAATTAATACTTTCTAATGTTTTATTTTTCTTAATCAACAAAGAGGTAGAACCATGCTTTATTTTTTCCTTAAATTTTCTAATAACTGCAGTGCCAGAGGCCTCGGTTTCTAAACAACCTTTTTTTCCACAATGACAAATAATTTCATTGTCAAAAATAGGGATATGACCAAACTCGCCACTAAATCCTGATTTGCCATAGTAGACTTCGCTATCAATTAAAATACCCAAACCAATTCCATAGTCGATGTTTACAAACAATACATTTTTTTCTGTGTTCACCTCTCCAAAACAAAACTCACCAAATGCCATGGCTCTAGAATCATTTTCAATAAATGTTTTAATGCCAATTTTATCTTGAATTACCGAAGACAATGGCTCTTCTTGAAAATGAAAAAAACTATAACTATAGCCTGTTGTGTTTTTAATCCTTCCAGATAAATTAATGCCAATGCTTAATATTTTATCTTTTTTTATAGGTAGTTCTTTGATGAATCCTTGAATAATTTGTATTAACTGATTTAGCGATTCTTGCGTGTTTTCTAGTTTGTAGGGTATTCTATTCTTTTGAGTTACCAACTGCTTTTTAAAATTCAATAATCCTATATTGATATAATACTTCTTTATATCTACTCCTAGAAAATAACAAGCATCTGCAACCAAACCATACATACTGGCTTTGCGGCCCCCTGTTGATTCAATTTTTCCATAATCGCTGATTAAGCCTTCTTCGATTAGCTCGTTTACCAAGCTGGTGGTTTTTGGAACGCTAATATTTAATTCTTTGCTTAATTCGGTTATGGAACTTGATTCGGTTTGGTCTAAAAAGTTGAAAATCAGCTTTTTAAGTGCCTTATTTTTCAAAGCAACGCCTGAAGAATTGTCGTCGTTAAATACATCTTGGAGTAAATGAGGTTTAGGCATCAGCTAGAATCGGTAATGATTGAAGCTACAATTTAAACATATTCGTAAAATAATGCGCTAAAAATTGTTTAGTAAATAAAAAATATTATAAAGTATTAGTTAGTTTGTAAAATATTTATGATATTGTATTCGATTTTTATAAATCCTTTAAAAACTCAATAAGGATCCATGCTGCCATCTACTGCCATTGCTGACCCCATTCAAGCTATGAAAAGCTATGCGAATCAGTATAAAAATGAATTATTAGAAGGAATTCTTCCATTCTGGATGAATCATAGTATCGATAAAGTAAATGGAGGTTTTTTTACCTGTTTGGATCAATTCGGAAAAGTTTACGACACAGATAAATTTATTTGGCTACAGGGTCGTCAAGTTTGGTGTTTTGCCTATATGTACAACAATGTAGAGCGCAGGCAAGAATGGTTGGATATTGCAAAACATGGTGCTGAATTTTTAATGAAGCATGGTAGAGATGAAAATGGCAATTGGTATTTTTCATTAACTGCCGAAGGAAAACCTTTGGTACAACCCTATAATATTTTCAGTGATTGTTTTGCTACTATGGCTTTTGCTGCATTGGATAAGGCATCGCCTTCTGATGAGTATAAAAAAATTGCATTGGATACCTTTGAAAATATTTTAGCTCGCAGAAAAAATACAAAGGGACATTACAATAAAAATTTTCCAGGTACAAGAGAGTTGAAGAATTTTAGTCTTCCAATGATACTTTGTAATCTATCATTAGAATTAGAACATTTATTGGGAGAAAAAAGAGTGAATGAATTCATCCCTGAAATTATTCATGAAGTGATGGGCGTTTTTTATCAACCTGAATTGGGATTGGTTTTAGAAAACGTGTACGAAGATGGATCTTTTGCTGATTGTTTCGAAGGGAGATTGCTCAATCCTGGTCATACTATCGAAGCTATGTGGTTTATCATGGATTTAGGAAAAAGGCTTAATGATACTGTGTTGATTAAAAAAGCAAACAATATCATGCTGGATACCCTGCAATATGGATGGGACAAAGAGCATGGTGGTATTTTTTATTTTTTAGATGTGCAAGGTCATCCAACCCAACAATTGGAATGGGATCAGAAATTATGGTGGGTACATGTAGAAGCTTTGGTGGCTTTGGCTAAAGGGTACGCGCTAACCAATGATATTCGTTGTGTTGAATGGTTTGAAAAAGTACACAATTATACTTGGAGTAATTTTAAGGACAATGAATATGGGGAATGGTTTGGATATTTAAATAGAAGAGGAGAGGTATTGTTGCCTTTGAAAGGAGGAAAATGGAAAGGATGTTTTCATATTCCTCGCTCATTGTTTCAGGTTTGGAAAACCTTAGAATCATTATAAATAATTGATTAATAAATTACGATATCATTTTTCGATACTGTTAATATTAACAGCTAGTTCATTGTTTGCTCAAACAATGCAAACAGATGTTTTGGTTATTGGTGGCGGGGCTAGTGGAGTATCTGCAGGATTACAAGCCGGAAGACTGGGTGTAAAAACAATCATTACAGAGCCTACTACATGGCTTGGGGGAATGATTACAGCAGCAGGAGTATCTGCATTTGATGGTAATCACAATATGCCTTCAGGCATATTTGGAGAATTCAGAAGTCAATTGTACAAAGTGTATGGCGGACCCGCTAAAGTAGCAACTGGTTGGGTAAGCATGACTCAATTTGAGCCACATATTGGTGATAGTATTTTTAAAAAAATGGTTGCGGATGTTCCAGCATTGCGAGTAATGTTCAATCATCAGTTTATGAAAGTGATGAAAAAGAACAATACGATTGTTGGAGCTTTGTTTCGCAATAAAACAAATAATCGAACCATTACTATTTATGCCAAGCAAGTAATTGATGCAACTGAATTAGGGGATGTATTTGCAAATGCGGGTGTTCCTTATGATCTTGGAATGGAAGCAAGTAAAATTTCAGGAGAAGATATAGGAGTGGAAGCTTCTAATGATATTATTCAAGATATTACTTACACGGCTATATTAAAAGATTACGGTAAAGGGAAAGATTGCACCATAGTAAAACCTGCAGGTTATGATCCACGAGAGTTTGATGGAGCTTGTACAGATTACTATATAGATAAAACGCGCAAAGCACCCAATGTTGATGGCAAAAAAATGTTGGATTATGGAAAATTGCCGAATCATAAATACATGATTAATTGGCCAGGTTATGGCAATGATATTTATTTAAATGTAGTTGAATTGGATGAAGCTGCCAGACAAAAAGAATTGGTAAAAGCAAAAGAACAAACATTGCGTTTTGTGTATTTTATTCAAAATCAATTAGGCTTTAAAAATTTGGGTTTTGCCGACGACGAATTTCCCACGAAGGACAGATTTCCATTGATTCCTTATTATAGAGAGGGAAGAAGAGTCAAGGGTTTAGTAAGATTTAATATCAAACATATTGCCAATCCGTTTGGAGGCGATTTGCATCTTAATAGAACCGGAATTGCTGTGGGCGATTATCCAATTGATCATCACCATAGAAAAAATCCAAGCGCCCCCCAACATCTGGATTTTTATCCGGTTCCTTCCTTTAATATTCCTCTAGGAGCTTTAATACCAGCTAATTTCAATGGACTGATTGTTGCAGAAAAAGGTATTAGTGTTTCTAATATTGTAAATGGAACAACACGCTTACAACCTTCTGTAGTATTAATTGGGCAAGCTGCCGGAACTTTAGCTGCGCTTTCTGTTAAACAATCAATAAATGCAGCATCAGTTTCTGTGAGAGCTATTCAATCTAGCTTATTAAAATCAGGTGCTTATATCATGCCTTATTTTGATGTTCCATTAACCCATCCTGACTTTTTGGTAGCACAAAGAATTGGCGCTACAGATATTTTAAAAGGAAAAGGGGTGCCACACAATTGGGCCAATCAAACTTTTTTTTATCCTGATTCATTAGTTAATACAATCATATTGGCAAAAGATCTTGAATTGATATTTAAACAACCTTTCATCATAAAAAATGAACAATTAATGATAGACGATGCAATGAATATCATTGTACAGTTGTCTACCATTCTATCAAAAGAAAAATCAAATGCTATAACCAAAGAAAAAATAAAGCAACAAATTGGTAATGAGTGGAAAGAAACTGTTGCATTAACCAGAATTCAGTTTGCCAAGTTGCTCGACCAAACAATTCATCCATTTGAAACCATGGATGTAAATCACAAAGGATTTTTTAAACAGACATATAATAACTAAACAAAACGATCGCTTATGAAAAAATTATTGCTCTCGTGCTGTTTACTACTAATGATAATTGGTAGTGCAGTGGCGCAACAAATTAGAGTTGCGGGAAGAGTTACAAGTGCCAATACCGGAAATGCTGCAGATGGCATATCGGTATTGGTAAAAGGCACCAAAGTTGGAACAGCAACTAGTGCTTCTGGAGATTATAGCATCCTTGCAAGCAAAGATGCAACGCTTGTATTCTCAGGAATTGGCTTTGCTTCACAAGAAGTAAAAGTTACAGGACCTTCACTAGATATTGTTCTACAAGTTACGGTAGGCGATATGGGTGAAGTAGTGGTAGTAGGTTATGGTGCTCAGAAAAAAGCAAGCTTAACCGGCGCATTGGTAACATTAAATAATGCAACTTTAAATCGCCGTCAAGTTACAAGCACCAGTCAGGCTTTGCAAGGATTGGCTCCGGGTGTAACAGTACAACAACAATCTGGTAGACCAGGTGCAGATGGTGCAAGTATTGTAATTCGTGGTCAGGGATCAATCTCTGGTAGTAATGCTCCATTGATTATTGTGGACGGATTGGCCGTTGGTGCATTGGATCAAATAGATCCTAACGCTATTGAGAGTATCACTTTATTAAAAGACGCTGCTTCTACTGCTATCTATGGTAACCGTGCTTCAGGCGGTGTTATTTTAGTGAAAACAAAAAGAGCAGCAGAAAAAGGATTAAAGTTGAGCTATAATGCTTTCGTATCAAAACAAGTTGCTACCGCTCTCCCAGAACGTGTTAGCGCAATTGACCACATGACATTGAGCAATGTGGCTGAACAAAATCGTACAGGAAATCCTGCTGCAACTGTTTTCCCTCAAACATTAATTGATAGGTACAAAACAACGCCAGCCAATAATTTAGATATCATTGATACTGATTGGATTAATGAAGTGTTTACCAATAATGGCATGTTGCAAAACCACAACGTTCAATTATCTACTTCAACAGATAAAATCAATTTGTTTGGTTCATTTACTTACATGAATCAGCAAGGGTTAATTCAGAATAGTAGTTTTGAGAAATATGATATTCGTTTGAATCCAGAATTTAAGATCAATAGTAAATTATCTTTAATCGGTGTTTTTGGATACAACACCAATACAATCGTTAATCCTTCAACAGGTTCTGCTGAATTTATTATTCGTCAGGCAATTGGATTACCTGCCATTGGCGGAGGTAAATATGGCCCAGGAATGTATGGAACTGCAGGTCAATCAAATAACAGAAACCCAATTGCAATGGCAGAGGCAACTGGCAATAGTGTTAATACAGGAAATACATTATTAACCAGATTCGGATTTAATTTTAAACCTATCAATGGTCTAGAAATTGAAGGTTATTGGGGACGCCAGGCTACTAACCCAACTACAAAAACATTTGTGTCTAATGCTGAAATCTATCAACCTAATTTAGCCACATCTAGCTATTCATTAATTAGTACATGGCCAGGTACTACAAGTTTATCTCAGTCTTATAGAAATGATG
>JBILRH010000071.1:0-8720 GCA_044372715.1 Sediminibacterium sp. | reverse complement strand
TTCAAGATTGGATTGTTCGCAAACAATTATTGGGTACACCTGGTGTTGCGGATGTAAGCAGTTTTGGAGGAGCTGTAAAGCAGTATGAAGTTGCAGTTAATACAGATCAGCTAAAAAGTTTTGGACTTTCCATTAACGATGTGTTCAATGCATTGGAAAACAACAATCAAAATGCCGGAGGGTCCTATATTGAAAAAGGGCCCAATGTGCTTTTTATTAGAACCGAAGGATTGGTTAAGCAATTAGAAGATATAGAAAATATTGTAGTAAAGCGCGTAAATGGATCTATACCTGTTTTGGTAAAAAATGTTGCTATTGTTCAATTTGGAAATGCAGTACGTTATGGTGCAACCGTATATGGTGCAGAGGGTGAAGTGCCAGGTGCAATAGTAATGATGTTAAAAGGAGGGAATAGCAATGAGGTAATTCATGCCATCAAAGAAAAAATTAAAATCATTGAAACATCCTTACCAGAAGGTGTAATGATCGAACCATTTCTGGATAGAACCAAAATGGTGGACAATGCTATCGGAACGGTGAAAACCAATTTAATGGAAGGTGCATTGATTGTTGTTTTTGTGCTGGTGCTTTTTTTAGGCAATTTCAGAGCTGGTTTAATTGTGGCTTCGGTAATACCATTGTCTTTGCTCTTTGCATTTATTTTAATGAACCTGGCAGGCACAAGTGGAAACCTCATGAGCTTGGGAGCTTTGGATTTTGGTTTATTGGTTGACGGAGGTGTAATTATTGTAGAAGCAGTATTGCACAAATTGCAACATGGTATTCGGCATAAAACAGGAGCTATCCTTAGCCAAGAAGAAATGGATTTAGAAGTAAGGGATAGTTCTTCTAAAATGATGAATGCTGCTGCGTTTGGTCAAATCATTATATTGGTAGTGTATTTGCCAGTATTGTCTTTGCAGGGTATCGAAGGAAAGATGTTCCGTCCGATGGCCGAAACAGTTTCATTTGCCATATTGGGAGCATTTGTTTTATCGCTTACCTATATTCCGATGATGAGTGCATTGTTTTTGAATAAGAAAACCAATTTGCCATCCAGCTTCTCCGATAGAATGATGCAAAGTATCAATAGTTGGTACAAGCCGATTCTTAAAAAAATATTAACCATTCCAAAAATCATTGTAGCAGCTAGTTTTTTATTGTTGATCATTGCTGTTTTTATCATGAGTACTTTGGGTGGGGAGTTTATTCCTAAACTAGAAGAAGGAGATTTTGCTGTTGAAACAAGATTACTTACAGGGTCTTCTTTGTCAAATACAGTTGCAGCAACTCAGCAAACTGCAAAAGTGTTGCTCGATTCGTTTCCTGAAGTAAAGAAAGTGGTTACAAAGATAGGTTCTGGAGAAATTCCAACTGATCCAATGCCTTTAGAAGCTGCGGATATGATGGTGATTTTAAAAGATAAAAAAGAATGGACTAGTGCCAAAACATTTGATGAACTCGCAGAAAAAATGAGTTTGGCATTGCAACAGGTGCCAGGAGTAACAACAGGATTTCAATATCCTGTACAAATGCGATTTAATGAATTAATGACGGGTGCAAGGCAGGATGTTGTATGTAAAATATTTGGAGATGATTTAGATAGTTTGGCCTTATTGGCCGAAAGAATGGGTGTACTCCTTAATAAAGTAGAGGGTGCAAAAGATTTGTATGTAGAAACTGTAACAGGAATTCCTCAATTGGTGATCAATTACAATAGAGCAGCCATTGCCCGATATGGTGCGTCTGTTAGTGAAATTAATAGAACCGTTCAAGCGGCCTATGCTGGATCAGCTGCAGGGTCTGTATTTGAAGGAGATCGACGATACGATTTAGTAGTTCGACTAAACAATCAACAGAAAAATGATATAGCCTATATGGGTAATTTGATGATAGAAATAGCAGATGGTTTATCAGTTCCATTGAATGAACTAGCAACCATCGAATTAAGAGAAGGGCCATATCAAATTCAAAGAGAAGAAGCCAGAAGAAGAATTATGGTTGGGTTTAATGTAAGAGGAAGAGATGTGCAATCTATTGTAAAAGAATTACAAGAAAAAGTAAGCCAGAAAATAAAATTGCCCGCAGGATATTCCATTACTTATGGTGGACAATATGAAAATCTTCAAAAAGCAACATCTCGATTGGCCATAGCATTGCCAATAGCATTGTTATTGATCTTTGTTTTATTGTATTTTGCTTTCAATAAAATCAAATATGGCTTACTCATTTTTTCTGCCATTCCATTATCGGCTACTGGAGGAATATTTAGTTTATGGTTAAGGGGTATGCCTTTTAGTATTTCTGCTGGAGTTGGATTTATTGCATTATTTGGGGTTGCCGTTTTAAATGGAATTGTACTTATTACAGAAATTGTTCGATTAAGAACCACCGATCAGTCTGATGTAAAAGATATCATTGCACAAGCAATAGAAATTAGAATGCGCCCGATTTTAATGACAGCGGCCGTTGCTTCACTAGGGTTTTTGCCAATGGCCATTAGCGATGGAGCAGGTGCGGAAGTGCAAAGACCATTGGCAACAGTGGTAATCGGGGGCTTACTTACAGCTACAGTACTTACTTTAATGGTTTTACCATGTTTGTATTTATTGTTCGATAGAAGAGGTAAAAAAGTTAATATGAAAGTATTGAGCATTATAGGCATGATGAGTATTGGAACCATGCTGCATGCGCAGAATAGATCATATAATAAACCCATGCATTTGCATGAAGTTTTACAAAGAGCAGTTGAGCAGGCACCAGTTTTAAAAGTTAATAGATTGCAGGAAAAGTATTACAGTTATTTGCCAGCAACAGCAAAGGAGGTTCCTAAAACGCAATTCAGCACAGAGTTGGGTAATTACAATACAGCTGCTTTTGATGCCAAGATCAGTATTATTCAACCACTCAATGCAGGAGCAGTAAACAGTCAATTAAAAAATGTTTTCGAAAAATTTATTGCTATAGCAAAAACTAATACCGAAGTTCAAATAATCGATGTTAAAAGATTGGCAAGGCAACTTTATGTTCAGCTTCAATATTTGCAAGCCAATGATTTGCTCTTACATAAAGTAGATAGTATTTATGCGCAGTATTTAAAAATTGCCAGTTTACGATTAGAAAAAGGAGAGAGCAATCTTTTAGAAAAAATATCGCTGGATAATTTAGTGATGCAAAATAGATTGGCCATCAATATGCAGGAATCCGATTTAAAAACAACTCAATTACAATTGGGCTTATTGCTACAAACCGATTCAACAATATTCGCATCGGACCCCTTAGAAACAAAGCCAAAATTATTTGATTCTGCACAATGGAGAAATAATCCTTTCATTGCATTGAGTAAGCAACAGCAAGAGCAGGCTGCTGCAGAAACAGCATTGGCTAGAGCTAAAATGAAGCCAGATTGGATATTGGGTTTTAATAATCAGTCATTGGCTGGATGGCAAATGCTTAAAGATCGATCTGAAGTTTTGTACAATATGGGTAATCGCTTCTCATCTCTTACGCTTGGAATGACGCTTCCTGTATTTAGTAAAACGCAAAAGCAAAAAGTGATTGCAGCCAAAGCCAACGAGGAAGTAGCTGCGGCTTCTATGATGGCTACAACAATAGGTCTTCAATCAAAATTAGACAAAGCTTGGCAAGAGTATGAAAAATACAATAAAGCAGTTGTTTATTATCAGCAAAATGCCATCAAACAATCGGATATTATCATCACTACTGCCAATTTGAGTTACCGCAATGGTCAGATTAATTATATTGAATGGGGCACATTAATTAATCAAGCCATCAATATCAAAACACAGTATTTAGAAACACTCCGTGAATTAAGTATTGCGGAATCGGAATTACATTATTTATTGAATAATTAAAGCATTATGTATAAAGTTATCATCCTTTCATTGGTATTAATTGTTGTTGGCTGTTCCAGATCAAAAAATGAGGAGCAAGAGAAAGCCATTACAGAGGAAACAAGTATTGTTTCATTAACCAGCCAACAATTAAAACAAGCCGAATTGCAAATCAGTTTAGCCGAAACAAAAACATTGCATGAAACCATCAAAGTAAATGGATTGGTAGATGTTCCACCGCAAAATATGGTTTCAGTGAGTTTTCCATTAGGTGGGTATTTAAAGAAAACACATTTATTGCCCGGCATGAGTGTTAAAAAAGGCGAAGTGATTGGTATAATGGAAGATCAAAGTTATGTTCAATTGCAACAAGACTATTTGGTTGATAAAGCCAAGATGGATTTTCTAACGGCCGATTTGCAACGTCAGAAAGAACTCTCTGATGCAGAGGCAACCAGTAAGAAGAATTACCAACAAGTATTGAGTGATTATAAAATGACGCAAGTGATGGTAAAAAGTTTGGAAGAGAAATTGAAAATCATAGGAATTGATCCCGCACAATTAACGGTAACAAATATTTCTAGAACAGTTTCTTTAAGGGCACCCATCGATGGTTTTGTAACCAAAATAAATGTAAATATTGGAAAATATGTAAATCCTGCAGATGTATTGTTTGAACTGGTAAACCCAGATGATATTCATGCGGCATTATCTGTTTTCGAAAAAGACATGCCATTGATTAAAAAAGGAATGAAGGGTACTGTGGCATTATCTAATAATCCAACCAAATTATATGAAGTAGAAGTGTTGCTTGCTACAAAAAATATCAATGAAGAAAGAACAGGATTGGTGCATTGTCATTTCGAAAATCCAAGCCACGATTTATTACCTGGTATGTTTTTGAATGGAAGTTTCGATTTAGCAGCAACTGCTTCTAAAGTATTACCTGAAGAATCGGTGATTCGGTTTGAAGCTAAGGAGTATGTTTTTATAGTAAAAGACTCCAGTAGTTTTGAGATGGTAGAAGTGCAAACAGGCACAAGGCAATCAGGTTTTGTAGCAATTAAGCCAATTGTTGAAATGAATTGGGCAACAACCCAATTTGTTACCAAGAATAGTTACCGCTTATTGGGTATGCTCAAGAACAAGGCCGAAGAAGAATAATTAAAAGCCCAAACAAGAATAATTAAATTGCTAAAAAAGAGTCGAGTGGAGCTTCAATACCATAGAAGCCCGCCAACTTTTGAATCACCTCTTCAACAACTGCGTCCGGACAGCTAGCCCCACTGGTCATTAAAATGCGCAGCGGCGTTTTTGATGGAAGAAAATTGTTGATTTCTGTCAAGGCTTTTGTTTGCCAATTACAATGAAGGATAGTAGATTGATCCATTATTTTTTCGGGAGAATCTATAAAATAAGTTGGTAGTTTAGCTTCGCACAATTCTACCAGATGAGAGCTATTGCTACTATTATGTCCTCCAATAACAATGGCTAAATCGGCTGGCGTATTCAACATGCCTGTAACGGCAGATTGATTGTCGTTGGTAGCATAACACAAGGTATCTCTTGTGTCAGCAAAACGTTCGCTGATGGTATTATGATTAAGTTGATAATGCGCTTGAATAATGTTTTTAAGATAATCGGAAATAGCTTGGGTGTCGGTGGCCAATTGAGTTGTTTGATTTACCACACCAATTTTTTGCAAGTCGGTATCAATATTAAATCCTTCGGAATAATTTCCTTTGAATTCGGAATAAAATAAATCAGCTGGTTTTTCTCCAGTAATATACTTAGCGAGTTCAATGGTTTCTTTCATGTCGTTCACAATCACTGTTGGGGTGTTAAGGGATGCATGAGAGAAAGTGGCCCTGGTTTCTTCGTGTTTGGGTTTTCCATGAACTACTACGCTATATCCTTTCTGTGCAATTTGCTCACTGCGGTTCCATACTTTTTCTACAAATGGGCAAGTAGTATTGTATTTTTCAATAGCAATACCTTTTTGTTTGAGCAAATTTTCTATTTCAATGGTTGTGCCAAAAGCTGGAATTATTACAACATCATCCGTATTGATTTGATCGAATGGAATGATTTGTTTGCCATAAGTATCTTGCAGAAAACTCACTCCACGAGCAATTAAATCGGCATTTACCTGCGGGTTATGAATCATCTCGCTTAGTAAGTAAATTTTCTTGCCAGGGTTTTGATCGATGGTATTAAAAGCAATTTCTATGGCATTTTCAACCCCATAGCAAAATCCAAAATGGCGAGCTAAATAAACATGAATAGGCCCCAAATCTAAAAGGGTGGGAGTAAAGTCTTTTTTTAATTTATCCGCAGCTTTTCTTTGTTCCTTAATCTTACTGATTAAATTACTTCTGTATATATTGGGAATGCTGAATTGTTTCATTGCTTATTTAAACAACGAAGGTACTGAATTGTTGATTCTGAACATTGCTTTAAAAGCTGTAAAAACAATCAAGTTACTTGTAATGCTCAATCCTCAATAATTTAAAAAATTCCTTTTCTTCTATTTCCTTTACTTTCCCCGGCTGCAAATTGCCTAATTGCAAGTCTTCAATGCTTACTCTTACCAATCTTTTTACTTTATGGCCAATGGCTTTTACCATTTTTCTAACTTGATGAAATTTTCCTTCTGTTAAACTAATGCGAAGCCAGGTATAATCTATATGCTTGGTCATAATATAAGCAGACTTGAAATTGAACGGAGGGTCGGCAACAATTTCGGCTTTGCAAGAACTCATATAGGTTACCCCATTTTCAATTACCAATGCTACTCCATTTTGCAATCGAGCAATATTTTCTGCACTCACTTTCTTATTGACCAATACCAAATAAACTCTTTCATGCGGTTTTTCTCCTTGGAACAATAATCTAGTCACTTTTTTATTGGTGGTTAAAATCAATAAACCTTCGGATAGATTGTCTAATCTGCCAATGGCATGCGTGCCTTCCGGAAAATCAAAATCAATATTGCCTAGCAGATTCACTTCATGGCTGCTCACAAATTGAGAAACCATATTGTATGGCTTATTGAGTATAAAATATCTATGTGCAACAGACAAACGAAATTTTTTTATTACATAACCAATAACCTAATAACTCAATAACTAATTGCTGATGCTAAGACATGAAAAGGGGTTTTCATCATTTCTTTTTCAAACAGATTGGGTTGATTGACTTATTCAAGCACAAGATACTTAGTTTTGCAGCATGCATTATGTTTCGGTAGAAGGCTTAACCAAAAGCTATGGTATTAATCCGCTTTTTAGCAATATTTCATTTCATATCAATGAGGGAGACAAAATAGCCTTGATTGCCCGAAATGGCATTGGGAAATCAACCCTATTGCGTATTCTAACAGGAAAAGAAACTCCTGACTCGGGTAAATATTGGGTACACAAAGATGTTACAGTGGCACTTTTTGAGCAGGATCCCCAGTTTGAAGAGGGTAAATCGGTATTGGAAAATATATTCGAATTAAATCACCCCATCATCAATGCTATTAAGAAATACGAAGTGGCTATTGAAGAAGAAGATGCCGATGGTATTACCGAAGGTATTGAAGCCATGGATAACCTGAATGCCTGGGATTTTGAAACCAAAGTGCACCAGATTCTAGATAAATTAAATGTTCATCACCTAACCAATCCGGTTAAAGACTTGAGTGGTGGGCAGAGAAAAAGAGTGGCATTGGCCAAAACCCTTATTAATATTGGGTTTTCGCATCAACATACATTGCTCATGATGGATGAGCCAACCAACCATTTGGATGTAGAAATGATCGAATGGTTGGAAAATTATTTGAATCAAGAAAAAGTAACACTCTTATTGGTAAGCCATGATCGCTATTTCTTAGATGCAGTATGTGACGAAATATGGGAATTAGAAAGAGAGAAACTTTATACTTATACGGGAGATTACGAGCAGTTCATGGAACAAAAAGCAGCTCGATTAGACAGTGAACAAGCCAGCATTGATAAAGCAAAAAATACTTATCGCAAAGAATTGGAGTGGATGCGCAAGCAACCAAAAGCAAGAACTACTAAAAGCAAGAGCAGGCAGGATAATTTTTATGAAGTAGAAGCCAAGGCAAAGCAAAAAATAGAAGATACACAGCTTCAATTAGAAGTAAAAATGAGTAGGCTGGGAGGTAAGGTAGTAGAAATGAAAAAAGTGTACAAGTCTTACAATGATTTACCTATTTTAAAAGGCTTTGATTATACTTTTAGTAAGGGCGAAAGAGTTGGAATTGTAGGAAAGAATGGGGTAGGAAAATCTACTTTTCTAAACATGTTGCAATTAATAGAACCGGCTGATAGCGGAAAAATAAATATTGGAGATACAGTATTGTTTGGTAATTTTTCGCAACAGGGATTGGTGATCAAAGAAGACATGCGCGTGATTGAATATGTGAAAACATTTGCGGAAAATTTTCCATTGGCCAATGGAGGAAGTTTAAGTGCTGCGCAGTTTTTAGAATTGTTTTTATTTACTCCTGATAAACAATACACTTATTTATCTGCATTGAGTGGAGGAGAAAAAAAACGCTTACAATTATTAACGGTATTGTTTAGAAATCCCAATTTTTTAATTCTCGATGAGCCTACAAACGATTTGGATTTACCCACACTTGCGGTTTTAGAAAATTTTTTAAGCGACTATCCGGGTTGTATTTTAATTGTATCACACGATCGATATTTTATGGATCGTTTGGTAGATCATTTATTTGTTTTTGAAGGCAATGGAGAAATTAGGGATTTTCCTGGAAACTACACCCAGTATAGAATTTGGCAGAAAGACAATGAAAAATCAGCCAATAAATGGGATCTGCTTGAGGCCGGAAAA
>JBILRH010000006.1:0-30653 GCA_044372715.1 Sediminibacterium sp. | reverse complement strand
TTACTTTAGAAGATGCATCAATCTGTATTATAGATAAAGCTTACTTTTTTAAGTCTTTAGAAACCAATCCAAAGCTTTTATTTGAAGTAGTTAAAAAAATGAGTAGAGATTTAAAAGAAGCAGAAGACCATATAGTGTCATTATCACAGAAGAATGTAAGAGAACGTATGGCAGAAGCATTGTTATTTTTAAAAGCTACTTATGGGTATGAAGAAGATAATAAAACCATCGATGTTAGTCTTACTAGAGAGGAGATTGCCGATTATGTAGGAACTTCTACAGAAAGTTGTATCAGGTTATTGTCGGAATTTAATCAAGACAAAATCATTGCGCTAAAGGGTAAAAAAATAAGTATTATCAACCTGCCAATACTTATACAAACTGCGAATATAGAAGATTAGCAGTTTGAACATGATAAATATCATGTTTTGTCTTAGTGGTTCTCATATTTTACAAGAATGATCTAACGCAGTTTTGTGTAGTAAATTACCAGATAATGCGTAAGCATGCCGATCATACAGAATTAATCATCAATCATTTATTAACGGAGGTTTATCCAATATTAGAATGTAAGATTGAGCTTGCAATTCATTGCTCTAAATTGGCTTATAGTAAAGAGCCTGCAAAGTTTTTGGTGAATGATTTATTGATTAAAATCAAGAATGAATTTCATTCTTTAATCACCTATGAGCAGAAGTTGGTATTTCCTTCGGTGCTAAAAGTATTTAATGCTAAGAAAAATCAAATAGCAGTTCCCAATTTGTCTGATTTATTACAGCTTACCAGAAGCAAAGAAGAAAAAATAAATCATTATGTACTAAAAATTTCCATATTAATTTCCAATCATTTATGGCAAACACAAAAACAGGAGGACTTGGTACATGCATTTACAGAAAGTTTTACCGCAGAGAAAACTGCTTGGAACAAGATGATTCAAGATAGAATTGCTTCCCGTGGATTTTTTAAGAAACATTATTTTGAAATGGCTGCTTTAAACGGACCAAATTCATTAGACTTAACAAACAACTCTTCGAAAAACAAGCATTGAAATAATTTATAGTAAATGATCGATTCTGTTGTAAAAAATACTACCTGTTTTCATTGTGGAGATTCCTGCAAATTAGAAGAGGCATCCACCTTCAATGATAAGCATTTTTGCTGTGAAGGATGCAAAACAGTTTACCAGATTTTGAATAAGCATGATCTATGTGAATATTATCAGTTGAATGAATTAGCTGGAATAAGAAGAATTGAACATGCTAACCAACAAAAATTTGCTTTTTTAGACAATCCTGATCTTGCGGCGCGATTTATTGTTTTTGCTAATCAGCAGCAATCTGCTGTTTGTTTTTACCTTCCACAAGTGCATTGTAGTTCTTGTTTATGGTTATTGGAAAATTTGCATAAACTGGATGATGGAATCGTATTTTCTAGGGTGAGTTTTCCTGATAAACAAGTAACCATTCATTTTAAGCAAGAAGCCCTTTCAATTAGGCAGATTGCAGAATTATTAAGCTCTATTGGATATGAGCCGCACATTTCATTGGATGAAAGTAGTGCTAAGGCCAAAGAGCAACATTTTATTGCACGTAAAGCGATCATCAAAATTGGGATTGCTGGTTTTTGTTTTGCCAATATTATGTTGTTGAGTTTTCCTGAATATTTAGGATTGGATACTTTGGCAAAAGACGGACTTTCTGCTTCAGTTTTCCGTTGGTTAAATATAGGTTTGTCTTTACCTGTTTTATTTTATGCTGGAAGTGAATTTTTTGTGAATGCATGGTATGGGTTCAAACAAAAAATGCTCAACATAGATGCTCCTATTGCTTCGGCTTTAGCGGTAACATTTTCAAGAAGCGTTTACGAAATTATCACTGGGATTGGGGGAGGCTATTTAGATAGTATGGCTGGCATCATTTTTTTTATGCTTGTTGGAAGAGCTTTTCAAACAAAAACATTTGCAAATTTAAAATTCAATAGAGACTACACTTCTTATTTTCCAATCGCAGTATGTAAAATAGATGAATCTGATAATGAAAATTATTTGCCAGTAAGTGAAATTAAAGTGGATTACACCATTCGCATAAGAAATCAAGAAGTGATTCCTGTAGATGGAATACTCATTAAAGGTAAAGCTAGTATAGATTATAGTTTTGTAACAGGAGAACAAGAAGCCACTGCTGTTAAAATGGGCGACATTGTATATGCAGGAGGAAAACAAACCAATGGCATCATTGATCTTTTAGTTGTTCAACCTTTTTCTCAAAGCAATTTCACTCGTTTATGGAATCATGAGGCATTTAAAAAGGATACTAAAAAGAGATATACTTTTACTGGAATAATAAGTAATTATTTTGCAGTAACTGTACTTTTATTAGCAATTGGCAGTTTTGCTTTTTGGTACAGAACCAACCCTTTAAATGCATGGAATGCATTTACTGCGATACTGATTGTTGCTTGCCCATGTGCTTTATTGCTTACTACCACTTTTACACAAGGATTCTTATTGAATATTTTCAGCAAGAATGGTCTATACTTTAAAAATGCCAATATTTTACAGTCAATTCCTTCCATCAACCATATTGTATTTGATAAAACAGGAACACTTACACAATCAAATAAATCTACTGTTCAATATGAAGGGAAGTCATTGTCATCATTTGATAGCTCTATCATTGCTGCACTATTTGCACAATCCTTGCATCCTTTGAGCAGAAGCATTGCTGATTATTTTGGAGGATCTAATTATACTTTGACCAATATAAAAGAATTGCCTGGTTTGGGAATTGAAGCATGGGAAAATGATACCCATTATAAAATTGGTTCTGCCAAATTTATTGGACAAATTAACGAACCCAATAATGCTTCAGAAGTTTGGGTTTCTATCAATAACCATGTTTTTGGAAAATTTGAAGTGATCAATGTATTGCGTGAGAATGTAGATCAATTAATTAATCAGGTTCCTTGCGCTGTATCTATTTTAAGCGGTGACAATAACAGATCAGAAAATTACCTTTCTGCAACATTCAAAAGAAAACTGCAGTTTCACTTTCAACAAACACCTGAAAATAAATTGGCCTATATCAGCAATCTGCAACAACAAAATGCAACTGTGATGATGGTTGGAGATGGATTAAATGATGCAGGTGCTTTACAAAAAAGTGATATTGGAGTAGCAGTAGTAGAGAATACCATTCAATTTTCTCCAGCTAGTGATGCAATTTTATTGGCCAGTAAATTGCCGTTGTTAAATCAATTTATTGATGCAGCCATCAATGCCAAAAATTTAATCAAACTTACTTTTGTTATTTCTTTATTGTACAATATAATTGGGCTTTATTTTTCTATCACAGCTCAGTTGTCTCCTTTAGTTGCGGCAATTCTAATGCCCATGAGCACTTTTAGTATTGTATTGACCACCATGCTGGGCTCTTGGTACATCGAAAAAAAATATTTTAATCAGTCTAATCAAACCTCAATCATATGAAAAAAAACATGGGTAATCTCGATAAAGCAGTAAGGGTTTTAGTAGCAATATTAATTGGAGTGCTGTATTTACAAAATGAAATTAGTGGAACTGCTGCAATTGTTTTATTGGTATTGGCAGGAATTTTTATTGTAACCAGTTTTATGAGTTTCTGTCCATTGTATTTGCCATTTGGAATTAGTACAAAAAACGCTAAAAAATGATTGTAATTGTTCTTTTATTGGCTGTGAGTTTAACAGTAGCATTGGGCTTTTTAGTTGCTTTTATTTGGAGTGCTAAAACTGGTCAATTCGACGATTCATTTTCACCAGCCAATAAAATCTTTTTCGATAAAAATAGTCAAGAACCAAAGAATCAATAAATATGCAATTAGAAAAATTCACCTACGACAATAAGATCGTTAGAAACTTTGCTTATGCCACTATTTTGTGGTCCATTGTAGGAATGCTCGTTGGGGTAATCATTGCCTTTCAAATGGCTTTTCCTGCACTTAATTTTGGAATTCCCTATATCTCCTTTGGAAGGTTAAGGCCATTGCATACCAATGCAGTAATTTTTGCTTTTGTAGGGAATGGTATTTTCACGGGTACCTACTATATGTTACCCCGGTTGTTAAAAACCAGTATGTGGAATAAAACTTTGAGCAATATCCATTTCTGGGGATGGCAATTAATTATTGTTTTTGCTGCATTAACACTTCCATTCGGATTAACCGAAGGAAAAGAGTATGCAGAGCTTATTTGGCCAATTGATATTGCTATTACCCTAATTTGGGTTGTTTTTGGTGTAAATATGTTCGGTACGATTTTAACCCGAAGAGAGCGTCATTTATATGTTGCTATTTGGTTTTTAATTGGAACATGGGTTACTGTAGCATTATTGCATATTGTAAACTCTTTTGCAATACCCACATCATTAACGCATAGTTATAGTTTATATGCTGGTGTACAAGATGCATTGGTGCAGTGGTGGTATGGTCATAATGCGGTAGCATTTTTCTTAACAACACCGTACCTGGGGTTGATGTATTATTTTGTACCAAAAGCTGCACAACGTCCGATCTATTCATACCGTTGGAGTATCATTCACTTTTGGGCTTTGATATTTATTTATATCTGGGCAGGACCTCACCATTTATTATACACTGCACTGCCTGATTGGGCACAATCATTGGGTGTTGTATTTAGTATTATGTTGATTTTGCCAAGTTGGGGAGGTATGTTGAATGGAATATTTACCCTTAGAGGCGCTTGGGATAAAGTAAAAGAAGATCCAATTTTAAAAATGTTCGTTGTTGCGCTTACTTGTTATGGTATGAGCACATTCGAAGGTCCTATGCTTTCATTAAAAAATGTAAATGCAATTGCACACTATACCGATTGGATTGTAGCTCACGTGCACGTAGGTGCTTTGGGTTGGAATGGTTTCTTAACTTTTGGTATGTTGTATTGGTTGGTGCCAAGAATATTCAACACAACTTTGTATTCTAAGAAATGGGCGAATACGCATTTCTTAATTGGAACTATTGGTATTCTTTTATATGCTATTCCAATGTATTGGGCTGCTTTTTCTCAAGCGCTGATGTGGAAAGAGTTTACTGCAGAAGGGCAATTAAAATATCAATTTCTAGAAACAGTTACTCGTATCTTCCCGATGTATGTTTTGAGAGGATTAGGTGGTACTATATATTTAGCAGGAGTAATTTTAATGGTTGTAAATCTTTACAAAACTATCAAAACTGGTGCTTTATTAGAAGTTGAGCATGCAGAAGCCCCATCTTTAGAATCAATTCCTTTACCAGCTGGAAAACAGTTTTGGCATACAGCCATTGAACGTAAGCCTGTTAGAATGTTGGTATTGAGTTTAGTGGTTGTTTCTATTGGAGGAGCAATTGAATTGATTCCTACATTTTTGATCAAAGAAAATATACCAACAATTAGTACAGTAAAACCTTATACTCCACTAGAGTTACAAGGAAGGGATATTTATATTAGAGAAGGTTGTTATACTTGTCACTCTCAAATGATCAGACCTTTCCGTGATGAAGTTGCTCGATATGGAGATTATTCAAAATCTGGAGAATTTGTTTACGATCATCCATTCCAGTGGGGTAGTAAACGTACAGGACCTGATTTGGCTCGCGAAGGTGGTAAATACCCCAATAGCTGGCATTATAGGCATATGAATGCTCCTGAAGAAATTGCTCAAGGAAGTGTTATGCCACCTTATAATTGGTTGTTAGATGATGATTTGGATACAACAACAACTCCAGGAAAAATAAGGGCTATGCAAACATTGGGAGTGCCATATCCTAAGGGATACGATGAAAAGGCAAATGCCGATTTAAGGGCACAGGCTGAGGAAATTACTGCAGATCTTAAAGCCAATAAAATCAAAGCAGATAGTCATAAAGAAATTATTGCCTTGATTGCTTATTTGCAAAGAATGGGTACCGATTTAAAAAAGGCACCAGAAAAAGAAGTTAAAAATCTACATTAATTATTAACTATGAAATTCAAACATTATTTAACAAGTATCGATCATGTGGGAATATATCCCTTGGTTTCACTGCTCATTTTTACCTTATTTTTTGCAGTGGTTACCTGGTATGTATTCAGTGCTAGTAAAGCATCAATGATCGAAAGAAGTAATATCCCCATCAATGACTGATAAATTAATTTTTATGACACAAAAAAGTAAAATACAGTTGAAAGCAATAAGCATGAAAACTATTTTTGGATTGTTGTTCCTGATTTTCTTTGGATCAAACTCAATATTTGCACAAGCTGCAGATGCAAGCACAGAACCTGTAAAAGCGCCAGATGTATTTTATGATACAACTTTTGCCTATACGTTGGTAGGTGTTGCAGCCCTATTGGCTTGTGTGATTTATATTTTAGGTTCCGTTTTTTTGATGGCAATAAAAAATAAAATTGCAGAAGAAAAACGCAATGAAACATTTACAAAGGCAGGTATGATGATTGGTTTGTTATTATCTGCTGTAGCCACTGCAAATGCACAATCACCAATTCCTGTTGGAGCAAAAACTGTTGTTTCAGAAAATGTGATGTATATTATTGCTACGGTTCTGGCATTAGAATTATTGCTCATTTTTTATCTTGCTTTTGCAATAAGGTCTTTCTTGAA
This sequence comes from Sediminibacterium sp., assembly GCA_044372715.1. Taxonomy (GTDB): domain Bacteria; phylum Bacteroidota; class Bacteroidia; order Chitinophagales; family Chitinophagaceae; genus Sediminibacterium. The sequence continues at coordinate 24,019 of JBILRH010000006.1, read as the reverse complement.
AAAGGAATCTGCAACTTTAGTAGCTCAACCTATTGATGCAGTTAAAAAAGAAAAAGTTCCATGGTTTGATCGTTTGTATAATAGAAATACACAAGAAGATATTATTAAACTCGATTTGGGTCATGATTATGATGGCATTAAGGAATTGGACAATGATATTCCTATCTGGTGGAAATATGGTTTTGTGTTTTGTATTTTATTTGGGGTGGTTTATTTATATAGTTATCATATAACAGGTACAAGACCATTACAACAAAAAGAATTGCAAATAGATCAGGAAATAGCAGCAGTTAAGCAGGCCGCCTATCTAGAAAAAGCAGCCAATAATATTGATGAGAATTCAGTGAAAATGCTTGGGCTTAGTGATATTGAAGCTGGAAAAGCTTTGTTTATAAAGCCCGGAGCCTGTGCAACCTGCCATGCTGAAAATGGAAGTGCAATTGTTAATGGAGCACCTGGTATAGGACCTAATTTAACTGATGAATATTGGTTGCACAAAGGAGATATTAAATCTATTTTTAAAACCATTAAATATGGTGTTGTAGAAAAAGGAATGAAATCTTGGAAAGATGATTATTCTCCTTTGCAAATGGCACAATTATCTAGTTATATTAAATCTTTACAAGGCACCAACCCTAGTCCGGCAAAAGAAAAACAAGGCGAATTATTCAAAGACGAAACTACTCCTGCAGCACCAGTAGATTCTTCTTCGAAGGCAGTGAAAATGTAATAAATAAAAAAAATAAGATGAGTGAAGCGATTAATGAGGAGTTCAGAAACAGGCATTCCACAATTAACAAAGAAGGGAAGCGGAATTGGATATATGCTTTACAACCCAAAGGGAAATTGTATCAATATAGAACCTGGTTAAGTTATTTCTATTTGATATTGTTTGTGTCTTTGCCATTTATAAAGATAGATGGCAATCCAATGTTCCAGTTTAATTTGCCTGAAGGTGAGTTTACTTTTTTTGGAGTATTGTTTACTCCTCAAGACTTTATCATGTTTGGAATTGGGATGTTGATCTTTATCTTATTCATCATCATCTTCACGTTGATTTATGGAAGAATCTTTTGCGGATGGGTATGTCCACAAACCATTTTCATGGAAATGGTTTTTAGAAAGATCGAATACTTCATTGAAGGAGATGGGAATAAACAAAAAAACAATAGTAAAAAGGAATGGACAACCGAAATATATGTTCGTAAAACCATTAAACACATTGTATTTCTAGCTATTTCATTTGGAATTTCTAATATTTTTCTTTCATATATTATTGGGGTCGATGGAGTTTTTGCCATTATGCGCGAACCGATTTCCAATCATGTAGTTGGTTTTGTTGCAATGGTATTTTTTACGCTTGCATTTTATGTTGTTTATGCTTTTGTTAGAGAAATTGTTTGCACAGTCATTTGCCCATATGGAAGATTGCAGGGGGTTTTATTAGATAAGAATTCTATCCTTGTTGCATATAATTATTTGCGTGGGGAGCCAAGAAATAAAAAGAAAGCATCAGAAGGAGCAGGAGATTGTATTGATTGCGGCATGTGTGTAAATGTATGCCCAACCAATATAGATATCAGAAATGGTACTCAGCTGGAATGCATCAATTGTACAGCATGTATAGACGCATGTAATATGATGATGAAGAATGTTGGGAAGCCTCCAGAATTAATCACATTTGCTTCAGAAAATTCGATTGCATCTGGCAAAAAATTTGAGTTTACTTACCGGATCAAATCGTATACTGCCGTTCTAGGATTATTAATGGTGTTATTAACAGTATTAATTGTTACAAGAACCACATTTGATGCAACAATTATGCGCGTTCCTGGGCAAACATTGCAGGAGAATGCGGATGGAACCATCAGTAATTTATACCGCATTAAAGTAACCAACAAGAGCAATTTAACATTGGCCTATCATTTAGTAGCTGCCGATCCAACTGTGAAAATTGAAAGAATTGGCCAGCCATTGGATAGTTTAAAGGGAAGACAACTCACCGAAGAAACTTTTTTCTTAAAAGTATTGCCAGCAAATGTAAAAAAGCGCAAAGTGGATTTTGAAATTAAATTAATGAGCGGTACAAAACTGATGGAAACTAAAAAAGCAGTTTTTATTAGTGAATATTAAAATTGAATCTATGAATTGGGGAACTAGAATCTTTATTGCTTATTTAGCAGGCGTTTTATTTATCAGTTTCTTTGTTGTAAAAAGCATGATGCTTACAACAGAAATGGCTGAAGAAGATTATTATGGAAAAGAATTGACCTTTAATTCCCATATTCAAGGGGTAGATAATGCAAAAAATTTAGCTCAACCAATTAAAATTAAAGATACCAACAATCAAATTGCTGTAGTTATTGATTCTGCTACTGCTAGTTCAATGACAAATGGTGCTATTCATTTTTACAATCCTGCTTCTGAAAAAGCCGATAAAAAAATGGTATTGAAAGCATCAAATGGAATTTTTCTATTCGATAAAAGCAGTTTCATTAAAGGCAAGTATATTGTAAGGGTGTCTTTCGAATTGCAAGGGAATCCGTATTTTACAGAAGAAACATTGTTTATCCAATAGGCATGCAAGTATTTATCTTAACTGCATTTTTAGCCGGACTTGCCGGAAGTATCCACTGCGTTGGTATGTGTGGACCATTGGCTTTGTCTTTGCCTTTCAGCAGATTTAGTAAGTATCAAAAATGGCTGGCAATTGTTTTGTATAATTTAGGTAGAGTAGGAGCTTATTCAACCATTGGTTTAATAGTAGGGTTATTAGGAAGAGGCATTAACTGGTTTGGTTTAACACAGATTATTTCTATTGTATTGGGAGCTATTATATTGGTATCGGTTGTGCTACCCAGACTGCTCAAAACGAAAAGTATTCATATGCCTGCTTGGATAAATCGATATCAAATTAATGCATTACAATATTTAATAAAAAAACAAACCGTTGGTTGGATGTTTCTGGTTGGAATAATGAATGGTTTTTTGCCATGTGGCTTGGTTTATATGGCAGTTGCAGCAGCACTGGTGGCAGGATCGGTAGGCAATGCTGTGCTATTTATGATTTTCTTTGGTGTGGGAACTATACCAGCTATGGTTGCATTGGTAGCCATTGCACAAAACTTGCCGCTACATATTAGAGTTTCTTTTCAAAAATTTGTACCTATTGTATCTATGATCATCGGCGCGCTTTTAATATTACGAGGCTTGAATTTAGATATACCTTTTATCAGCCCTTATTTATCTCAAAACTTAACAGGGGCAAATACAGTGGAATGCCATACTCCATAAAAATTTTTCATAATTGTGTTTAGATTCATCTTATGTTCTGAGAAGCAGTTCTGGAAATAGCCACTCTATTATAATTGAGCAATCCACATTCTTTGAGCGCCTTCCTTCCCCCAGTCTTTCATCCCTTTTTGTAATTCAGCAATCATTTGCTGGCGATTTACTTTTTTACCTTTTTGGGTTGGATTTAATTGCACTACACTTGGTTCTACCATTTCTAATTTCGTAGCAAACCAAGTAGTGTACAATCTTGGAACAGCTAAACCAAGAATTAATCCTGGTAAACCACCAAAACTTTCTGGACCTGCACTTACTGGTATTTGATCTGTATAAAATGCCACTACATAAACAGAGTCGCAAATTTTGGTAACTGCTTTTCTGCATTCAAATCCAGCAATTTCACGTGTTTCATCCGATATTTTCCATTCTAAATTTCTAACACTGTCTTTTATGAGGTAGGTGTTTTCGAAAATATCTTTTTGGCTACTAATAGTTTGTGATTGTAAGTCGGTAACAATCCCATCTGTTTCAGATGGTTTTCCTCCCCACATCCAGTATTTGTTATCAGGGTTTTCTTTAGCCAATTTATATACAGATCTTGCATTATTAAATCTTAATTCATAAATATCAGTGACTATTTTGGGTATTTGCTTCATCATTTCCTCCATCCAAGGGTTGTTTTTTTCCTCTTCATAAGGTTTAAATTGATTTACTTTCTTTTCATATTCAACTCTGCCAAATTGAATAAAATTTGTTTGTGCTTTTGCAGCAATAACTAAAATTGATAATAAAAATATATATACTGTTCTCATATTAAAATCCCATTGAAGTTGGTTTCCCATTTTTATTAAAATTCCAAATCAAGGATAAAAGAAAATACCGTTGAATGGTTTGTGTGGTTGTTTCAGCAATAAAATTGCTATTGATTGATCTATTGATTCCTAAATTTTGATTTAAAATATCATTCACATATAATTTAGCTTCCCATTGGTCATTTTTCGAAATTACTTTTCTGACAGATGAACTTAAAATATACACATCTAATTGGTCTTTAAAAATGGCTGTCTTTTGATAAATATTTGCTTCTAGATTAAAATCGATGAATGTTTTTGCCTTTTTAAATTTCAATTGAACATTGGAGTAAGTATTGTAAGACCAATATTTGGTTACAATTTCCGGATTAATAGAGGATCTTGAATGATTGTAATCTGCACTGAAATTCATCCAAAAATTAATCCATTTATCCGACCAATACCCAGCATTAATTCCTAGATTTAAACTGGTGTTATCAGTGGTATTCAATTTTCCATTCACCTGATTAACGAATCTGTTTTTTCTCGGCCCTACATCAAATCCTACATTTAAAGATGGGATTAAGTCGAAACCGAATCCTACACTTGAGGAAAAATTATAATTACCATCTACATTGATTGCTTGAGAAATTCTTCTGCCTAAATTATCAACAAAACTGGCGTTGGTAATAGCATTATCAGTCTTAGAATAATTAAGGTTAAAATATAAATTTCTACTTTTCAAAACTTTATAATCGGAAGCCCTGAAATTTAAATTATGTATAAATGATTGTTGCAGATTTGGATTACCTACAACAACATTTAAGGGATCAATGTTATCAATGATGGGTTGTATCTGCTGTAGGGTAGGGTTTCTGGTGGTTCCATTATACGAAAGATTGAATCTTCTTTGTTGTTTTGGGGTAAAATTAAAGCTAACGGCTGGCAGAAAATTATTAAAAGGAACATTTCTTTCGATATTATTTTTGATATCAGTCATCTTATAATTTACCGTACCAAAGCCACTGCCTATAGAAAAATTAAATTTCTTTACATTGTATCGGAAGTTTACACTTCCTGTATGGCCCACTGTATTAAATATAAAATGGTTGCTCAAAGAATCGATTAGTTTTTCATATTTATCCGAATTTGTTTTTTCATAAGTTAATCTTTCAGCATTATTTCTATTCACATTTAATTTGTAATTAAGAATCAAAAAAGTATTTTTCCAAATCGGTTCGGTATAAGAAATAGTAGAATTAATCACAGTTCCGTTTTGTTTGTTTATTTTTTTCTGGTCGATATTGTCAAAACGAATAACCTGACCGAATTTATTAAAATAGGTATTCTGTGCAAATAAGAATCCATTTTCTTCTCTATTCGAAACATTAAAATCGCTGTTGATAGAAATCGTTCTACCTTTTTTAAGGAAACGTTTTTTCCATAGTAAATTATTATTCAAAGTATTGTTGTCGTCTATATTGGTAGTTGTTCTGTCGGTTTCGTTAATAACAATATTGTCTTGGCTAATCGATCTTCCTAAGAAATTGGAATTGGTATTGCTATTGATGACCGAGCCTCTCACAGTAAGCTTTAATGAACTGGTAGAATCTATCTGCCATTCGTAGAAGCTGGTAATTTTATGCCTTTTTCTGCTTGCAGCCTGGTCTTGTTCTGTGGTATTTACAAAACTGGTATCTGGTAAAATATTCTGGGTTTTACTGGTAGTAATACCAGTTACATCCAGTTGATTGAATTGATAAGTGTTATTGGAATTCTGCCTGTCTTTGTCCCATTTATTGCTAAAATGTAAACCTCCAGTATAGGAAGTTGGAAATCCTCTACCCCAACTGAATTCATCTCCGCTCGACCACATGCTCATTCCCCCATCATCATTGATCTCGGTGGTAACATTTGCATCACCAGCATAATTTCTATTTTCATCCCAATTCAAAGATTCAAATTTGGTATTGTCTGTTGTAATGTAACCCGATATCTTTCTTTTTCCTTTGAAGGAATTGGCCAATGCCTTACCATATCTGAATTTATCAAAATCAGTACCAGCTTCAATTTTACCGAAATAGCCTTTTTTCTTATCTTCTTTTAATTGAATGTTTAAGGTTTTAATTTTTTGCCCATCATCTATACCAGTAAATGTGGCTTGGTCAGATTTTTTATCGAATGATTGAATTTTATCAACTGCATCGGCTCTCAAATTTTTAGTAACAACTGCAGGATCATCGCTAAAAAATTCTTCTCCATCTACCAAAACTTTTTGTACTCGGTCGCCTTGTGCTGTAATTTCTCCTTTGCTATTCACTTGTATGCCCGGCATTTTTCTCAACAATTCTTGTACATCGGCATTTGCACTTACTTTAAAACTATCTGCTTTGTATTCTGTTGTGTCGCCTTTTACCCGAATAGCCCCAATTCTTTGTTTAACAATTACTTCTTGTAATAATGTGGCTTTGGTGATCACTGGAATTTTACCTAGTATAATTGGTGCATCTGTAACTTCTATTTTGTCTACATAATCAGCATAATTTGGATAGCTAACCATTACAATATACTTACCAGCAGTTAAATTGGATATTTCAAATTGACCTTCTTTATTGGTTCTGGTAAACTTTACTAAAACAGAATCCTTATTCCTTAGAACTGCAACTACTGCATTACTTAGGTTTTGTTTATTTAAGGTGTCGTTCACCGATCCCTTAATTGATCCAGATTTTGTTTGTGCAGAAGATGTGTTAAATACAACAAATCCTGCAATAATGAATGCAATTAGTTTGGTCATGCTTTTGGTTTCTAACTTAGGATGGTGAATTTTGTTGTAAATTTCACCAAATAATCTATTTAACTAAAAAATTAGTTATAATACTTAGTTAAATCTTCCTAATACGATGCCTAAAACAGATAAAATGCACAATGATAAAATATCTATTTTGCCATTAAGAGGTAGTAAAGCAAAAAAAAATGCAATTAACGCTCAAAAAAAATATGAAGAGGTACATTTCATAGAAACCTCTAAATCTGTTTGGAATTATTCTTTGTTTTCTGATGTTGATATTAAAAATTTTCAGAAAGGCACTCATTATAGTTTGTATAATTATTTAGGCAATAAGCAAATCACTGTTTTAGAAACTCCTGGAACTTATTTTGCGGTATGGGCACCCAATGCTACTTATGTATCAGTTACAGGTTACTTTAATGAATGGAATAAAACTTCGCATCCACTCTTAGTTAGAAAAGACAATTCAGGAATTTGGGAGGGCTTTATTCCAAATATAGCAGAAGGCGAAGCCTATAAATACCATATACATGGATTCAATGGCATTGAATTAGACAAAGGCGATCCATATGCGCATTATTGGGAGAAGCGACCTTTTACAGCATCTATTACTTGGCAAACAAATTACGAATGGAATGATGCCGATTGGATGAAAAACAGAAAAAAACACAATTCATTAAAATCTCCTTATTCGGTTTATGAAGTTCATTTGGCTAGTTGGATGAGACCTGATAAAAATAACGAGGAAACCTACAATACATACGGGCAAATAGCAGAACGTTTGGTTCCTTATGTAAAAGAAATGGGCTTTACCCATGTAGAGTTTATGCCAGTAATGGAACATCCATTTGATGGAAGTTGGGGATATCAGGGTACCGGATATTTTGCACCAACCTCGCGTTTTGGCTCACCACAAGATTATGCAGCATTAGTTGATGCATTTCATCAAGCTGGTATTGGGGTAATTCTCGATTGGGTGCCTTCTCATTTTCCTTATGATGCTCATGGTTTATTTAAGTTTGATGGTACTCATACTTATGAGTATGCCGACATGCGTAAGGGCTATCACCCCGATTGGAACTCTTATATTTTCAATTACAAGAGGGGAGAAGTAAAATCTTTTTTAATTAGTAGTGCAAGATTTTGGTGTGACCAATTTCATGCCGATGGTATTCGGGTAGATGCAGTAAGTTCGATGCTTCGTTTAGATTATAGTAGAAACGAAGGTCAATGGGAGCCCAATGAATATGGGGGCAATGGCAACTTAGAAGCGATTGCATTTATTAAAGATTTAAATGAAACATTGTACAGAGATTTCCCAGATATACAAACCATTGCAGAAGAAGCAACTGATTGGCCAAAAATAAGTAAACCTACTTTCGAAGGTGGATTAGGTTTTGGTATGAAATGGATGATGGGTTGGATGCACGATACTTTAGATTATTTTAAATTAGATGCTATTTTCAGACAATTTCATCAAGATAAATTTTCGTTTAGTATGATGTATTTCTACGACGAGAATTTTATGTTGCCATTGAGCCATGATGAAGTGGTACATGGAAAAAGCCCAATGCTTTATAAAATGCCGGGAGATGAATGGCAGAAATTTGCCAACTTAAGAATTTTATATACCTATATGTTTACCCATCCTGGCGCAAAATTATTATTTATGGGAGATGAGTTTGGCGCAACCAGTGAATGGAATTATAAATCGGAATTACAGTGGGAATTATTAGAATTTACAAGCCATGGAGGAATGAAATATTGCGTTCAAAAATTAAATGAATTGTACCGTTCAGAACCTGCTTTATACGAAAATCAATTTGAGCCAGGTGGATTTGAATGGGTAGATCTTAATCATCGAAGTGATTCGGTACTGGTGTTTAAACGAAAGGGGAAAAAAGAAAAAAATGATGTGCTGGTTATTTTAAATGTAACTCCAGAGGTTAGAAACGATTGGGAAATCTATGTACATGGCAAAGGAAAATGGAAGGAAATATTTAACAGCGATTCCAAAGAGTTTTGGGGTACTGGAGATGTGTTTAATCCTTCTATAAAAAGCGAGTTAGTAGATAAACCCTCAAAATGTTATAAAATCAAAGTACATCTTCCTGCTCTAGGGGCCCTGGTTTTAAGGTAATAAATAATAGAATTGAAAGAATAAACAATTATAACTATGCCTGATCTTGGTTTGGTGGAATTGGAAGACTGATACAAAAACAAGTTCCTTTGGAAGGTTCGCTCCATTTAACAAACAATTTTCCATTGTGGTATTGTTCAATGATTCTTTTACTCAAAGAGAGTCCAATACCCCATCCTCTTTTCTTAGTTGTATAACCAGCTTTAAAAACATTGTTGAATTGATTCGATGGAATACCTTTTCCAGAATCAGTTACAAAAATCAGTAAATCATTTTCTTGTTGTTTGAAATTGATATCTATGGCACCACTACCATCCATTGCATCTAAGGCATTCTTTATTAAATTTTCGAAAACCCAGTCGAATAAAGTAGGAGAAATATTTAATTGAAGCTGTTCTAAATTAGCAGCATCAACAGAAAAAACCATTTTTTCTGGGCTTCTTTTTTTCATGTAATTAACTACTTGCAAAACCATCCCTACTGGGTAATGTAGTTGAAGACTAGGAGTGCTGCCAATTTTTCCAAATCGATCGGAAATTAATTGAAGTCTTGTAATGTCTTTTGCAATTTCTGGAACAATTGCAGCATTCTCTTTTTTCTCTTTTAATATTTCTAGCCAACCTTCTAAACTGGAAACTGGTGTGCCTAATTGATGCGCAGTTTCCTTGGCCATTGAAGCCCAGAGTTGGTTCTGACTGCTCTTATATTGGGTTTGTAAAGAAATAAATGCAATCAATACAAACAATGCAACTACTAGTAATTGCACATAAGGATACCATTTAACTTCTTTTAATAATTTGCTTTCTCCATAGTAATATTTATTAACCGTATAAGGGTTTTGATTGAGCACTAAAACAATGGGTTCTTTATTGTATGCAATAAATACAGCTAATTGTTTTTTTAAATAGTTGCTATCTAATTTAACTTGATTGGTATCTATGTTCACATAATTGCCGGTAGGTTTATTATTGCCATCTGTTTCTATAATGGGTATTTCTTTGTTCTCGCTCGAAATTTTCGAAGCCAAATTAATATTGGTATTGTTGTCGGCATTTAAAATTGTTCGCTCTGCTTCTACCCAGGCCTCTACATTCTTTCTTTCTTCAATGGCAATTTTGTTGGCAACATATTGTGAGTATACAATGGTACCACTAACAATTACCATTGCAATTACAAATAGCAACAATTTCCAGTTGAATAAATGCCGAATCATAAGCTAAAATAGGCCATTGTGGGTGAAAATACGAACAGCCCCAATAGGAGCTGTCTGTTTAAATTATTTTCTAAAAAGATTAATTAAATAATCCGCCTTTTTTAAGTGTTTTAATTCCTTGGCCAATTTTAAATCCATTGTTATAGATTTCTATTTTATAATCGCCTTCTTTATAGCGGTCGGTTTGTTTCCAATCGAAACTTACAGGGATGATTCTATTTTGCTCATAGTTTACAGAAACTTTGCTGGTATAAGCTTTTAAGCCTTCATCTCTGGTATTAAAATTGGCTCCTTCGGTAATGACTTTGCCATCAGATCCAGTTACTACAACATAAATATCTTTAGTGCCTGAAGGGGTAACCCGATTTTCATCTATATTGAATGAAATTCTTATTAAATCGGCTCTTTTAGCAGTATTGGTTTCGCTTTCTTTACCTGGTCCTTTTACCCTAAGGGCTGTGATGGCAATATTAGATGCATGTAAAGTAGAAGCTACATCCACTTTTTCTTCCAATTGTTTCTTTTCTACTTTTGTACTGTTTAAATTGGCTTCCAATCCTTGCTTTTCCTGCGTTAATTGAGATTTTTCGGAATTCAATTGCTGATTGGCATTATTCAGTTGGAGGTTTTCGCCTTTTAATTTTTCTAGCTCAGCAAATAGTCCATCAATTTTTCCATTCAATTCGCCTATTTTTTGTTTGGCAACGGCCAATTCAGTTGCAGTAGCATTCTTCTTTTTAAGAATTCCGCCAATATCTTGCTTTAATTTTTGGATGTCTAGATTCTTTTCTGCCAAATCGCCTTCTAATTGCAAATTTTGATTGGTTAAGGAATCTGCTTTTGCAGAAACACTCATAAAGTCCTGTTGAATGGCATTTCTTGCACTATCTATATTCGAAATCTTGGTTTCTAATTGGGTAACTTTTTCACTGGTTTTACTTTTATCATAAAAGATATAAGCCCAAGTTAAAAGAAGTGCGGAAATTAGAATACCATATATCAATTTTCTATTATCCTTTTGTTGGTTAAATGCAGGTTGATTGGACCCTGTATTAGTTGTGGGGTTGTTCATACTCGTCTTTTTTTATTTAAACGTATTTTATTAATAAAATGTATATTGTCCAAAACCATGCCAAAACAATTTTTTCATTCATCTTTGTACCATGTCTGCTGAAAAAATACTACAAGATTGGAAAAAAGGAAATTTCAAGCCTGTTTATTGGTTAGAAGGAGAAGAATCTTATTTCATTGATGTTTTGATGGATTATGCAGAACATCAAATTATTTCTGAGGCAGAACAGGGCTTTAATTTAAGTATATTTTATGGCAAAGATGCAGATTGGGCCGCAGTAGTTAATGCCTGCAGAAGATACCCCATGTTTGCAGAAAGACAAGTGGTATTGTTAAAAGAAGCCCAGCAAATGCGGGATATAGAAAAGTTAGAAAACTATATCGAAAATCCCTTGAGTTCCACTGTTTTTGTAGTAAGTCATAAAGAGAAAAAAGTAGATGGAAGAAAAGGACTTGGAAAAAAATTAAAGGATTCAAAATTTACCGAGGTATTTACAACCAAAAAGCTCTACGATAATCAATTACCCGAATGGGCAAATAATTTGATAAAGAATAAGGGGTTATCTATTAGTACTAAGGCATTGCATATGCTGGTGGATCATATTGGCAACGATTTAAATAGAATAGAAAATGAAGTTGAAAAACTAACCCTTAATCTTGCTGGTAAAAAAGTCATAAATGAAGACGATGTAGAAAGTTATATAGGTGTAAGTAAGGAATTCAATGTGTTTGAATTACAGGCTGCAATTGCCCAAAAAGATTTAGCAAAAAGCATTCGAATTATACAGTATTTCGAATCCAATCCAAAAGCTGGTCCTATACAATTGATCTTGCCATCTGTGTATAACTTTTTTAGTAAGCTCTATGTTTTAAAAGGTACCGATGGGGTAGATGAAAAATCAGCTGCATCGGTATTGGGCGTTAATCCTTTTTTTGTAAAAGATTATTTATCCGCTGCTAGAAAATACGATTACGCAGGAGTTGAAAAAGTATTGTTGTTGTTGCACCAGTATAATTTGCGCAGTGTTGGAGTTCACAACGGTGGAAGTAATGATGCAGGATTGCTTAAAGAAATGGTGGTTAAAATAATGAATTAATTATGGCATTACTTTAATAGCATCAAGTTTATCTTGATGTAACTGCTTTTTTAAATCATCCATTCCATCAAATTTCACTTCTCCTCTTAAATAATGAAGCACAGATATTTTGATTGTTTGGCCATATATGTCTTCATCAAAATCAAAAATATTCACTTCAATTACTCTTTTTTTTCCATCAATGGTTGGCCTAATGCCAATATTCATCATTCCTTTCTTTTTGCTGAAAGCGCTGTGATTGCTTCGTTCTGAAGAAAAGCCAATTTCAACAGCATAAACACCATTGCCTGGAATTAATTTTTCTTCACTTGCTATATGTAAGTTGGCAGTAGGGTACCCAATGGTTCTGCCTAATTTGTTGCCTTCTATTACAACCCCTTTGAAAAAATAGGGATAACCCAATAATTGATTGGCAATAGCTATTTTGGTATCTAGTAATGATTGTCGGATTCTAGTGGAGCTTATGGTAATTTCATTCAATAATTCTTCTGAGATTTCTTTTACTTTAAAGCCAAGTTCGATTCCATATTTTTCCAATAAATGATAATCACCTACTCTTCCTTTTCCAAATCGGTGATCGTAACCGATGATAACGGTTTTTGGTTTAAAATAATGGTATAAAAAAGATTTGATATAGGATTCAGCAGATTGATTGGCAAATGCATGATCGAATGGTATTACCACTAAATGGTCTATTCCTGCGTTTTCTAACAAGCTAATTTTTTCGGAAAGGGTGGTTAATAATTTCACATCTCCAGGAACAGAAGAGATGATTTTTCTTGGGTGCGGGTTGAAGGTAATGATTACTGTTTCGCCATCTGTTTTTTGGGCTTCTTCTTTTAATTGAGTAAGAATTTGTTGATGTCCTTTATGCACGCCATCAAATGTGCCAATGGTAACCACAGCATTGCGAAATTCGGGCAATGTGCCAACAAGTTCACGATGTACCTTCATAGTAGGCCGCGAAGTTAAGGAAACTGTTCCAAGCCATGAACTATCCCTAGTTCGCTTTGCTAGTATTCTGTACATTTGCTATTCAAAAGAATCCTTCATTCATGTCATTATACGCAAAGCGCGGAGTATCTGCCCAAAAAGAAGAAGTTCATGCAGCCATTCAAAAGCTAGATCAGGGTTTGTTTCCACATGCATTCTGTAAAATTTATCCAGATTTTTTATGTGGAGATGATCAATATGTAAATATTATGCATGCTGATGGTGCAGGAACCAAAAGTATTTTAGCCTATTTATATTGGAAAGAAACAGGGGATATTGATGTTTGGAAGGGAATTGCCCAAGATGCAGTTGCCATGAATTTAGACGATTTATTGTGCATTGGAATTACCGATAATTTATTGTTTTCTTCTACCATAGACAGAAATAAAGCGGTGATTAATGGAGCAGTTTTAGAATCCCTAATCAATGGTACCCAAGATTTTTTTAATACATTAAAAGCATATGGAGTAAACATTCATTATTTAGGAGGAGAAACTGCCGATGTTGGAGATGTAGTAAGAACCATTGCAGTAAATGGTACCATGACATCCAGATGGCCCAAATCAAAATTAATTACCAACGAAAAAATTAAAGCTGGAAATGTAATTGTAGGTTTTGCCAGTGCAGGAAAAGCCAGTTATGAAAGCGAATACAATAGTGGCTTGGGAAGCAATGGATTAACCAGTGCCAGACATGATGTGTTAGAAAAATATTATGCTACTCATTTTCCAGAAACTTTTGAACCAAGATTGGCAAATGAAGTAGTGTATATAGGAAAAAACAAAATGACGGATACTATTAAGGTGGATGATGAAATGATGCAGGTTGGTAAATTATTGCTTTCTCCAACAAGAACCTATGCGCCATTATTAAAAACTATACTTGAGCAACATTTCGATGCTATAGATGGAGTTATCCATTGCAGTGGTGGGGGCCAAACAAAATGCATGAAATATTTACCTGCTCCTTTGAAGATCATTAAAGACCATTTGTTTGAGGCCCCTCCGGTTTTTAAAATGATTCAAGAAAATTCAGGTTCGGATTGGAAAGAAATGTACCAAGTATTTAATATGGGGCATCGATTAGAGATATTTACCAATGAAGTGGCGGCAGCAAAAATGATTCAAATTGCGGCTTCATTTAATATTGAAGCGCAAATTGTTGGCAGGGTAGAAGACTCCATCAATGGTCAGTCATCTTTATTATTAAAAGGTCATTTTGGCGAGGTGGTTTATGAATATTAACATAAATTACAGCCATTCCAAACCGTATATTTGTTGTATCTATTAATTAAAATCTAGTCATGCCAGAATCAGTAATTTCATTAAAAAACGTAAATATTTATCAAGGCAATAACTTGATTCTACAAGACGTCAATTTTGAAATCAATAAAGGTGAGTTTGTTTACCTTGTTGGTAAAACAGGTACTGGTAAAAGCAGTTTATTAAAAACGCTTTATGGCGAATTAACATTAACAGAAGGAGTAGCTTCTGTGGTGGGCTTTGATTTAAGGCTAATGGATTGGAAGAAAGTACCTTTTTTAAGAAGAAATTTAGGGGTAGTTTTTCAAGATTTTCAATTATTAACCGATCGAAATGTGAACGAGAATTTGAGGTTTGTTTTACAGGCAACTGGATGGAAAGATGAACGCTTGATTGAAGAGAAAATCAATGATGTTTTAGAAAAAGTAGGGCTAAAAGGGAAAGGAATAAAAATGCCTTATGAAATGAGTGGTGGAGAGCAGCAAAGAGTAGATATTGCAAGGGCTTTATTGAATTCGCCTAAACTAATACTGGCAGATGAACCTACAGGCAATTTAGATCCTGAAACCAGTGATGAAATCATGCAATTGCTTATACAAATAGCCAAAGATTATGGTAGCACAGTAGTTATGGCCACCCATGATTTTATTGTAATTAATCGATACCCCAGCAGAATGTTAAAAACCGAAGCTGGGAAAGTGATCGACAGCAACGCTCATCAGTAATTAAGAAAGCAGAAGGCAGAGATACATCTTGAATTACTCAATAACTAGTTTCCGAAGATCCAACCAACTTGTTTGATGGCGTTTTTCTCGTTGCTAAAACGATTTTCTAATAAATTTTTCCGGAGTTTTATTTCTTCTGCTGTAAAAGGTTGATGAAATAATTGTACAATAATTTCAGCAAAAGCATTAGCTGTGGTAGCAATATGGCAAGCAGCTTCTAAACCAGAATTGGCAACAGTAGCCTCATTTGCCACAATATGTCTCCCGTTGTATAAAGTGTTAAGCAGTTTTACTTTCATCCCAGTTTCGATAAAAGAAGGCATTAAATGAATATGTGCTTTTACAAGCATATCATCCATTTCCTTTTCCGAAGGATTTTCTACAAGACAAGAATAGTCATTAGAATATACCAAGTCTCGTAGCTTTTTTGATGGGTTTTTACCAGCTATTACAATCGGAATTTTGATTTTACTGATTACTTTTTTCAATAACCAGGTGATGGCTTTTTCATTTACATCAACACTTAAATCGCCATGGTAAAAACAATAAGACCCTATTCCTTCTTGGCAACTTAGCTTCCATTCTGGCAAATAGAGCTCAAGTTCTTCAATATTTTTACAACCAAATTCTTTTCTAAAAATATCATTATCGGCTTCTTTAACTCCCCAGAATATGGCTTTTTGAGCAATTTTCTTTTCGTACCTACGGAGTAATCGAGATTCATTCCAATAGTAGAGTTTTCGAATTGGATGGGTACTATGTTTATACAAGTCTTTGTAATACAAATATTCAATATTGTGTAAACGAACAAAGCATTTTCTTTTTTCGAAGCGAGGATCTTGTAATAAATAAGTACAATGAACCCCTTCCATAAAAATCGGATAATCATCTTTCAATAAATTGGCAAACAACTCCTGATTGATTCTACTTGAAACGATATAAGGCAAACTCGACGAAAAGCCTTTATGCCCTTGGCTTCGATGATAATATTGAACCGATTCGCAATATTGATTTAAAATGGGTTGATGCCCTCTGCCATAATCAAAGCAATGCAAATGTATTTTGATGCCTTGGGCTTGCAAAGCGGGCAATTTATAAAATACATCAATAGCACCTCCATAGTTAACGGGATAGGGAACATCAAAAGCGATTATATGCAGGTGCTTTTCCAAATAGTTAGAGATTATTATAGAATTCAACTAGTTTTTTCGATTCGTTTTGCCAGTTGAGTTCTTTTCTTGCTTCAAGGCAATTTTGCCTTAGACCTCCATATAGAACATTGTCTTGCAGTAATTTGTTCAGTGCATCTCCAATTGTAAGCGGGTGAGTGTCAGGTATTAAGAGCGCAAAATTGTACAAATTATTGATTTCTTGATAAAGTGGATAGTTTACGCAGACCTGAGGGGTTCCTGCCAACATGTAATCGAAAAATCGGTTGGCCAGGGAATAATATTGGTTAATGCCATTTGGTTCAAATAGGGTTAAGCCAATATATGCCTGCTGGCTGAGTTTCTTCAATTCCTTGGGCTCTACAAGACCCAATAGGGTTATCTTATTTTCCAACTTATAGAATTGGATAAGCTTTTTGGTTTGGTTCATAAAATTGCCATCTCCGGCAATAATAAGCGTTGCGTTTACCCATTTCATCGCAGGAATCAACTGTTCAAAGCACCTTCCCTCATTTACCGCACCTTGGTATAAAATAAATATATTTTGTTGGTTATCAATATTTTCTAAAGGATAACTAAATGAAATATTTCGAATAATTTCATATTTTACTCCATATTTTTCGGCAAATAACTTGGCTAACTCACTATTAACGGTATATCCATTTTTAAACCTAGGGAGGGCAAATGATTCAATGCTTTCCCAGATAGATTTGATAGTAGGTCTTCTCAATACTTCTTTTTGCTCGGTAAAAAATTCATGGGCATCATAGACCCTTTTTTTAGAAAGAATGGTGGAGGCTAAATAACAGGGAAGAATGGTGTCTAGGTCGATGGCGCAAATGATATCAGCTTTGGTAAAAAGTAGAAAAAAGAAAAGCCGAATATTGTATTCAATATAAAAACCCGGTCCTTTTAAAAAGAAGCAATAAAGTCGATTGGTTTGAAAAAGGGTTGGATGGAAGGATATAGAATGCTTTTTATGAACACCAACAAGCCTCACCTGGTATCCATTTTCGGCCAAACAGCCTGCAATCCGATGCATGCGTTGATCGTAACTTAAGTCATTGGTAACCGTAAATATAATTTGGGAAGATGCCAAGGCTGCCATGCGGTTTGGTGAACAATTGAAACTAGAACCACTTGATTCTTAAAGCCAAATATAGCATCAAATTATAAGAACTTGTTGTCTTGTTAAGCTGTTGATTTAACCATAGTAATAGGCGGATCTATTAATTAAACAAGAAGTTCATTTAATAATTGTTAATATACTGGTATACAACAATTTATGAATTTTAATTAAAATCAAAATTTAACTAAGATAATGCCATCGAAAAATTCTTCTTCACTTGTTATACACAGTAGATTTTTTGTTCTAATGATTCTGTTGTTTTTAACTTATGTTCGCGAGTATTAAATGCCGAAAAAGTGAGATTAAAGTCATTAGAAATCAAAGGGTTTAAAAGCTTTGCTGACAAAACAGTAGTAAGCTTTGATGAAGGTATAACCGGTATCATCGGACCAAATGGGTGTGGAAAAAGCAATATCATTGATAGTATTCGATGGGTAATTGGAGAGCAAAAAATATCTGCATTAAGGAGTGAAAATTTAGAGGCTTTGGTCTTTAATGGTAGTAAAACCAGAAGTGCTAGTGGTTTGGCGGAAGTGAGTTTAACTTTCGAAAATACCAAGAATTTATTGCCAACCGAGTTCAATACGGTTACAGTAACAAGAAGATTTTATAAAAATGGGGAGAGTGAATATCGATTGAATGATGTAAGCTGCCGTTTAAAAGATATCCATAATTTATTTATGGATACCGGTGTTAGTACCGATAGTTATGCCATCATCGAATTGGGCATGGTAGATGATATCATCAAAGACAAAGAGAATAGCAGAAGAAGGATGTTAGAGCAGGCTGCTGGTATTACCATCTACAAAACCAGAAAAAGGGAAGCTAAAAATAAATTAGATGCTACAGAGCAAGATTTGGCTCGTATCGAAGATTTGTTGTTCGAAATCAACAATCAATTAAAAACGGTTGAAAGTCAGGCCAGAAAAGCAGAGAAATTCTTTGAGATTAAAAAAGAATACAAAGAAGTAGCGGTTGAATTGGCTAAAGCAGCCCTAGAAGGGTTTAATATTTCTTATAAATCACTTACAGAGCAACAAGAAACCGAGTCGGATAAAAAAATGCAATTGGAAGCTGAAATTGCTACCGATGAAGCAGCTATTGAAGAAGAGAAAGTTTCTTTTATCACCCAAGAGCGTGTTTTGCAGAGCATGCAGCATGGCTTTAATGAGTTGCAACAAAATTTGCGTACCAAGGAGAACGAGAAAAACTTGGCTTCTCAGAAATTGCAGTATTTAAAAGAAAAGGAATCCAATCTAAAAGATTTCTTAGAAAAAGCAGAAGGCCAATTAAAAACTATTGGAGATTCCATTGAATATTCTCAATTACAAGTAGGTGAGGAAGAGTCCAATTTAACGGCTTTACAAGAAAGAGTAGAATCTGCCCAATTTGAAGTAGAAGACAAGCGTAGGGTTTTTGATGAAAAAAGGGCGGGAGTAGACGCAGTTCGTAATAAATACCAGCAATATCAAAGAAACCAGTTTGATGCAGAAAAGAAAGTTGCAGTAGCAGACACTTCAATACAAAATTTGCAACGTGCTCAATTACAGCTAAACGAAGAGAAAGAAAACCGCAATCATCAATTACAGCAATTGCAGGTAGAAAGCAATGATAAAGAATCAGCGCTAGAAGCAAAAAGAACCGATTTGGTGCAATTGCAGGAGCAGCATGAAAAAACAAAAGACCAGATTTTTGAAACCCAGGCTCAATTAGAAGTTTTAAGAGCTGAGTTAGCCGAAGAGAACAGAAAGTTGGATGCCAAAAGAAATGAATACAATCTTTTGAAGAGTTTGATCGATTCAATGGAAGGGTATCCAGAAAGTATTAAGTTTTTGCATCAAAACAAAGAATGGAATCATACAGCACCTATTCTTTCAGACATCATTTATGTGAAAGAAGAATTTAGAACTGCGGTAGAAAATGTATTAGAGCCTTATCTAAATTATTATGTGGTAAACAATCTGAGTGAGGGTTTGCAGGCAGTTCATTTACTAGATCAGCACCAGAAAGGGAAAGCCAATTTCTTTTTATTAGATCAATTTGCCAATTTCCGCATCGATACCCATCAACCCAATAATACGTTCAAAGCATTGGATGTAATTGAAGTAGATGAGCAATACCGTAAACTAGCCGAATATTTATTGGGCAATGTGTATATCGCCGAAAACGAAGACGCATTGAATAATAGTAACGGATCGGTTGTTTTAGAAAAAACCGGTAAATACGTAAAAGGCAAATTCACTTTAACGGGAGGAAGCATTGGGTTATTTGAGGGCAAGAAAATTGGCCGTGCAAAAAACTTGGAAAAACTGCATGAAGAAATCATCGACCAAGAATCAATTGTAAATTTATTAAAGTCTGATATACAGTTTAAGCACAATGAAGTAATTGCTTTTAATGATCAATTGAAAGAAAATGCTATTAAACAAACAGAACAAGAGATCAACCAATTAACCAATCAGGTTTTTGCTGCTAAAAATAGAATTGAAAATCTATTGGCTGCTCAACATAATGGAGAACAAAGATTGGCGGATATCAACAATCGTTTACAAGATGAGCAGGATGGTATTGCCGAAACAAGGGAGCAGTTGATTCTCTTAAATGAGCAATTGCAGGCTACTTCCGAAGAAATGAAGAATGTAGAGCAAGATTATCAGTCATCTGAACAGGCTTATCATTTTGCTTCTGGTCAATTCAATGAAACCAATCTTCAACTAACCCGTCAGCAAAGTAAAATCACTGCATTGAAGCAGGAATTGTTGTTCAAAGAAAATCAATTGAACGATTTACATGAACAAATCAAATCCAATACAACTCAATTGGCAGAAGCGGAAGCCGATATTGTTGAAGGAAATGATGCTTTGAAAGAAGTAGATGCATTGTTATTAGATTTGATGAGAGCTAAAGAAGAAGAAGAAGTTAAATTGAACGAAGCGGATCAGGCTTATTATAATTTCCGAAATGCTTTACAAGAAAAAGAAAGCGCCCTTCGCATGAAAGTGAAGAGCAAGGAAATGATTGAACACTTGTTCAATGAAATTAAAGACAAACTCAATGAATTAAAATTACAATTAGCCGGTATGAAAGAAAGGCTTAGTGTAGAGTTTAAAATTGAGTTGGATGATATACTAGATCAGGCCAGAACTTCCGATACGCCGCTGGAAGAATTACAAGCAGCATCCGATAGAATGCGTAAGCGTTTAGAAAATATGGGCGAAGTAAACCCAACCGCTATTGAAGCGTATACCGAAATGAAGAAGCGTTATGAATTTATTCTAGAGCAGAAGAATGATCTTGTAACTGCAAAAGAAAGTTTATTGCAAACTATACTTGAAGTAGAAGCTACCGCCAATCAGCAATTCTTAGAAACATTCAATAAAGTAAGAGAGAATTTCCAAAAAGTATTTAAAGCTTTATTTACCGAAGAAGATACGGCTGATATGGTTTTGGTAAATCCAGAAAACTTGGCAGAAACAGGAATTGAAATTGTGGCAAAACCTAAGGGTAAGCGTCCTTCTTCCATTACTCAATTGAGTGGGGGAGAAAAAACCTTAACAGCAACTGCTTTGTTGTTTGCTATTTATTTAATCAAACCTGCTCCTTTCTGTATTTTGGATGAGGTGGATGCTCCTTTGGATGATGCCAATGTGGGCAAGTTTACACAAATGATTAAAAAATTCAGTGATAATTCTCAGTTCATCATTGTTACCCATAATAAACAAACCATGGGAGCTGTAGATGTAATTTATGGGGTTACCATGCAAGAGCCTGGAGTTAGTAAGTTGGTGCCAGTAGACTTTCGAAGTCTTAATTAAATGATTATTGTTTTACCTTCGCGCCTCAAATTGATATTTGAGGCGCTTTTTTATTAAAACCTTTCCACTTGAAGTACGAAAAAGAAATCAACAGACGCAAAACCTTCGCTATTATCTCTCATCCGGATGCTGGAAAAACCACATTAACGGAAAAATTGCTTTTATTCGGAGGTGCTATTCAAGTAGCAGGTGCTGTAAAGAGCAATAAGATTAAGAAAGGGGCAACCAGTGATTTTATGGAGATAGAGCGCCAGCGTGGAATTTCGGTGGCTACTTCGGTGATGACCTTTGAATATGCCAATACCTTAATTAATCTATTGGATACACCGGGTCATAAGGATTTTGCAGAAGATACTTATAGAACGTTAACAGCAGTAGATAGTGTGATCTTGGTAATTGATAGTGTGAATGGAGTAGAAGCCCAAACCAGAAGATTGATGGAGGTTTGTAGAATGCGCGATACGCCGGTAATTGTATTTATCAATAAAATGGACCGGGATGGAAAGAATCGATTTGATTTGTTAGAAGAAATTGAAAAAGAACTGGGTATTTCGCTTCACCCAATGACATGGCCAATCAATAGTGGTAAGGAATTTAAGGGGGTATATAATTTAGATGCCAAGAGTTTGCGCTTGTTTTTGGCAAGTACCAAGGCAACAGAAGAAGATACAGTAGCTATCAATGACTTGAATGATGCGGTTTTAGATGAAAAAGTAGGTGAAAGAGATGCTGCTCAGTTAAGAGAAGACATAGAATTGATCGATGGGGTTTATGGGGCATTGGATCCCAATGATTATTTAAAGGGGAAAATAGCGCCCGTATTCTTTGGCTCGGCTGTAAACAATTTTGGAGTAAAAGAGATGTTGGATTCATTTATTCGCATTGCACCTGTTCCTCGATCTAGAGAAACCACCACCAGAACCGTTGAGGTAGGAGAAGAAAAATTCAGTGGATTTATTTTTAAAATTCATGCTAATCTAGATCCTAAGCATAGAGATAGGATTGCGTTTATGCGGGTATGTAGTGGCAAATTTGAGCGGAACAAGTATTTTCATCATGTTCGCTTAGATAAAGACATGCGCTTTAGCAATCCATATAGTTTTATGGCTAGAAGCAAGGAGGTAGTGGAAGATGCTTATGCAGGAGATGTGGTTGGTCTGTTTGATACCGGAAACTTTAAAATAGGGGATACTATGACCGAAGGAGAAAATTTTTATTTCTCTGGAATTCCTACTTTTTCACCTGAAATTTTTAAAGAGTTGGTTAACAAAGATCCAATGAAAACCAAGCAGTTAGAAAAAGGAATTAGTCAGCTAACTGATGAGGGTGTTGCGCAATTATTTACCCAGTTTGGGGGCAATAAAAAAATCATTGGTTGTGTGGGAGAGCTTCAGTTTGAAGTAATTCAATATCGATTATTGCAAGAATATGGGGCTGCTTGTGAGTTTAGAACCCTGCCCTTTTTCAAAGCTTGTTGGGTTACCAGCAAGGATCCAAAAAAATTAGAAGATTTTCTTCGATTCAAGCAATCCAATGCTGCTCTAGACAAAGATGGTCAACCAGTATATCTGGCACAAAGTGAATGGTTTCTTAATACAGAAATTACCAATAACCCAGATATTCAGTTTCATTTTACCAGTGAAGTACAGAAGTAGTTGATTGACCTCACATGAAATCAGCAACCCTAAATGGCGGCGTATTGAAGCATTAGTTGATTTTGATGATTTGTTTTGATGTTTCGCTTTTTGTTGAAAGATCCGTTAATACGAGGGTATAGATTCCTGTTTTGAATGCTTTTAGATCAATAGTAATTGATTTAGTAAAGCTGTTGCTTAATAATACCCTTCCATTTACATCAATTAATTTAAAGACTGTAAGGTTAGTGTAGGAGCTAGCCTGGATTATAAGAAAATCTTTTACCGGATTAGGCATTAACTGATAATTATTATTGCTTCCAGCACTCATAAAATAATAAAATAGATCGCTCATTGGGCTTAAGCATCCTCCATTTTTTACTTGAGTTTTAAAATAACCATTTTTATTTGGAGTAAAAGTATTAGAGGTCTCTCCACTCAAGATAGTATTGTTTTCATACCACTGATTACCAACAGAACTACTGCTTGTTAACATCCTTCCATTTTGAGTAATTATCGGTTTTACCAAGTTGGCATTTACGACCACAGTTAAGGCTGTAGATAATGCACTCGAACAACCATTGGTATTGGTGGTTTTTAACGCATAAGCTCCAGCTGTTGTTGCTATAAAAGATGAGCCAGTTGCTCCATTAATAGCATTTCCATCTTTGAACCATTGATTTCCAGTGCTTGCAGTTGAACTAAGTGTAACAGTTCCTCCTGCACAGAAACTTAGAGGAAGTCTTCTCCAACCTGCAGATATCGAGGTATCATTGCCTTCTGCAAGAATAGTGGGCGAGGCAGGAGATTCATTTACAACAAGATTTACTGCCGAAGATAATGCACTTGAACAACCATTGGTATTGGTGGTTTTTAACGCATAAGCTCCAGCTGTTGT
>JBILRH010000005.1:0-30687 GCA_044372715.1 Sediminibacterium sp. | reverse complement strand
TCCTGATGGATCTAAAATCGGTGTATTTTTTGACAATAATAAATACGATATTAATTCAAATTCGCAATTGGCAATTAATCGATTTAAGAAAATTTTTATTGATTATCCAGATACGGATATATTAATTGAAGGTCATACAGACAATGTTGGATCTAAGTCTTATAACAATTCATTGTCTCAACGCAGGGCTCTTGCAGTAAGCGATGCATTAACTAATGAAGGAGTAAATTCGTCAAGGATTAAAACAAAATGGTATGGTGAAAGTCAACCCATTGTTGAAAATAACAGTGCTGAAAATCGCGCGTCAAACAGAAGGGTGGAATTTGTAATAACTGCAAATGATAAAATGAAAGCAGAAGCTAAAAATGCAACTAACTAAAAATTATTTTAGTTTTTCTTTAATCATACTAGCAACTTTCTCCGCCCATCTTAAATGTGTTGCTCCTGAATAATGCAATTGGTCTTTAGCAATTGCCTGGATATTGTTTTTTTCGGCCCTAGTTTCTTCTGTAATATTGATGAAATTCGTTTTGGCTTTGATTGCTGCTTCGGAACAAACATTATTAAAAGCATCAATCTCCTTGCTTATCAAAACCTGATCTTTCCCTTTGGCAAATGGAGTAAAGCCCCAATCTGGTATGGATAATACAATCACTTTATCAGGCTTATTTCCTGTTAGAAGTATTGCTTTATGTAATAAAAATTCAAAATCATTCTTAAAATCCGAAATAGGTAAACCTCTGTATTGATTGTTTACTCCAATCAACAAGCTTACAAAATCGTAGTGATCATTTAGTTTGGTATGTAATAAATGTTCGGCCAATTCGGTACTAGTCCATCCTGTTTTTGCAATAATTTCTGGGGCGTAAAAATGTTGTTTGGTATTTCTTAGTAGCTGTACAGTTTGATAAGGAAAACTCTCGTGTAAAGCAACAGATTCGCCAATAGTAT
The DNA here is from genome assembly GCA_044372715.1 of Sediminibacterium sp. GTDB lineage: Bacteria > Bacteroidota > Bacteroidia > Chitinophagales > Chitinophagaceae > Sediminibacterium. Next base: position 29,736 of record JBILRH010000005.1, on the reverse strand, counting down.
AAGAATCTCCTAAAGCTAAATAACTGTTCTGATGTACCATATCAAAAATTGTCTTTTATAATTTCATAAAAACGATATACATCTTCGAAGCTGCAATAAAATGGGGCAGGTGCAACTCTTATAACACCAGGTTCACGATAATCTACAATTACTCCACTTTCAATCAATTTACTATGAATTGCTTTTCCATTTGTGTTAAAAAACAAAGATAATTGTGCGCCTCTTTCCGATGGATTGGAAGGAGTGATTATTTCGAAAGAAATATTGGTTAATTGACACAATAAATATTCTAAATAGGATGTAAGTAACATGCTTTTTTTTCTAAGAGCTTCAATTCCTACTTCATTATATAGAGTTAGAGAAGCATTCAATGCTGTAGTATTAAATACTTGAGAAGTGCTAAGGTTCCAACCATTTGCATTGGCTTTTGGAATGAATCCTTTTTCCATTTTAAAACGTTCCTTTTCTTCGTTGCCCCACCAGCCAGCTAATCGTGGAGTGTTGATATTGCTACTGTGAATTTCATGAACAAAGGCGCCACCAACAGCACCTGGCCCAGCATTTAAATATTTATAACTACACCATACAGCATAGTCTACTTTCCAATCATGTAATTGTAAAGGAATATTGCCAACTACATGGGCCAGATCAAATCCTGCAATTGCTCCAACAGAATGTGCTTTTTCGGTAATAGTTGCAAGGTCAAAAAATTGTCCTGTATAATAATTAATTCCGCCAAACATAACCATTGCCAAAGAATCTCCTGCAGCTTCAATAGCATCTAGTATATCTTTTGTATGTAAAGTTCTTTCTCCTTCTTTGGGTGCTATTTCAATAATTGCATCTGATGGATTTAATCCAAAATGTTTTATCAAAGTTTCAATTGCATATTGATCAGATGGGAAAGCCCCTGCTTCCATCATTATCTTAAACCTAGATGCAGTTGGTTTATAAAAGCTTAACATCATTAAATGTAGGTTCACCGTTAATGCGTTCATTACGGTTACCTCCTCATCCTTTGCCCCAATCATTTTAGCCAAAGCTGGCTTGCATTGGTCTGGGTAGTAAAGCCATGGATTTGTTCCACCAAAATAGCCGCCAACAGCTATTGATTTCCAACTCTCTAATTCGGCTTCAATGTAAGAAGCTGCTTTTTTGGGTTGAAGACCTAATGAGTTTCCACAAAAATATATGGCATTTTTACCTTGGTGTTGGGGAAAATAAAATTGATCTTTATAATGAGCCAGGGGGTCATTTTTATCGGCTTCGATTGCAAAACTTTTAAGGGTGTTCATTTCTTTAAATGGGTTCATTTTAATTACAAGGTAAGAATATCCAAATAATCTATTATTTTCATCCTAAATCTACAAATTATGTCATTCTTAAGATTATTCTTCATGTTTTTGTTTTGTTTCTCATTGATAGAAACAAATACAGCCCAACAAACACCAGTTGCTAAAGCCAATTATGCACTTGCCGCCCGTTTTTCTCCAAAAAAGGTTGAAAAAATGGTTTTTAGTTTAAATGTAGACCCACATTGGTTAAAAAATTCGGATCGTTTTTGGTATATGTATGAAACCTCTGAAGGCAAGAAATGGTATATCGTTGATGCTGCTAAGGGAGAGAAAAAATTATTGTTCGACAATGCTGTATTGGCAGCAAAACTTACTCGAATTACCGACGATGCAATGGATGCGCAGCATTTGAATATTGATAGTATGCGTTTTATCAAAGATGAAAATTGGATTCATTTTGAAGTAAAAAGCAGTATTGATATTGAGAAAAAAGATACTACAGCTAAAAAAGGAACACCTCCTGTGAAAGAGAAAAAAATATTTTTCTTTAATTACAATATTGTAACTGGCGAATTGGTTCAATTAGATGAGTTTACCAAACCAAAACGTAGACCATCATGGGCTAATATTTCTCCAGATAGTACTGTTGTTGTTTTTGGTAAGAATTACAATTTATGGTGGATGGATAGGGTTAATTACCAAAAAGCTTTAAAGAATGAAGATGATAGTACAATTGTACAATACCAACTTACAAAAGATGGTGTAGAAAATTTTAGTTATCATAGCGATGGAAATGGAGAGTCTAATGTAGAAAAAGAAAAAAATAAAAACAAAAGGAAATCTGCTTTTATTTTGTGGTCTCCAGATTCAAAACATTTTACCATAAACTTTACGGATAATAGAAAAGTAAAAGACTTATGGGTGATCAATAGTATTGCCGATCCTCGCCCAACATTAGAAACCTATAAATATTGGATGCCTGGTGAAAAAGAATCGCCAATAGAGCATTTATTATTATTTGATTGGAATACCAAAACCAGTAAAGAAATTGTTGCTGGCATGTACAAAGATCAATCAGTGAATGTATGGAGCCAACCTGCAAAAATGAATACAAGAGATGATGAGTTTAGGCCTTCTATTTGGCTTGGAACGGCTGATAAATTTTATTTTAGCAGAACAAGTAGAGATTTGAAAAAAATTGATGTAGGAATGGTAGATGTAAAAACAGCAACTGCTAAGACCTTGATTCAAGAAAAGTTAAATACTTATGTAGAAATACGTCGTGTAGGATTAGTGAATGAAGGAAAAGAATTAATCCAATGGAGTGAAGATGATGGTTGGGGACATTTTTATCTCTATGACGAAAATGGAAAATTGAAAAATCAAATTACCTCTGGTGCATGGCATGCAGAAGAAATATTAAGTATAGATGATAAAGCGCGTGTATTGTATTTTTCTGCAAACGGAAAGGAAACTGGAGAAAACCCTTATTACTTACATGCTTATCGTGTAAATTTTGATGGCTCAGGTTTAAAATTATTAAGTCCTGGTGATTTTGATTTTAATGTATCAATGGATGATAATAAAAAATTTGTGGTTAGCAATTATTCGAGAGTGAATACAGTTCCTAAGTCGGTATTATTGGCGGCTGATGGAAGAAAAATCATGGATTTGGAAACTGCCGATTTATCCTCTTTGATGGCTGCTGGGTATAAATTTCCGGAAATTTTTAAAGCAAAGGCAGATGATGGAATAACGGATTTATATGGAGTTATGTACAAGCCATTTGATTTTGATAGCACTAAAAAATATCCCATCGTAGAATATGTTTATCCTGGCCCTCAAACTGAAGCTGTAAATACCTCATTTAGTAGAGGCTTTGATAGAACTGATAGATTGGCTCAATTAGGAATGGTTGTTATCACATTGGGTAATAGAGGAGGACATCCGAATAGGAGTAAATGGTATCATACCTATGGATATGGTAATTTGCGTGACTATGGATTGGTAGATAAAAAAGCAGTAGCTGAGCAACTTGCTGATCGACATAAATATCTAGACATCAACAAAGTGGGAATTCACGGGCATTCAGGTGGTGGATTTATGAGTACAGCAGCAATGTTGGTGTATCCAGATTTCTTTAAAGTAGCTGTTTCTTCTGCGGGCAATCATGATAATTCTGTTTACAACAGATGGTGGAGTGAAAAACACCATGGTGTAAAAGAAATCATTAGCGATAAAGGGGATACAAGTTTTCAATACAACATAGATAAGAATCCAGATATTGCTAAAAATTTAAAAGGGAGGTTAATGTTGTTTCATGGAGAAATAGACAACAATGTTCATCCTGCAAATACCATGCGAGTTGTAAATGCTTTGATAAAATCGAATAAACGATTCGACATGAAATTATTGCCTACTCAACGACATGGTTTTGGAGATATGAATGAATACTTTTTCTGGGGAATGGCCGACTATTTTTCTCGTTGGTTAATGGGTGATACTACTGAGCGACCAGTAGACGAAGAAGAAATGAATAGAGATATTGAGCGAAAAAAGTAAACTAAATTAAAATAATTAAGGTTAAGCATTTGTCTTAACCTTAATTTTGTATTATTTAGCATCAAAAACATTCAAATGGCTGCCAGAACAGATTTATTTCAATCTCCCGATTATTTATTAGTAGATGATTTACTCACAGAAGAACACAAACTCATAAGAGAATCGGTTCGGACTTATGTAAAAACGGCTATCTCGCCAATTATAGAAGATTATGCGCAAAAAGCTGAGTTCCCCGTACAAATTGTACAACAAATGGGAGATTTAGGCTGTTTTGGGCCTACTGTTCCAACTCAATATGGTGGAGGAGGGTTGGATTATATCAGCTATGGTTTAATGATGCAAGAACTGGAAAGAGGGGATAGTGGAGTTAGAAGCACTGCAAGTGTTCAAGGCAGCTTGGTAATGCATCCTATTTATGCTTATGGTAACGAAGAGCAAAGAAATAAGTATTTGCCTAAATTGGCTTCAGGTGAATGGCTGGGTTGTTTTGGATTAACCGAACCCAATCATGGAAGTGATCCTGCAGGTATGTTAACCAATTTTAAAGATGCGGGAGACCATGTTATTTTAAATGGCGCTAAAATGTGGATCAGCAATGCGCCTTTTGCAGAAATTGCTGTTGTTTGGGCAAAAAATGAGGCTGGTGAAATTCAAGGTATTATTGTAGAAAGAGGGATGGAAGGGTTTTCTACCCCAACCACTCATGGAAAATGGAGCTTAAGAGCTAGTGCAACAGGTGAATTGGTTTTTGATAATGTGAAAGTTCCAAAAGCAAATATTTTACCAAATATCAAAGGTTTAAAAGGTCCATTGGGTTGTTTAACAAAAGCTAGATTTGGTATTGCATGGGGAGCTTTAGGTGCTGCTATGGATTGTTATGATACTGCATTAAGATATAGTCAGGAAAGGATTCAGTTTGGTAAGCCAATTGGCGCTTTTCAATTACAACAAAAAAAGCTTGCTGAAATGATTACAGAAATCAGTAAAGCACAGTTATTGGTTTGGAGGGTAGCAGTATTGATGAATGAAGGGAGAGCAACACCGCAACAAGTTAGTATGGCTAAAAGAAATAGTTGCGAAATAGCTACCAATATTGCTCGTGAAGCACGTCAAATGTTGGGAGGGATGGGAATTACTGGAGAATATAGCATCATGCGACATATGATGAATTTAGAAAGTGTTATAACTTATGAAGGCACCCATGATATTCATTTACTTATTACGGGAATGGATATTACCGGACACAATGCATTTAAATAATTTCAATAATTAAATCATCCACTTAATAACTTAACTGTGAAGATTTTTTTAATTGGAATGATGGGTTCAGGAAAATCTTATTGGAAACAGTTGTTGGCCAAGCAATTGAAAACAGGAGGATATGATTTAGATTTTATTATAGAATCGCAAGAGGAAAGAACCATAAGTGAAATTTTTAATGAAGAGGGTGAAAACTTTTTCAGAAAAAAAGAATCCCAATTATTGCGTTGGTTTGGCGAGAAAAAATCCTTTGTTTTAGCTACTGGTGGAGGTACTCCCTGTTTTCATCAGAATATGGATTGGATGAATGAGCAGGGTATTACCATTTGGTTGGATGAATCCATCGAAGTTTTGGCAGCAAGACTGTTAAATGAGAAAGCACATCGTCCTTTGATAAGTCATTTAGATAAAAATGGCATACAAGTATTTCTAACTGAAAAATACAAAGAACGACTTCCATACTATTCCAAAGCGAAGCACCAGTTGAGTGGACCTGATTTAACTTTAAGTCATATCAATAAAATAATTAAACAATATGCATAAACCATTTATTGTTACGGCATTTATGCTTGGTGCATTGGCAGTTTTTCTTGGTGCATTTGGGGCGCATGGGCTAAAAAATTTTGTTGGAGATCAACAATTGATTACCTACGAAACAGCAGTTCGTTATCAGTTTTATCATGTATTTGCTCTTGCTTTAACTGGCATTATCTACAAGTCTATTCCTACAAATAAAGTGAGGATAGCTGGCAGATTTTTTATTGCTGGAATTGTTTTTTTTTCTGGCTCATTGTATTTAATGACAATTTTGGCAATTTTCCAAGTTAATAATATGGGTTGGATAGGTGCAATTACGCCAGTTGGCGGTGCCTTTTTGATTGCTGGTTGGCTATTATTAGCCATGGAATTTCACCGTAATTATAACTAAGTGGAAAACTGTTGGTTTAAGAATCAGTTTTGCACATTGACTTCAATAAGTAATTTCTGCTTACACCATAGCTTATATTTGTTTTCATGGCAAATAGCTTAAAAAAGAAAACGCCACCTCCGCCGGACCCCGAGGTATTAGCTCCTGATAAAGAAGCTGAAATTACTGTAACCGAAGTGGTTAAAGATGAGCGTACGGCAAAAATCATAGGTTCCATTAGCCTATTGTTTACTTTGTTTTTATTCATTGCATTTACCTCGTATTTATTTACTTGGCAAGAAGATCAAGATAAAGTGCAACAATTTGGAATACGCATATTTGCTACCAATGATGTTAGGGTAAATAATTTGTTGGGAGTACTTGGTGCTTATTGTGCACATTCTTTTTGGTACAATGGTTTTGGTTTGGCTTCTTATTTGTTTTGTACTTTCTTTTTTGTACTTGGGGTGAATTTATTATTTGGTAAAAAAGTATTTAAGCTACTACGAAATGTAAAATATGTTTTAGTTGGCCTATTGGTTTTTAGTATAAGTTTTTCGTTTGCTACCAAGGGGGCTGAATTTTCATGGGGAGGAGCTGTAGGCGAATTGTGCAGTGAGTGGCTTATAAAATGGACTGGTTATATTGGAACTGGCGCATTGATTGGGGTAGTGTTTTTTAGTTATATCATTTGGCGATTTAATCCAATGTTTAAAATACCTAATTGGAATTTTGATTGGTTAAAAAAACAGGAAGCAGAACTGTCACCGAATTTAGCTGTTGATGAAGAATGCGAGATGCCTGATTCAACGATTGATGAGAACATAGAAACTCCCTTTGAAGAATCAGTGGAAGATTTATTACCTGTTAGTAATAATAAATTGAAAAATGAAAACTCATTGGTGTCAGTAATACTTCCAGCTGCTTCCGATGCATCTAATCCAATGAATGAATTTGATGTCATTGAAAAAGAAGAATTGGATACCGATATTGAGGAAGAGGAATTCGAAGAAGAGAAATTAATTGAAGAGGAATCAATAATCATAGAACCCATCCAGCCAATTGTAAAACCAATTACCGCACATACAGCCCCAACTGCTCCTAATTTAGAATTGGAAATCAAAGAAACTCCAGACGAAATACCAGAGGAAGAATTGGCTGAAGCAGCAGCAACCATTGGGTCTTTGGCTACTAAATACGATGTTACCCTCGATCTGAAAGATTATAAATATCCTGGTTTAAATTTATTGGAAACACATGGTAGTGAAAAAATTGTACATGATCCCAATGAATTAGAAACCAATAAGAATCAGATTATTGCTACACTCAAAAATTATGATATTGCCATTCAAAGGATTGCGGCAACCGTTGGGCCTACAGTTACTTTATATGAAATTGTTCCAGCTCCAGGAGTAAGAATAAGTAGGATCAAAAATTTAGAAGATGATATAGCACTTAGCCTCGCTGCGCTCGGCATTCGTATCATTGCACCAATACCAGGAAAGGGTACTATAGGTATCGAAGTGCCCAATGTTCGTAAGTCTATTGTGAGCATGAAAACCTTATTGGCAAGTGAAAAATTTCAATCAAGTGCCTATTCACTTCCTATTGCAATAGGTAAAAAGATAGACAATGAAAATTTCATAGTTGATTTAGCTGCCATGCCACATTTATTAATGGCAGGTGCTACAGGACAGGGTAAATCTGTAGGGCTAAATGCAATACTTGTTTCATTGCTTTATAAAAAGCATCCTTCGCAGTTAAAATTTGTTTTAGTAGATCCTAAAAAAGTTGAACTGAGTTTGTATAGGGTTATCGAAAAGCATTTCTTGGCTAAATTACCAGGAGAAGATGAGTCGATCATTACGGATACCAAAAAAGTGGTGAATACACTTAATGCACTATGTATCGAAATGGACAATCGATATGATCTACTCAAAGAAGCTGGATGTAGAAATATTAGAGAGTATAATGAAAAGTTCACAGCAAGAAAACTCAATCCAGAAAAAGGGCATCAATACCTTCCATTTATTGTTTTAGTGGTGGATGAATTTGCGGATTTGATTATGACGGCAGGCAAAGAAGTAGAAATGCCAATTGCGCGGCTCGCACAGCTCGCCCGCGCCATCGGCATCCATTTAATTATTGCTACCCAACGTCCATCTGTTAATATCATTACAGGAACCATTAAAGCCAATTTCCCAGCAAGAATTGCATTTAAAGTATCCAGTAAAATTGATAGTAGAACCATATTAGATGCAGGAGGAGCAGAGCAGCTTATTGGAAAAGGAGATATGTTGGTGAGTTATAATGGTGAGATTACCAGATTGCAGTGTGCTTTTGTTGATACGCCTGAAGTAGAGGGAGTATGTGAATTCATTGGAGATCAACGTGGATATCCACAGGCATTTTTATTGCCAGAATATGTAGATGAAAAAGAGTTAGAAGGTAGAGACTTTGATGCCAATGATCGGGATCCATTATTTGAAGATGCTGCACGTTTAATTGTTGGTAGTCAAATGGGGTCCACTTCTTTGATTCAACGAAGAATGAAATTGGGCTATAATAGAGCAGGCAGATTGATGGATCAATTAGAGGCAGCAGGAGTAGTTGGTCCAAATCAGGGAAGTAAGGCTAGAGAGGTCTTGTTTAAAACAGAAGCTGAGTTATTAGAATTCTTCAACACCCTGATTTAGCGAATATTCACCGATAAATACCACTAAATATTCATAGAATTCAAACTATTATCGACATTCATCGTCAAAATAGTTCTAAAACATATATTTGCACCTTAAAATAGCATAATGCCTAAACTTTACTCAATACTACTAGTTATAATCTTCTCACTTAATTTAGTTAATGCTCAGAATGATCCGGCTGCTAAAAAAGTAATTGATGCATTTGGATCTAAAGTAAAAGCTTCCAAAGGAATAATAGCTTCATTTACCCTTAATTCCTTCACTAGTAAAGGAAGAGCTGCAGGATCAAAAGCTTTGAATATTTCCATGCAAGGAGAAAAGTATTTATTAAGGCAAGGTAAAACGGAGATTATTTGTGACGGGATGAATGTGTATAATTATGATGGAAATAAAACCATTACCAAGTCTTCGGTAGAAGAAGGAAGTCAAACTTTGAGTCCTCAGAAATTATTGGCTGGATCATACGATAAAGATTTTACCTATAAATTGTTGCCTTCAACAGGAGCATTCAATGAAATAGAAATGCTTCCTATCGATAAACGTAAGAATTTTGTGAAAGTGAACTTGTTTTTTGATAAAACTAAAAACACTTTGTTGAAAGCGAGAATACTTGATAAGAGCAATAATATTACAGAATTGAAAGTGAATAGCTTTAATATGGCATCTTCACTTAACGATAATTTATTTGTTTTTAACAAGGCAAAATATCCAAAAGATGTAGAAATTTTAGATTAATCTCATCACTATATTATAAAGCCTTCTTAATCATTTAGGAAGGCTTTTTTATTTTTCGTATTTTAGCATATGCGCATTTTACTATCCTTATTTTTTTCCGCTATTGCGTTTACTGCAATCAGTCAGTTTTCGGTTCGATTTGTAGTTACCGATATAGCCACCAAAAAGAATGATGATATTTATTTAACAGGCAATTTCAATAATTGGAATCCCAAAGATGAAAATTATAAACTCAAATTATTTGCTGGTGGCAGAAAAGTAATTGTATTAAAAGATCTTCCTGCAGGTAATTATGTTTTTAAATTCACCAGGGGTCAAGATAAATTAGAATCAGCAGCGGATGGGAGAGATATACCAGATAGAATGGTAGAAGTAAATGGAGATGTTTCCAATGAATATACCATTGCAGGCTGGAAAGACGATTATCCAGAGCGTCCTAAATCTTATTCGGCAAGTCCACAAGTAAGAATCATCGACACTGCTTTTTTTATTCCTCAACTCAATAGAAAAAGAAGGGTTTGGATGTATTTACCAAAAGGGTATGCTTCTGTAGGAAAAGCTTATCCGGTTTTGTACATGCATGACGCACAAAATTTATTCAACGAAAAAACGGCTTTTGCAGGGGAATGGGGTGTAGATGAATGCTTAGATACTTTGCAGGCCAAATTAGGCAAAGAATGTATTGTTGTAGGTATCGATAATGATGGAGCAAAAAGGATGAATGAATACAGTCCTTACGATTTAATTCAATTTGGTAAAGGAGAGGGCAAGTTGTACATCGATTTTATTGCCAATACGTTAAAGCCTTTTATAGATAGTAAATACAGAACCAGAAAAGGGGTGGATTATACCTATATTGCCGGGTCTAGTATGGGTGGATTAATTAGTTGGTATGCATTGTTGCAATACCCTAATATTTTTGGGGGTGCTGGTATTTTTTCTCCTTCGTTTTGGGTATCACCTCAGGTTTATGTGGACGCAGAAAATTTTGCACCTGCTAATGCAATCCCCAAAATGTATTTTTATGCTGGATCACAGGAAGATGCATCAATGGTTTCAAATATGCAAAAAATGGTTGGTATCATGCAGAAGAAGCCGCAGTTTATCACAAGAACTGTATTGAATCCATTGGGAAAACACAACGAAGCATATTGGCGACAAGAATTCGCCGATTTTTATAAATGGATGGCCAATAATTGGTAATAATGAAAAAAATAAACCTGTTTTGTTTCTTAATTGTATTGGTTCAATCTATGCAAGCGCAAGTAAAACCAATTTTGAATCAACAAATAGTAAGAAATCCATTACCGTCTCCTTATCAATTAAAATGGCATGATAATAATTATTATCTGTTCATGCATTTTGGCCCCAATACTTTTACTGATAAAGAATGGGGAGATGGTAATGAAAAAACGACTGTTTTTAATCCTAGTTTGATGGATTGTAATCAATGGTGTAAAATTGCCAAAGCTGCAGGAGCTAAGGGAATCATCATCACTGCAAAACACCATGATGGGTTTTGTTTATGGCCCAGTAAATACGCTACACATACTGTAAGTCAAAGTAATTTTAAAAGAGATGTGCTTGCAGAGCTATCAGCTGCTTGTAAAAAAAATGGACTTCTTTTTGGTGTTTATCTTTCTCCTTGGGATCGGAATCATCCTGATTATGGAACAGCTCAATACAATACTGTTTTCGTAAATATGTTGAAAGAGATTTTTCAAAACTATGGGCCTATTTGGGAACTCTGGTGGGACGGTGCTAATGGGGAAGGGCCAAATGGTAAAAAACAAATCTATGATTGGCAATTGTTTGAATCAACTGTTAGAACCATTTCTCCGCAAACAGTTATATTCAGTGATATTGGGCCAGATATCAGATGGATTGGAAATGAAAACGGAAAAGCAGCCACTACCAATTGGAATTTATTAGATACAGTAGGTTTTAAAAGAGGATTAGGTGCACCACCCAACGACACTTTACAGCAAGGTAACTTTAAAGGAGCGCACTATATTCCAGCAGAAGCAGATGTGAGTATTCGGCCAAGTTGGTTTTATCATGAAGAAGAAAATACAAAAGTGAAATCTGCAGATGAATTGATGCAGATTTATTTACAATCTGTTGGTAGAGGCGCCAATTTATTGTTGAATGTTCCGCCAGATAAAAATGGATTAATCAGCGCATATGATTCTGCCGCGTTAATGAATTTCTATCTTAAAAGGAAACCATTAGACGGCCCCAATTTGCTCAAGAATGCTTCATTAAGTATTGGAGAGCCAGATAGAAATAACATCAATAAACCATATAGTTGGTACTATATTTTAAAGAAACCTGTTTTAATGAACGGGCTAATTTTAGAAGAAGATTTAAAATACGGTCAAAAAATCATTTCAGTAAATATTACAGTTAGTATAAGTGGAGAAACCCAACTCCAGCAAAAAATTACTACTGTAGGAAGTAAAAGAATTATCGTTTTTCCTCAGCCAATTGAAGCAACCGAAGTTGCAATTGTGGTTCTTGAATCAAAAGGCTTGCCTTTATTTAAATCGCTGAAAGCCTTTTAAAAACAATTATGAATTAAGAAAGAAGAATTAAGAAATACAATTTATATGATATTTCATCTTTCATCTTTTATCTTTCATCTTTCTTAATTAAGAAAGTAACCCCTTCTATAGCCAATTGTGTTTTAGGAAAAATTTCAACGGCTTCTTTTAAGTAATCATCTAAGAATTCATACTTGCTGCTAAAGTGGCCCAATAATAGTTGACCCGCATTGGCTTTAAGTGCAATTGTTGCTGCCTGAACTGTTGTTGAGTGAAATCGTTCGGCAGCTCTTTGTTCAAGGTCTTTTAAATAAGTAGCTTCATGATATAGTAGAGTTACGTTTTTAGTAATGTCTGCTATACGCTCATCATACATAGTATCCGCACAAAATGCATAACTTTTAGGAGGCGAATTGGGAATGGTAACATGATCATTAGACACTAGAGATCCGTCTTTTGCAATATAATCTAACCCTTCTTTTAGAGAATTGTAAAAAGAAGCTGGTATCATCCATTCAATGGCTTTTTCTTTATCTACTTTTCTTGGAAGTTTTTTTTCTCTAATTATAAATCCCCAACAAGGAATTCTATGTTGGGTGTTAAAACATTCCACATAAAATTTTTGATTGTCTAAAATTATTTCTGCCTTTGTTAAGGGATGAAAAATCAATTCGAATGGCAGGGTAGTTGAAGCAACTTCTAATTGCAATTTGATTATAGCATCCAATCCTGGGGGGGCATATAAATGCAATGGCTGTTCTCTTCCTAATAATCCCATGCTGGTAACCAAGCCAATTAGTCCAAAATAATGGTCGCCATGCAAATGGGAAATAAAAATATGATTTAGTTTACCCCTTTTAACTTTATACCTGCTCAGTTGCATTTGAGTACCTTCGCCACAATCAATTAACAATAATTGATCATTTATTGTAACTATTTGGGCAGTTGGGTGCCGATTGTGTGCAGGTAGTGCCGAATTGTTGCCCAAAATAGTTACAGCAAACATGCTTAAAATTTATTTTTTTGAGATTGAAATCAATTTCCTTTAATAGGACAAATTAAATTTTTTTATGCTGCATAACGCTCTTTTTTCTGCCTATTATAGCCTAGGTTTTTTAGAAATTAGCTGAATCATCTATTCCTGTTAAAAAAAACGAATAAAATGCTCATTTTTTCAGTTAAAATTGTACATTTGCGCGAATAAAAAAAGATAAGCCTCCAATTCTGGAGTAAAAAAAATTAAAGATGTCCCATTTAACAACAGAAAAAAAAGCCAGCATTTTTGCTGAATTCGGTGGAAAAGCAACCAATACTGGTTCAATTGAAGCACAAGTAGCCATTTTAACTGAGCGTATCGCGCACATTTCTAAGCACTTGCAAGCCAACAAAAAAGATCATTCTACACAACGTGGTTTGATGCAAATGGTAGGTCAACGTAAGCGTTTACTTACTTATATGCAAAAGCATAACCTAACTGGTTATCGCGCATTAATCGAAAAATTAGGTCTGAGAAAATAATTGATCAGCTATGTTATAAAACCATTCCCAACTCACATTTCATTGTAGTTGGGAATAGTTGTTTTATCCTAACAGTTTTCAATTCAGTTTTTCAACCTTCATTCAACATTCATTATGTTAACACAACCTATAAGCGTAAGCTTCGACCTTGGCGGAAATCGTCAGGTAACTTTGGGTACTGGTAAATTAGCCCGTCAGGCTGATGGAGCCGTTACCGTACAGCAGGGAAACTGCATTATTATGGCTACAGTAGTAGCTAATAAAGACCCAAAAGAAGGGCAAGATTTCTTTCCTTTGAGCGTAGATTATCAAGAAAAATTTGCTTCTGCCGGACGCGTTCCTGGTTCATTCTTTAAAAGAGAAGCCCGTTTGAATGACTATGAAATTTTAACCAGTCGTTTGATTGATCGTGCTCTACGTCCATTGTTTCCTGAAGACTATCTATGTGATGTTCAGGTACTTATAAGTCTTATTTCAAGTGATGCAGATGTATTGCCAGATGCGCTAGCATGTCTAGCTGCATCTGCGGCTTTAGCTGTTTCAGATATTCCTATTAAAGAAATCATTTCTGAAGTAAGAATAGCCCGTATTAACGGCGAATTCATTGTAAATCCTACTCGTGCTCAATTAGCAGCTTCCGATTTGGAATTTTTAATTGCAGCTACTGAGAAGAATTTGATGATGGTAGAAGGAGAAGCAAAAGAATGCGCTGAAGCTGATTTAGTAAAAGCATTGGAAATTGCACACGATGCAATTCGCATTCAAATTAAAGCACAGGCCGAATTAAGAGCCAAAGTAGGTGTTACTACCAAGCGCGACTACAAAAAGCCCGAGCAAAATGAAGTCATTAAAGAAAAAGTATACAGCTTTGCAAAAGATCGCGTGTATGAAATTTCTAGAAAAGGATCTGCAAAGCACGAACGCAGCGCAGCATATGATGCTTTAAAAGTAGAAGTAATTGCTAGCTTAGGTGCTGAAATTACCGATGGGGAGAAAAAATTAGCCAAGAAATACTACGAAGACCTTAAATGGGAAGTAGTAAGAAATATGATGTTAGAAGATCGTGTTCGTTTGGATGGTCGTAAATTAGACGAAGTACGTCCATTGGCTATGGAAGTTTCTCCATTGCCCACTCCTCATGGATCTGCTTTATTCACAAGAGGTGAAACTCAATCACTTACAACGGTTACTTTCGGAACTAAATTAGATGAATTGTTGGCAGAAACTGCTGCAAAGTCTGAATATAGCAAGTTTTTCTTGCATTATAATTTCCCTCCATTCTCTACTGGTGAGGTTAAAATGATGCGTGGTGTAGGTAGAAGAGAAGTTGGTCATGGTAATTTGGCCCAGCGTTCTTTGAAGCAAATGATGCCAGCATCTACTGAATTCGCTTATACAGTTCGTGTGGTAAGTGATATTCTAGAAAGCAATGGTTCTTCTTCAATGGCAACAGTTTGCGCTGGTTCATTGGCCTTAATGGATGCAGGTGTACCTGTTCCAAAACATGTAAGTGGAGTTGCGATGGGATTGATTACCAGAGAAGATGGTAAATATGCTATCCTTACCGATATTTTAGGTGATGAAGATCATTTAGGAGATATGGATTTTAAAGTTACGGGTACTAAAGATGGTATTTGTGGCGTACAGATGGATATTAAAGTAGATGGCTTAAGTATGGAAGTAATGATGGAAGCATTGGCTCAAGCCCGTGCAGGTCGTTTACATATTTTAGATGCTATGTACGAATGCATGCCGGCTCATCGCCCAGAAGTGAAGCCTCATGCACCAAGAATGGTTAAATTAATTATCGATAAAGAATTTATTGGAGCAGTTATCGGACCAGGTGGTAAAGTAATTCAAGAAATTCAACGCGAAACTGGAGCAACTGTAAATATTGAAGAAGTGGGCAATACAGGAGAAGTAAGCATATTCTCTGCATCAAAAGAAAGCCTAGATAAAGCAGTTAATTGGGTAAAGGGTATTACAGCAGTTCCTGAAGTAGGAGATGTATACGAAGGACCAATTAAAGGCATTAAAGAATTTGGTGCTTTTGTTGAATTCATGCCAGGCAAACAAGGTTTATTGCATATCAGTGAGATCAGTTGGAGTAGGTTAGAAACAATGGATGGCCTATTTAAAGAAGGAGATCTGGTTAAAGTAAAATTGGTTGGTGTAGATCCTAAAACGGGTAAATTTAAATTAAGCCGTAAGGTGTTGATGCCAAGACCAGAAAGAGACAATAAACCTCAAGAGTAATTGTATATTATTGGAATAACTAAATGCCCCGACTAGAAAAGTCGGGGCATTTTAACTTAAACTACCTATGAAAAATCATATCGAAGTAACCATTCAGCCAATTAGTACGGAGTTGGCGGAAACCATGATAGCTACTCTTTCAGAAATTGGATTTGATGGATTTTTGGAAGAATCGAATATGCTAAAAGCCTATATTCTATCTGATGATTTTGATTTAAATGAATTTAATAAATTAATCAATATCAATGGTTTAACTTATTCATTATCAACTATTGAGGAGCAGAATTGGAATGCGGTTTGGGAATCTAATTTTAGCCCAGTGATTGTAGATGATTTTGTTGGAATCAGGGCTTTTTTTCATGAACCCATACCCAATGTTGCTCATGAATTGATCATTACCCCTAAAATGAGTTTTGGAACAGGGCATCATGCTACCACTTTCTCAGTAATTCAATTGATGAAAGAATTGGCGTTTAAGGGTAAAACAGTTTTTGATTTTGGAACAGGAACTGGGATTCTAGCCATTTTAGCCGAAAAACTTGGTGCCACCAATATCCTTGCTACTGATAATGATCATTGGTGTATTGAAAATTCCCGAGAAAATACTTTAATTAACAATTGTAATAATATTGATATTCAATTAGTTGATTCAATAAATAATAACTGGAAGTTTGACATTGTTATTGCAAATATTAACAGACATATTATTGAAGCCAATCTACTGGCGATTTATCATTCTATTCAACATCATGGAGATTTAATACTTAGTGGATTGCTAACTACCGATGAAGAACCGATCATAAATCAATCTATCCAACTGGGTTTTATGTACCAAAAAACGGTAGAAAAAGATGGTTGGGTGGCAATCTATTTAACAAAACAATAAATTGATTAGGTTAAATAATTATTAATTTATGGCGTTTTAGTATCTTTACAACTATTAATTATTTGAATGAACGAAGTCTTATTAATCCTTTTTGCTTACTTGATTGGTTCAATACCAACAGCAGTGTGGGTAAGCAAGTATTTCTTTAAAATTGATATAAGGGATTATGGTAGTGGCAATGCTGGTGCTACCAATACTTTTAGGGTCCTAGGATCTAAATGGGGCACTTTTGTAATGTCCGTTGACGTTTTAAAAGGTTTAATTGCCACCTCCTTATATATATTATTGCCTTATTATCTTACTGACGAATGGGATAGAACCAATTTTATGATTGGTCTTGGCTTAGCTGCTGTAATAGGGCATATTTTTCCCATATGGGCTAATTTTAGAGGTGGGAAGGGGGTAGCAACTTTATTGGGCATGGCTGTTGCAATTCAACCCCTTGTTGCGCTTTGTTGTGTTGCTGTGTTTTTACTGGTTCTGTATCTTACTCGATTTGTTTCGTTGAGTTCTATTTTGGCAGGTGTATCATTTATGGTTTTCATTCTTTTTATATTTAATGAAAAAGAAACTTTATACCGAATTTTTGCTGTACTGGTTGCACTAATGGTTATTTTAACCCATCAAAAAAACATCAGTAGAATTCTAAAAGGTACCGAAAGCAAAGTGGCTATCTTCAAGTATCGAGATAGAAGAAAGGGAAAGAAATGAGTAAGAATTCATTCTTTTTTTATTCCCTAAATCAATTCATTAAATTAACTTTGCAATCTTTTTAAAGCGTATTAAACTTCCTTCAAGGCATGTCTAATCAAACTTTACTCGAAAAATTACAATTAAAGGACGAGAAAAACCTCCTAATTCAAGGTTTGCCATCCTCGGTAGAAAAGCAATTTGCAAAACTCACTTACGCCAAGAATGTAACTCCATTGTTAAAAGCCAGAAAAATCGATTTTGTACTGGTTTTTGCGTTAAGCCAACATCAATTGAACAATGTGCTGGCAGAAGTTTTTCCTGCATTACATGAAGAAACAAAATTTTGGATAGCTTATCCTAAAACAACCAGCAAAATAGTTAGCGACCTAAATCGAGATTGCAGTTGGGATTGTTTAAGTAAAAAAGACTACGAATGTGTGCGTCAAGTGACGCTAGACCATGTTTGGAGTGCTATGCGTTTTAAAAAAACCGACCAAATACCTAACAAAACAAGAAGTTTTGCAGATAGCAAACCATTGGCTACCAATAATATTGATTTTGAAAAAAGATTGGTAAAAGCACCTGTTGAATTAGATCGCTTGTTTACAACTCATGAAGAAGCTAAAGAGTTTTTTAGTTCTTTATCAATTACCAATCAAAAGGAATATGTCAATTGGATTCAAGGGGCAAAAAAAGAAGAAACCCGTCAACAACGTTTGGAAACTGCCTTGGAAAAACTATTGGCAGGTAAAAGAAACCCAACAGAAAAATAATTTCAACAGAAAAACAAATATTATTCTGTTATTGCTATCAATAAAGTTTAAAGGTATTTTGCTTTTAAACTTTTTTGTTTTCAGTCCTCTGATAAATACAAACCTAAGAGAATCGAATCCTTGTCCAAATAAATCATATATTCAATTTTAGCTATCATTATTTGTTGCCATTATGAATTTTCAAGAACAAATTATTCAGGGTATACCTACAACATTGCCTTCAAGCAAACTGTATAATACCCTTTCAAATAGGGCGCCAAAACGAAAAGATATTTTAAGTGTTGAAGAAAAGAAATTGGCTTTAAGAAATGCACTTCGCTATTTCCCAAAAGATTGGCATTTGATATTGGCCAAGGAGTTTTTACAAGAATTGAATGAATTCGGTAGAATATATATGTTTCGGTTTAAGCCCGATTACGATATCTATGCAAGACCTATTAATGAATATCCTTCCAAGATTAAAGCTGCTGCTGCTATAATGCTGATGATTCAAAATAATTTAGATCCTGCAGTAGCTCAGCATCCCGAAGAATTAATTACTTATGGTGGTAATGGTGCTGTTTTTCAGAACTGGGCACAATATTTATTGACGATGAAATATTTGGCAGAGATGACCGATTGCCAAACCCTGCATATTTATTCAGGTCACCCAATGGGATTATTTCCTTCTAGTAAATTGGCACCCAGAGTTGTTGTGACTAATGGAATGATGATACCCAATTATTCTAAACAGGATGATTGGGAAAAATTCAATGCTTTGGGTGTTACTCAATATGGACAGATGACTGCAGGTTCATACATGTATATTGGCCCTCAGGGAATAGTGCACGGAACTACTATTACCTTGATGAATGCATTTAGGAAAAAGTTGGGGATGAATGCAAATTTAGCAGGTAAGGTTTTTGTTACTGCAGGTTTAGGTGGAATGAGTGGTGCTCAGCCCAAAGCCGGAAATATTACGGGCTGTATTACTGTTTGTGCAGAAGTGAATCCTGCTGCTGCAAAAAAGCGATACAATCAAGGATGGGTAGATGAATTAATTGAAGATATGCCTAGTTTGATAGCTAGGGTTAAAGCTGCAATTGATGATCATGCAATTGTATCTATTGCTTTTATCGGAAATATTGTAGATGTGTGGGAGTCTTTCTATCATGAAGGAATTTCCATCGATATTGGATCTGATCAAACTTCATTGCACAATCCTTGGAGTGGCGGGTATTATCCGGCTGGTTTAAGCTTTGAATCTGCCAATGAAATGATGCGCGAAAATCCTCTATTATTTAAAGAAGAGGTAAGTAAATCATTAATCAGGCAGGTCAATGCAATTAATAAACATGTTGATAGGGGTACTTATTTTTTTGATTATGGGAATGCTTTTTTACTCGAAGCTTCAAGAGCTGGGGCAGAAGTGATGGCTGCTAATGGAATTGATTTCAGGTATCCTTCTTATGTTCAAGATATTTTAGGTCCGCTTTGTTTTGATTACGGTTTTGGTCCATTTAGGTGGGTATGCACATCAGGGGATTTGGCTGATCTAGCCATTACAGATCAAATTGCAATGGATGTATTGTCATTCATTAAAACTACCGCGCCAATTGAAATTCAACAACAGTTAACCGATAATATTAAATGGATAAAAGAAGCAGGGGAAAATAATTTAGTGGTTGGTTCTGCAGCTAGAATTTTATATGCAGATGCAGAAGGAAGAATGAAAATAGCGATTGCTTTTAATAAAGCTATTGCCGATGGAATGGTATCAGCACCAATTGTTTTAGGTAGAGATCATCACGATGTTAGTGGAACCGACTCGCCTTATCGTGAAACCAGTAATATTTATGATGGAAGTAAATTTACCGCGGATATGGCCATTCATAATGTGATAGGTGATAGCTTCAGAGGTGCAACTTGGGTGTCGATTCATAATGGTGGTGGAGTGGGATGGGGGGAAGTAATCAATGGAGGATTTGGAATGTTATTAGATGGAACTAATGAAGCGGATGACAATGTAAAAAACATGTTATTCTTTGATGTTAATAATGGTATTGCCCGAAGAAGTTGGGCCCGAAATGAGGAAGCCATTTTTGCTATCAAAAGAGAAATGGAAAGAACCCCGCAATTAAAAATTACATTGCCCAATATCGTCAATGATCAATTATTGGATGAACTTATCTAATGATTGCTTTCTTCTAAAGCCATTAATTGTTCAAATTGATTTTCATAAGCAGTGGTCAGTTCTATCAATTGAGTTGCTGTTTTTTTATACGAAGCTTCTAATGTGGCGAATGCATTTTTATCGGCATAACTAGATGGGTTTCCCATATCTGCTTCAATGCTCAATTTAATAGCTTTAACTTTCTCAATCTCTTCTTCAATAGTTGCTAATCTTCTCTGCGCTTTTTGCAATTCTTTCTGAGCTTCTTTATTGATTGGGGTATTGTTAACTACTGGCTTAGGTATTTCTTTTTTAATTTCTTTTACAATAGGAGACTTTTTTTCTTCTTGCTCTGCCAATCTTTTCTGCTTCTCCATACGCTCATTCCATTCTACCCATTCTTGGTAGGTTCCTTTAAATTCTTTGATTTGTTGATCTACAATTTCCCAAATCTTATTGGCTGTTTTAGAAATAAAATATCGATCATGGCTAACCAAAATATAACTGCCTTCGTATTTGTTTAATGCTTCTGCCAATAATTCCACTGAATGCATATCTAAGTGGTTGGTAGGTTCATCCAGTATTAAAAAATTGGCTTTGCTTACAATGGTTTTTGCCAATGCAACCCTGGCTTTTTCTCCTCCGCTTAATACTTTTATTTTTTTGTCTACATCGTCTCCGCCAAACAAAAATGCGCCCAATAAACTTCTTAATTCTGGATCTGTTTTCTTACTTCCACAATGTTGCAATTCTTCTAAAATAGTATGCCCCATTCCAAGCGCTTCCAATTGATGTTGGGCATAAAAACTTTGTTCTACATTATGCCCCCAATCTCTTGCTCCTGTAAATTTTTCTGTTCCAGCAACAATTCTTAATAGGGTAGACTTTCCTTTGCCATTGGCACCTATCAAAGCAATTTTATCTCCTCTTTCAATTTCTGCTGAAGCATTGGTTACAATATGATTGATACCAAATTGTTTTCCAATGTCCTTTAATGTAACCAAAACTTTTCCTGGTATTTTTTCCAATTGAAAATTGATTCTAAGGTCGGGTCTTTCTAATTGAACATCTTCAATTTTATCTAATTTGTCTAGTCGCTTTTGTACGCTCTGTGCCTGAGCTGCTTTGCTGGCTTTGGCTTTAAATCTTTCGATAAATCTTTCTTGTTGACGGATATAATCTTGCTGATTTTCAAAAGCTTTTTGTTGCATATCTATCCTAATCAGTTTCTCCTGCTCATAAAAATCAAAATCGCCTGTATAAATATGCAATTGTTGTTGGTATAATTCAAC
The DNA here is from genome assembly GCA_044372715.1 of Sediminibacterium sp. GTDB lineage: Bacteria > Bacteroidota > Bacteroidia > Chitinophagales > Chitinophagaceae > Sediminibacterium. The sequence continues at coordinate 8,165 of JBILRH010000005.1, read as the reverse complement.
AATTTTATTCACCATTCTATTGAGGAAGAATTTATCATGGCTTACAATTACAACACTGCCTTTATAATGAATGAGGTATTTTTCGAGCCATTCAATCGAAGGCAAGTCTAAGTGGTTAGTAGGTTCATCCATTAATAAAACATCGGGTTGTTGTAAAATCATTTTTGCCAACAAAACCCTCATTCTCCATCCTCCACTAAATTCTTTATAAGGTCTTATCAAATCTTCGTTACTAAAACCTAATCCATGTAATACTTCTTCGGCTTTATGATGAATATTATAACCATCAAGTACATCTAATTCATGTAATGCATCTGTATATTTAATTAGTAATGCTTCGTCTTCCGAATTTTTTTCCAATTCAATTCCTAAGGCTTCTATTTCTTTCTCCAACGCCCTTACTCTTTCAAATGCACCCAGAGCAACTTCAGTAATATTATCGTTGGTGTCAAAACTCAATAAGTCTTGATGGAGATATCCAATTGTAGTATCCCTTCCTTTCTCTAAAGTTCCTTTAGAAGGTTGGTATTCACCTACTAATACTTTTAACAATGTAGATTTTCCAGTTCCATTATACCCAACCAAACCAATTCTATCTCCTGGTTGTATATGCCAAGTTGCGTCTTCCACTATTACCCTTGCTCCAAACTCAAAAGTTACATTTTGTAAACCTATCAACATGTCAATCAAATATTTAAGTTGGCAAAGGTAATTCTAATCTGCTGCCAAATTAAATTGCTTTAATTTTATTGAATATTTTATGAAAAACTATGTCTTATACCTACTTATGGCCTTCTTGCTAGCCTTTGATACAGTAGATCAAAAAGCCTTATCCGCCAAAGAACCAATGATTTTAACCGGAAAAAGCATGCAATCTGAAACTTTTAATATTTCTTATAAAAAATGGATATTGTCTTATTATCAATTAAAAGAGCAGTTTATTGCCGAAAAAGCAACTTTTATGGATGCAAGCGCAAAACAGGTAATGATCTCCATAGACAATGATATTGCAGTTGGCTTAGCAATTGCCCATCATAAATAACCCGTATTTACCTAAAACCATGTTGCACTAAGGCTAAGTTGGGAATTTAATTGATTTTAGAAGAAAACAATAGGTTTAAAGAACCAAGCATTTACTTTTTTGTTTGAACAATGTATATGAAACAATTGATTTGGGTATTGATTTTGTTGGTGTTGGGTTTTAACGGGTTTTCTCAAGAAAAATTCACAATTAGCGGATATATAAAGGATAGCCTTAGTGGAGAAACATTGATTGGGGCTAATTTGGGTATTAAATCGGCAGGTAAATCTATTGTTAGCAATGGTTATGGATTTTTCTCCATCACCTTACCCAAAGGATCGTATCAGCTCACTGGTTCTTTCATAGGATACCAATCCAAGGAAATTATTATTGAGCTAAATCAGGATAAACTTTTTAATGTGCTCTTGTTGCCCAATTCTGCGATAATCAATAATGTAACCGTTGTTTCAAGAAGAAGAGATAATAATATCAAGACAGCTCAAATGGGTAAATTTGAAATGAATGTAAACACTGCAAAAGCATTGCCTGCATTTTTCGGAGAAGTTGATATTTTAAAAACTTTACAATTGTTACCAGGTATCAGAAATGCAGGAGAGGGAAATGCCGGATTTTATGTAAGAGGTGGTGGTCCAGATCAAAACTTGATTTTATTGGATGATGCGGTAGTGTATAATACTGGACATTTATTTGGATTCTTCTCCATTTTTAATGCAGATGCCATCAAGAATGTAACATTGATCAAAGGAGGAATGCCTTCTCAATATGGTGGAAGATTGTCTTCGGTAGTAGATGTTGCCATGAAAGAAGGCAATCGAAATAAAACACAAGTTGATGCAGGTATAGGTTTGATTGCATCCAGATTTTCAATACAAGGTCCATTATTAAAAAATAAAGCCTCTTATATTGTATCTGCACGCAGAACCTATGTTGATGCCTTGGGAAAACCGTTGATTAAAAAGACCAGTGATTTTTATGGTTCGGGTTATTATTTCTATGATTTTAATGCTAAATTTAATTATCAGTTTTCCGAAAAAGATCATATTTATTTAAGCGGCTATTTCGGCAGAGATAAATTTACATTTAACAATGCAGCTCGTTCTTTTAAAACACTGATTGATTGGGGCAATTCAACTGCAACACTCAGATGGAACCATGTATTTAATAAAAAACTTTTTTCCAATACCACTTTGGTTTATAACGATTATAAATTTGGCTTAGATGGAACACAAAACAATTTCAAAATCAATCTTTCATCAGGAATTAGAGATTTAAATATAAAAACTGACTTTGATTTTTATCCCAGACCAGAACATAAATTAAAGTTTGGTGTACAGTATACTTTTCACACATTTTTGCCAAATGTTTTGAGTGGAAACCAAGACAGTGTAGTATTTACTCCATCTAATGCAAATAAAAAGTATGCCAATGAGTATGCTGCTTATCTGCAAGATGATTGGGAAATTAATTCAAAGCTTAAATTAAATGTAGGCCTACGTTTTAGTTTGTTTCAACAAGTGGGCAACTACACTTATTATCAAAAAGATGCCAATGGAAATAATATAGATAGCACCATTTATGGGAGCGGCGAATTGGTAAAGAGTTATGGAGGTATTGAACCTAGAGCAACTTTTAGGTATGCCTTGAATGAAACAGCTTCTTTCAAAGCAGGTGTTACTAGAAATTTACAGTATATACATTTGGTTACCAATGCTGGGTCTACATTGCCAACAGATCTTTGGGTGCCCAGTACATTGAGGGTTCAGCCTCAAATCAGTTGGCAATATGCAGCAGGATATTTTAAAAATTTCAAGGAAGGCATGTTTGAAACCTCTATAGAAGCATATTATAAAACAATGCAAAATCAAATAGAATATCGCGAAGGATATACTCCTTCGTTAACAGATCCGGAGGAAGATTTTGTATTTGGAAAGGGATGGAGTTATGGAGCAGAATTATTCATCAATAAAGTAAAAGGACAATTTACTGGCTGGGTAGGATATACATTGAGTTGGACTTGGCGTCAATTCAATGAGTTGAATCAAGGTCAAAAATTTCCAAGTAGGTACGATAGAAGACATGATATTTCTGTTGTTGGAAATTACGAATTGAATAAAAAATGGAAATTCTCCACTGTATTTGTTTATGGAACTGGAAGTGCAATTTCTGTTCCTGAAAGATTTTATTTTATTAATGGAACTTTGTCTCAACAATTTAGCAGCATTAACTCCTATAGGATGAATGCATACCATCGTTTAGACATTGCTGCAACGTATACACCAAAGCACAAAAAGCAAAGAAAGTATACTGATAATTGGGTGTTCAGTATTTACAATGTATACAGTAGATTGAATCCTTATTTTATTTATTTTGATCAGGAGGGATCTGCAGCTGCAGGCAATTTAAAAGTATCTGCTAAACAGGTTTCTTTATTTCCAATACTTCCATCCATTACTTGGAATGTAAAGTTTTAAACTTTATTGTTTGGGAAGATATTGAATTACCACTTTTGCATTTTTTTCTTCATTCGATGCCAGGAAAACTTCATATCTTTTTTTACCAGCAGTAATTACCATTAATGCAATATTCGGGGGAATTTCTCCTAAATTTTCTGCTACAATTACCAATTCATGAAGATTATCAATTGCATTATTTTTAATTTTAAATGAAATAGGACTTAAAGATAATCTTCCACTTTTTACCATTAATACATTATTGTGGTAAACAGAAATGGTATCGTTATCGATGGTGCCATTATCAAATAGATCTATTTGAATTGATGCTTCGTCGGTAATGATTGTTTTCACTAAATTGTTCTCTCTTTCTTTAAGCACTTTTGGAACTGGCAGGTTCCTTTTTTCTGGAACAGTAGCATCTGCAGAGGGCATAGTGTTGGTTTCTATAGCCTCTTCGTTTCTTTTTAATGGAATTTCTTTTGGGGTGGTTTCCATTTTTTTAGATGGGCTGCCAACTGGATTAGTATTTTTATTGGATGGGGTAACAGGAATCGATTTTTTTAAAGGAGTTTGTGTTAAAGATGTTGGATTTGATTTTGTTGGAGTACTGTCTTTAGGTTGGGCTTTTAAAAAATCTTCTTTTGCAAAATCAGATACAGGAACTTTTTCTAAATAAACAGTTCCACTTCCGCAGTCTCCTTTGTCTTTTATGTTGGTAGAAATGAAACTGCCCTGAAACACCTCTAGTTTTCCTACTTTACTATAGTCCAAATAGCAAGTCATTAAGCATGGCTCCGTTTTGTCGCCCACTTTAAGGTCTACCAAATTGGTTTCTTTTATCAATAAAGTTTTTGATTTTTCATTATAAATTCCTTGTAATGTGGCTTTACCATAAAATACGGTAGTCTTATAGGAGAAAGTAATCCCTTTAATTCCATTATTAGACAATTGATTAAGCTGAATTTCGTATTTGTACATTTCTTCTCTTAATCCTTCTTTATAAATCCCAGTAGAAGAACTAAAATATCCTCTCCATATACCTGTTATTTTTTGGGCAGGTAACTCAGAAAATAATGCCAATGATACAAATAGGGTAAAAATTACCTTCATAATGCAAATCTAATAAGAACAAAGGGATTGAGGCTGATAAAAAAGCGTTAAAGGTTTTCGGGTATTTGTTACCTTTACAATCTTAATTAATAGCGATATAATAAAATTATGATCAACATCAGTTTTCCGGATGGAGCAGTTAGGCAGTATGAATCGGGTATTTCAGCTATAGATATAGCTAAATCAATCAGTGAAGGATTGGCAAGAAAAGTGTTGGTGGCCAGTGTGAACAATGTAGTAGTTGATGCATCTAGAGCTATAGAAGCAGACGCTTCTGTAAAATTCCTAACATGGGATAATGAAGAAGGTAAGAATACATTTTGGCATTCAACCGCGCATTTGATGGCAGAAGCCATCGAGTCTATTTTTCCTGGTGTGAAATTTTGGGTAGGGCCAGCTTTGGAAAAGGGTTTTTATTATGATATGGACTTAGGTGATCGAAAAATCACAGAAGAAGATTTGTTGGCCATTGAAAAGAAAATGAATGAATTGGCCAAAAAGAACAATGCTTTTCTACGAATTGAAAAATCCAAACAAGATGCTATCAATTATTTTGATCAAAAAGGTGATGAATACAAATTAGATCTATTAACAAATTTAAAAGATGGTGAAATAACTTTGTATCAACAGGGTGAATTTACCGATCTCTGTAGAGGCCCACATATTCCTCACACAGGATTTATCAAAGCCATCAAATTAACCAATATAGCAGGTGCTTATTGGAAAGGAGATGAAAAAAATAAAATGCTTACTCGTTTGTACGGAGTAAGTTTCCCTTCTCAAAAAGAATTAGATGAATATTTATTATTGCTTGAAGAAGCCAAGAAAAGAGATCATCGAAAACTGGGTAAAGAATTAGGCATTTATACAATGAATGATGATATTGGTCAAGGATTAATTCTTTGGATGCCTAATGGTACTGTAATTATAGAGGAGTTAGAAAAATTAGCCAAAGAAACAGAAAACGAAGCTGGCTACAAACGAGTGGTAACGCCACATATAGCCAAAGAGAATTTATACATAACCAGCGGACATTTGCCTTATTATGCTGATAGTATGTTTCCACCAATGGAGATTGATGGTGAAAAGTTCTATCTAAAAGCAATGAATTGCCCGCATCATCATAAAATTTTTGATGCCGAACCAAAGAGCTATCGCGACATGCCATATCGTATAGCAGAGTATGGTACTTGTTATCGGTACGAGCAGAGTGGAGAATTATTTGGTTTGATGCGTGTGCGTTGCTTGCACATGAATGATGCCCATATTTATTGTACTAAAGAACAATTCATGGAAGAATTCAAAGCCGTGAACGACATGTACATTAAGTATTTCAAGATTTTTGGAATTGACAAATATGTAATGCGGTTGAGTTTGCATGATCCTGAAAAGTTAGGACAGAAATATGTTAACGAACCAACACTGTGGTTAGAAACCGAAGAGTTGGTAAGAAATGTATTGATAGAAACAGGTGTACCCTTTGTAGAAGTAAAAGGAGAAGGTGCTTTTTATGGCCCTAAAATCGATGTTCAAATTTGGAGTACTATTGGCAGAGAATTTACATTGGCTACCAATCAAGTAGATTTTGCCCAACCAAGAAGCTTTAATTTATCTTTTACCAATAAAGACAATGAACCTGAAATTCCTTTAATCATCCATCGTGCCCCTTTAGGTACTCATGAAAGATTTATTGGATTCTTATTAGAACATTATGCTGGTAAGTTTCCGGTTTGGATTGCTCCGCTTCAGGTTAAAATTTTACCCATCAGTGATAAATTTTTACCATATGCCAATGAAGTATCTAATCAACTTAAAAAACATGGTGTAAGGGTAGAGGTAGACGATAGAAGCGAAAAAATAGGTAAGAAAATCAGGGACACAGAATTAATGAAAGTGCCGTATATGTTGGTTATTGGCGAAAAAGAAATGAATGAAAATCAGGTATCAGTTCGCAGACAGGGCAAGGGAGATCTGGGTACAATTGGTGTAGAAAGCTTTATTACTCAAATTTTAGATGAAATTGTAAATCGTAAATCAGGCGAATAGCCTAAAATAGCTATATCTTTATAAAAATTTATAAACCAAACAAGTTTTAATGGCATTACCACCAAGAGGCGGAGGAAGATTTAATCCAAGATTTAACAGGCAGCCTGAGCCGGAACACAGAATTAATGACAGAATTAGGGTTCCCCAAATTCGTTTAGTAGGAGACAATGTAGAAGTAGGTATATATTCTACACAAGATGCGTTGAAAATTGCGCAAGAACAAGAATTAGATCTGGTTGAAATTTCTCCAACTGCAGATCCTCCCGTATGTAAAGTTATAGATTACAAAAAATTCTTATACGAAAAGAAGAAGAAAGAAAAGGAAATGAAAGCCAATTCTAAGCAAAGCGAAATCAAAGAAATTCGTTTTACGCCTAGTACCGACGATCATGACTTTAATTTTAAGGCAAAACATGCCGAAAACTTCCTAAAAGACGGTAATAAGGTAAAAGCTTATGTTCAGTTTAAAGGTCGTGCTATTATGTTTCAAGATCGTGGCCAGTTATTGTTGCTAAAATTTGCAGAAAGATTAGCGGAAGCTGGAACATTGGAAAGCATGCCAAAACTAGAAGGAAAGCGAATGTTTGCCATTTTTACCCCAAAAACGGGCAAGAAGAAATAACTAATTTTGCCAATTAATGGTAAAATTGTACCTTTGCAATCCAAAATTTTCCCGTAAGGCCAAAACAAGTGTACTCCCCGTGGAGAACCGCCAGCAGGGTGTAATCTTAATAAGATTATTTAAATGCCAAAAGTAAAAACAAACTCCAGCGCTAAAAAGCGTTTTAAAGTGACCGGAACCGGAGAAATCAGTTTCCAAAAAGCATTCAAGCGTCACATCCTAACCAAAAAATCTAAGAAGCGCAAGCGTGCTTTAAGACAGAAAGGTATTGTTGGATCAACTAACAAGGATTTCGTTTTACGCTTATTACGCCTTAAAGGTTAATTAGCCGCTTTTTAAACAGATTATTTATCACCGTTAGCCCAGCTAACTTCAAAACATTTTAGTATGCCACGTTCAAAAAATGCAGTTGCATCAAGAGCAAGGAGAAAAAAGATTCTCGACCAAGCAAAAGGATTCTACGGAAAACGTAAGAATGTTTATACCGTTGCCAAAAACGTTCTAGAAAAAGGACTTACCTATAGTTATGTAGGTCGTAAATTAAAAAAGCGCGAATACCGTCAATTGTGGATTGCACGTATCAATGCAGCTGTTAGGGAAGAAGGAATGACCTACAGTCAATTTATCAACAAATTAAGCGTAAAGGGTATAGACCTTAACCGTAAGGTATTGGCCGATTTAGCAATGAATGAGCCAGCTAGCTTCAAAGCCTTGGTTGCTTCAGTTAAATAAAACCTAGCTAAATAAATAATTTTAAAAACCGGTGTTTATTGCCCCGGTTTTTTTTATTTCCACTTTCCATCACAAGAACTATTTTTGTCATCTAAAAGGAAATTCTCGGAATGAATAATACCTACACCTCTCTGGTAAACCAGACCTTTCACTTTCCACA
>JBILRH010000070.1:0-8769 GCA_044372715.1 Sediminibacterium sp. | reverse complement strand
ATTAAGCTTTGGAATGGATTTAGCTAAATTGGGCTTAGATAATTTGGATAACTAAACCTCCGACCCTCCCGACAAGTCGGGACCGGCTCTAAAGGGGGAGTAAGGGAAACTATTTTAATAACTTCACTTTCTAGTTCCCCTTTAGGGGGCTAGGGGGTGTTCCTCCACAAATCCTGACACGGTGTGGAGTTAAAACTTAAATGTCATGCGTCACGGAGACAAAATCAACAACCTAGGCCGTAAGAAGGCACACAGAGTTGCCTTATTGCAAAATTTGGCAAGTCAGTTAATTACACACAAGCGTATTGTAACTACTTTGGCAAAGGCAAAAGCATTAAGAGCTTATGTAGAGCCAATGATTACAAAAACCAAGAAGAATGAGTCGGCTGCTCAAATCAGTCATAACCATCGTTTGGTTTTTGCTGAATTGCAAGACAAAGCTGCTGTTAAAGAATTATTTACAGTAGTTGGTCCTAAAATAGCAACACGTCCTGGTGGATATACCCGTATCTTAAAATTAGGTATCCGTCCTGGAGATAATGCTGAAAAAGCAATGATAGAGCTTGTAGATTTCAATGAAATCTATGGTAAGGGCGTTGAAAAAGCGGAAGAGCCAGCAAAGAAAACACGTCGTGGTCGTGCACCTAAGAAAGCTGAAGTTGCTGCTGAAGCGGAAGCTCCAGTAGTTGAAGTAGCTGAAACTGAAACAACCACTACATCATCAACAGAAGAAAAAGCAGCTGATTAATATGCAACTGTTTTAACCATAAAGGCATTCCGTTTCTTACGGAATGCCTTTTTTTATGGATATTATTGTTAGAAACTTAAACCTAATTTTTGCAAAAATTGATTTTCTTTTGCAATAAGAAATTGAACTATGCCAAATTCAACATCAATCAACAAACCTGCAGTATTAATTCTTGCCGATGGTCATGTATTATATGGAAAAGCCTTTGGAACAATCGGAAAGGCAACCGGAGAAATTTGTTTCAATACTGGAATGACTGGTTACCAGGAAGTATTTACAGATCCCAGCTATACAGGGCAGGTATTGATTATGAATAATGTGCATATAGGTAATTATGGTGTAAAAGAAGCTGATGTAGAAAGCAGTTCTGTAAAAATTCATGGGTTGATTGCCAGAAATTTAGAAGAACAATTCAGTAGAAAGCTGGCAAATGGTGATCTAAATAGTTATTTGGAACTAAATAATATTGTAGCAATTGAAGGAATTGATACGCGTGCATTGGTTGCTCATATTCGCACAAAAGGCGCAATGAATTGTATTATTTCTTCCGATGAAATGGATATTTCAAAACTTAAAGAACTTTTGAAATCTGTACCCAATATGGATGGATTGGAATTAGCAAGTACTGTAAGTACAAACCAAGAATATGAATTAGGAGATATTAACTCACCAATTAAAATATCTGTTTTAGATTTTGGAATTAAGCAACATATTCTGGAGTGCATGGTTTCTAGAGGTGCTCATGTAAGAGTACATCCTGCTAAAACAAGTTTCGAACGTTTAAAGGCATTCAATCCAAAAGGATATTTTATTTCCAATGGACCCGGTGATCCATCAGCAATGCCTTATGCAGTGAGTACTGTTAAAGAAATACTGAATGAGAAAAAGCCTGTATTCGGTATTTGCTTGGGCCATCAATTACTTGCACTTGCCAATGATATTCCTACTTTCAAAATGCATCATGGCCATAGGGGATTGAATCATCCAGTAAAAAACATCATTACTGGTCAATGCGAAATAACTACACAAAATCATGGATTTGGGGTAGATCCTGAAGCTGTAAGAAAACACAATAATGTAGAAGTAACACATTTAAATTTAAACGATGACTCTATAGAGGGTATCCGTTTGAAAGATCGCCCTGCATTTAGTGTACAATATCACCCAGAAAGTACACCCGGCCCTCACGATAGTAGGTACTTATTTGATCGCTTTGTGGAAATGATGCAGTAAATTTATACTATGAAAATAGCCATTATCAACGGGCCGAATCTTAATTTGTTGGGAAAAAGAGAACCTGGCATCTATGGCAATGAGTCATTTGATTCTTTCCTTGAAAAATTAAAAGTCAATTTTTCATCTGTTGAATTTGTATATTTTCAATCGAATGTAGAAGGAGAGCTGGTTAATGCAATTCAACAATATGGTTTTTCGGTGGATGGAATAGTTATTAACCCTGCTGCATACACTCATACTTCTATAGCAATTGCAGATGCAATAGCTGCTATTCAAGCGCCAGTTATAGAAGTACATATTAGTAATGTTCATAGTAGAGAAGAATTTAGAAAACATTCTTTTGTTTCTGCAGTGGTGAATGGAACTATTATTGGGCTTGGTTTGAAGGGTTATGAATTGGCTGTTAGATGGTTGATTGATCAAACTCGATAAGTAGCTTCTCATACGTATATTTCCTTTTTATATTAATGTTAGCCAATAAAATATCATATACAAAAAGAACCCTTTATCTTATTGGGATAATGGTTTTTCTTAAAATATTTGTTGCCCCTTTTTTTGAGTTGGGTAATGATGAAGTATATTATTGGACCTATGCATTGCAACTAGATTGGAATCATTTCGATCACCCACCAATAATAGGTTTACTCATTAGGTTTACAACCTTCAATTTACAATGGGCCAATGAATTGTCTTTAAGATTAGGCAGTATTTTTTCTGCAGCATTGGCTACTTGGTTTGTTTTTAAATTGGGTAAGTTGTTGGATGGCGAAAGGCTTGGTTGGTTGGCTGCGCTTATTTATTCTGCAAGTGTATATACTGGATTCTTAGCCGGATTTTTCATTTTACCAGATTCCCCTCAAATGCCTTTTTGGATTGGTGCTTTGTATATCATGGCTCATTTATTGATTTATAGAAATGAAAACAATCAACTGATTAACTGGATTTTATTAGGATTAATGATTGGGTTAGCTGCTTTATGTAAAGTACATGGGTTGTTTTTATGGTTTGGATTTGGATTGTTTATCTTATTCAAAAGAACTGCTTGGTTACTAAATTGGAGGCTATATATTGGTGTACTGATTACTTTACTATGCTTATTGCCAATTGTTTTTTGGAATATCCAATACGATTTTATTACATATAAATTTCATTCCGAAAGAGTAACGCATACCGGATTACTTTGGGAGTCATTTGCCCAAGAATTGGGTGGTGAGTTGGCTTACCAAAACCCTATATTGTTTATTCTGTTTATAGTCTCTATAATTGCTTTGTTTTCGAAAAGAATCAAATTCAAACAGAAAAGAATTACTATTTGGTTATGCTGCATGAGCATTCCAATGCTTATGGTATTTTGGGGAGTATCATTATTCAATCCAACATTGCCTCATTGGTCGGGTCCTGCATTTATACCGTTTTTTTTTATTGCAGCTTTGTATATTCAAAACAAAACTTTCGCTGTATTTCCCAACCTGCTTAAAGCTGCCTTTTTTTTAGTTGGATTTGTTCTAGTTATTGGAGTAGGGTTAGTTCAATTCGCACCAAGGAATTTTGGAAGTCAGGATTTGGCGAATTATGGAGAGTATTGCCCAACACTAGACATTTCTGGATGGAATAAATTTGGCACTGCATTTAATCAATTGGTTGAAAATGATATCGCTACAAATAAAATGAAAAAAGGATCTCCAATTATAGTAGATAAGTGGTTTCCTGCTGGACATCTAGAGTTCTATGTTACTAAGCCATTTGGGATTTCGTTAATTGGTGTAGGAACTTTACCCAACTTGCACAAATTCGCTTGGCTGAATAAAGAAAGAAAGCAGATAGAATTGGGAGATGATGCATATTGCATAGTTCCATCTAATTTACCAACTGACCCTAACTTAATTTATGGGAAATATTATAGTGAAATTGAAAAACCAGTTGTAATTAATCAACTAAGGAGTGGGGCAAATGTTAGGTACTTTAATGTATATCGACTAAAAAGCTGCAAACTAATTCCACCAACAATTTTAACTAGATAACAATTATTGTCTAATAGTAGAATCTGCTTTTGGAGGCTGAACTTTAATTGGTTCTTTTTTTGTGCCAAAGAGTTTTTCAAAATCTTGCCGGTAAGAAATACTGGCTCCTTGTCTGTTTCTTCTTCCAAAATTAGACCCACTAATATCTAAACTATTTTTGCTAAAAATAACAGCCCTCAATTTTCTATCTGTTGTTAAAACAAACTCTATGGTAATATCTGGCAACCATTGTAAGTTACCTGCCTGAACAGAGGAGCTTGAACCTAAATTAAAGTCTAAATCTCCTCCAAAAGATACAATTACATTATTGTTGTAAAATGCTTTTCCCAATTTTGCACTAACTCTTGATCTATCTAACCTATTATCGTTTTGCATTGTACTACCATTCGTTCCTATTAAGCTCGAACTACTATAAACACTTGCCCCTAAGTCGAATCTTAAACTCTTGTCTTTGGTAATTTTATATAAAAGATCAGAAACTGCTTTGTTCACCTCTTTTGTTAAAAGTTGAGACAAACTATTAATGCCAATAGAGCTAATTGAATATGGATTTATTACAGATGAAGAACCAGTTGTTTGCCCCGGAGGCGCAAATGAATTAAATACAATTAAAAATGAAACTTGTTTCAACATTTCATTTTCATCTCTTTGAATTTTTGCTAAAAATTGCGCAAACTCATTGTCATTTTTAATTGGGCTTCCTTGTGGAAAATCAAGTCTAAATTTGATATCTGGTTTGCTTAATTCGTTTCTGATAGAGGCAATAACATATACATCTCCTCTATATCCTTTAACAGTGCCGCTAAATGTGTTGTTCCCAATAAGATCTGTTAAAGAAACTCTTTCTGCTATATACTGTGCATCAATATGTAATTCTGCTTTAAATGGATCGCCATTCCATTCGATAAAATTTCCGGAATTGGGCAATAACGCAAATGGTTTTTTTAGAATAGATTGAAAACTAAAATCGTAGTTTCCTCTTTCAATATTGTATTTTCCTTTAATTGTTAAAGGTTCAATCGTTCCTGCTTTAATCCTTAATCGGCCATTTCCAACTGCTTTGATTACATCGCCAGTGAGGTCATCCATAATTACATCAATAGCCACTTTATTATTGGCTGTAATATCTAAATCTACCAATAAGTTAAAATTGCTTTTTTCTTTTAATTCTGCCATTTCGGTTCCATATTGTTTAAAAACAATAAAATCAGCTGCGCCACTCTCTTTGCTAATAGAATTTGGAATTACAATATGAGAACTATCGTTCGATTCGGCCACAATGGTCATTTTACAGGCAGTTTCTGGTCCTTTAAAACTCAATGTAGCTTTACCAATAGCTTTTCCGTAAAACTGTTGATTGTCTGTCGATTTTGTGTCGATTAATAAAAGCTTTTCACTAGATAAGTCAAAATCAAAAGCCATATTTTTGAATTGCTTCTCTAATAGTTTTCCTGAAACAACTCCCATATTATTATACTTGTCTCTAATAGAGAATTTTCCAAAATCTATGCCATCCTCTTGAAATTGAATAGTAGCAGAATCAATTGAGTAATAAACTTGTGTATAGTTTACTTTCATTCCTGCATGCTTCAATTGTATTTTGCCTATTAAATTAGGTGCGTTCAAATCTCCGCTAATATTTAGTTTGCCAGTTGCTTCGCCAGATAGGTCGGAAAACAAATCAGCTAAAAACTGCTGAATAATTCCTATTTGAGATTTTTTTAAATCAATATTGGTATTAAATGAAGTTCCTGTTGTGTCTTTAATATTATACGAACCTTCAGCGGAGAAATTATATCCCTCGTTGGGAGAACTGATGCTAAATGGTATAAGACCAGTACTGTTTCTAAAACCTGCATTGATATTTACCAATCCTATGGAATCTTTGTCGTACCTGAATTCTTCTGCCTTAATAGTTGCACTTGCATTAAAGTCCCCATAAAAATCATTTAGTTTAATGCTTCCGCTAGCAAGCCCTTCTAAACGTTCTTTTTTGAGAAATAAGGAGGTGATATCTCCAAGAATGATGCTTTTTAATTTAACTTCTAGGCTATTTTTATTGCCTTTTAAGTCGGTACTTGGTTCTATTGTTAGTTCTTGAAACCCTTGAGTAAGTTTAACATTCTTGGCATTGATGTAGTTTTTTCGAATTTCTAGTTCTCCTGCTTTTTCAATTATCCATTCTTTTTCGTTAAGTGTAAATGCAGATGGCCTAAACTGAATACGTACTCCATCGGCAAGGGTATATACATCTGCCAAGATATCTGCACTATTTTGTTTGTTTAATGTTTTGGTTTTAATGCCAACAACGGAATGATCTTTCTGAGAAGAGATGGTGATTTTTGAGTTAGGGAGTGTTAAACTATCTCCGATTTCTATATTGCTAATATTGGTTGATAGCGTTAAAGAGTCATAGTTTCCTTTTCCGATAAGTGCAAATCCAATCAATGAATATTTTTTATACTTAGCGTACGGAACAAAAGCATCTAGATTTAATAAATTGTTTTTAGTATCTATGGTTCCTGTTAAAGTTAAGTCGTTAAATCCAGCAACATCTTTTTGAATTAATCTTATGTATGGTTGAAAATATTGGGTATTGATTGTGAAGTTAAATTGCTGATTTCTTGGAACAGTCTTGATGGGCTTTATATAAGCCGGATAATAATTGTATAAAAATGATTGAAAACTTGCTGGTAATTCTAAGATGCTAAATTTCCCTATAATGGATGCATTGAAATCATTGCTACCTATATGTAATGATTTTATGGAATCTTTATAGCTTGATGTTAGATTTAATGAGTCGAAGCGAACCGTAGTGTTTTCACTTTTAACAACTGCATTTAAAAACTTTGCTGTGCCAATAAATTTATCAATGTCTTTTCCTATAAAATTTACATCCAATAAGCCAACAATTTCAATTTTGTCTTTGTAAAGATTCAGCGCTTTTAAGTCGGACTTAGAAAGATCTCCTACGATGTTAAATAATGGTTGGTCTTTGCTATAATCAATTTCTACATTAGAAGTAAATGAAAGGTTAGGGTCATTTATTTTTAAATCTCCATTGAAATATTTTTTTTGAATAGTGCCGTTGGTTTCTATATTGGTGTATTCGTAACCATTGAAGTTTATTGCTTTTATTTCACCCACAAACTTTGTTTTTAGTTTGTCTAAATAAAAACTGGTGCCAGCAATTTTTCCTTTAAAATTAATCATGCCTAATTCTGAAATGGCTAGAAATTTTCCGATGTTAAATTTTTCTGATTCTATAAATCCTTCATAAGATGGTTCTCCTTTAAGCGGAAGTTTCATGCTTATATTGGTATTTAAACCACCTAAATTGCTAGAAAAAATGCCTGCAGTTTTAAAATCATGAATACTGCCATTAAAATTGCCTCTATAAATGATTTGCCCTAAGGAACTAATGTCTGGATTGTTCATTTCTTTTAAAGCAGGTATAATTACACTGATATCATTGGCATTGGAAAATACAGTGCCATCGTTAAAGCCAATAAATGTTTTGTCTATGTCTGGCAGCCCCTTCATGCTCAATGAGCCATTTATAGATGTTGTAGAACCTATTTTTGCATTGAATTGATTTACTTTAAAATCAGCAACTGTTCCTAAAAATTTACCTGAGATGATTGCTTCTTTCTTCCATGATTTTAACTCAGGAGCAAAATAAGCAATATCATCACTATGTACTCTTGAGTTAGTGAATTTTGCATCCATCACTACTTTTTCTACATAATCATTAAAGTCTTTATTGAAATCCTTGAATTTCATCGCGTAATAATTGCCCAATCTGCTTTTGTTGGTTTGCAAATCAAGTTGAGCTAATTCCATTATTTGAGGAGTTAGTCTGAAATTGGTTTTAAGTTTTTTAATTTCTAAACCACTTCTATCTTTCACAGCAAGATTAACAGATGCAGTGAGTGTATCTTTTTGAAATTTAAGTTGGTTAATGGTGCCAGTTAATTTATTTAATTCAATATGTGAACCGTCGAAACCAGGATCGGCTTTGTCTAAGTTTCCTTCAATGAATAAACTGCCATTGATAATTTGTAACTGTGCTAATTTAATATCCAAACCTGCTTCATTAAAATAGAGCCCAGTATCGGGTATTGTTATTTTAGAAGATTCGATTTTTAATGGCCTTAATCCATCTAAACTTTGAAGTACAACTGTTGGTTTGTTTAGAATGATATTATTGATAAGGTAATTGTTTTTATTAAAATCAATTTTTTCGGCTTCCATGCTTAATCCCGCTAATTGAACATTGGTAATATCACCAGTCCATAAATCGTTTTGGATGAAGCGTATGTTTTTTAAATCAACTTTTTTCAAGTTTAATTCAAATGATGTTTTTTTCTTTTTTTTAGGGGATGGAGAAGAGAAATAATCTGCTATAAATTGGTAGTTCCAAATGGAGTCTTTTCTTTGTAATTTTACCACAGCATCTTCTAATCCTATGTATTTTAATTCTGCTTTATCTTTAAGAAAGAACCAATCTGTAATTCTAACCCTGAATTGTCCTGCATATAAGATAGTATCTTTTTGTTTATCACGAATTAAGATGCCTTCCATATTCAGTTTATTGAATAAAGAAATACTTACATTTTTGATTTTTACTTCCGTTCCAAGCTCTACAGATAACTTATTGGTTGCAAAATTCACCATTCTGTTTTGAACATAATTTGTTTGAATGGCAATTAATAATAGCAAGATAATTGCTATTAAAATTAAAATGGTTCTGCTTAATATGGT
>JBILRH010000069.1:0-9029 GCA_044372715.1 Sediminibacterium sp. | reverse complement strand
TATCAATCCGGGCATCTAAAAAATGTATTGCAAGCAGACTGGTTAGATAAAGCTCAATTTGAAGATAGGATTCAATATTTAAACAAAAATATTCCAACATTGATCTATTGTGCATCTGGAGTTAGGAGTGAACAAGCCATGAAATCTATGGCAGCTCAGGGTTTCAAAGAAGTATATAATATGGCAGGTGGAATGTCTGCATGGAAAGTTGAGGGTAAACCATTTGAAGCGGAGACCTCTAAGGCCGAATTGCCTCTAGCTGCTTTTCAGTCTATGGTAAATGGAGTCTCTATTGCTTTAGTAGATATTGGAGCAGAATGGTGCCCACCATGTAAAAAAATGGAACCTGTATTGGCGCAATTGCAAAAAAATATTGGCGATAAATTCAGTTTGATAAAAGTAGATGGCGGAAATGATCTTTCTGTAATGAAATACTTGTCATTTAAAGCATTGCCAACTTTTATTGTTTTTAAGAACGGAAAAGAAACTTGGCGTAAGCAAGGAATAGTTAGTTTAGAAGAATTGGAAAAAGCCATTCAATAATTCTTCTATAAAGTAGTTAATCTATATCCTCTTAAAAAATCTGCAACCAACATTCTTTTTTTTCCTTCCATTTGAAGATCTGTTATATGAATAAAACCATCAATGCACGCAAATTTTAGAAAAGTTTTTCCGTCACTTTCCATAGAACCAGTTGCTTGGTTATGATGGGTCAATTCCTTTTGGCTCTTGTACACTTTTACTATTTTTTCATCTAAATGGGTTATTGCTCCCGGGAAAATAGATAAACCCCTGATTTGATTG
Organism: Sediminibacterium sp.; assembly: GCA_044372715.1. Taxonomy (GTDB): domain Bacteria; phylum Bacteroidota; class Bacteroidia; order Chitinophagales; family Chitinophagaceae; genus Sediminibacterium. The sequence goes on along the minus strand of JBILRH010000069.1, from coordinate 8,225 downwards.
TGAATACCTGCAACAGTGTTATTCCAATCGATTTCACAGTCTTTTGTAAAGATTTTTGGAGCATGCTTTGGAACAGATTGATCAATTTGTTGAGGTTGTTCTACAATTGAATTTTCCAAAAGTCCCCGAATTGTTTTTACCAATAAATCAGCTCCAATTTTTTTCATTCGATCATGCACTTCTGTAGCAGATTCATCTTCTCCAATCAACATTCGATCTTGTAATAAAATATCTCCGGTATCTATTTCGTGTTTTAGTTTAAAAGTAGTAACACCTGTTTCTTTCTCTCCATTAATCACTGCCCAATTAATTGGCGCAGCCCCTCTATAGTTTGGTAATAATGAACCATGTACATTAATGGTGCCCATCGGTGGCATGCTCCAAACAATTTCAGGCAACATTCTGAATGCCACTACAATTTGTAAATCAGCATTCAATGATTTTAGTGATGTAATGAATTCGGGATTCTTTAATTTTTCTGGTTGAAGTACATGTAAATTATTTTCAAGCGCATATTTTTTTACTGCACTTTGGGTTAGTTTCATGCCTCTCCCAGCAGGTTTGTCTGGTGCTGTTACAACAGCTACTACATTAAAACCTGCTTTTACAATGGCATCCAAAGATGCAACTGCAAAGTCTGGGGTACCCATAAAAACAATCCTAATATCCTTCATATGATTCTGGCTACTTTAGCACAAATGTATAACCTTAGCTAAATTGAGCCGCTAAAAGTCTTTGTACAATAAATACTTTTTCCGAATTGCTTTAAAACGATTGAGTGCAGGTTGCCAACTTAATTTAATTTCTTCTGCGGTTTTTCCAGCAATTAATAGCTCTCTTAAATCATTGTTCCCAGCTAATTTATTAAAAAAATAATCAGTGGGTTTGCCGCTTTTAGGACGAAGAAAAAAGCTGTCTTTTTGAGGAAATAGTTGATATGCGTTTACTAAAAAATCAATATTTATTTGATTGTTTAACTTTTTTAATACTTCATTTCCTTCAGCGTAAATATTCCAGCCATAACTCAGCTGATTTTTTAATTTGGGCTCTTTTGCTCCATCTCTACTTGTTGGTGTGAAAGCATATAGGTTATTTGGTAATGAAGGATGTCCAAAAATACTAAAGGGGTGATCTGTTCCTCTTCCTTCGCTTAAAACAGTTCCTTCAAAATAGCAAGTGCTTCCATACCAATAGATCGAAGACATATCAGGTAAATTTGGAGAAGGCTTAATTGGTAAAATGTATTTGCTTTCATGTGTATAATTTGCACATTTTATTACTAAGAAGTGAAAGCTGGTATCTTTAGAATTAGAAGCTGTTTTATAATAATCATGCTGCATATTGGCTTTTGCGTTTAACCATCTTTCGCCAGCAATCATCATTGCATATTCGCCAATGGTCATTCCATAAACTACTGGAATTGGTTGCATGCCAACAAAACTTTTATAGGCAGTATCTAAAACTGGTCCATCAACATAAAATCCGTTGGGATTAGGCCTATCAAGAATTAATAGTGGCTTTTTATTTTCAAAAGCTGCTTCCATATATTCTTGTAAAGAAGATATAAAGGTATAATAACGAACCCCAACATCTTGAATATCAAAAAGCAGTATATCTACATTGGCTAAATCCTCTGAAGAAGGCCTTCTTTTTTTTCCGTATAATGATATAACAGGAATGCCAGTAGCTGCATCGGTATAATTGTCAATTTTTTCTCCAGCATCAGCTGTTCCTCTAAATCCATGTTCTGGTCCAAATGCTACGGTAATATTTACACCTAATTTTTGCAAACTATCCACCAAATGCGTTTTTCCAATCGTTGCAGTATGGTTGGCAAAAATACCTACTCGCTTTCCTTTTAATAAAGGCAGATAAGTCTGGGTTCTATACGCAGCAGGTAAGATTGACTGAGCTTCTAATTGCCCAATGCTAGTTGATTCTAGTACCAAGATTAAACAAATAGTAAAAAATTTTCTCATATATCTAATAATTAGAGGAAAGTTAGCTAAAATTTCAACCAATTTTACTTCAGGGATTGTACATTTGTCGCTTTAGGCCAACATTCAGTTGGCTGTAAACACAAATATTATGCAAGCAGCTAAAAAAGGTGATAAAGTAAAAGTACATTATCATGGAAAGTTAACCAATGGAAACACATTTGATTCTTCTGAAGGAAGAGAGCCACTTGAATTTGAAATTGGCGGTGGAATGGTAATTGCCGGATTTGATGATGGCGTTACTGGAATGATTATTGGTGAAAAGAAAACAATCAATATTCCTGCAGATCAGGCATATGGACCTAAGCAAGAAGAAATGATCATGGAATTTCCTAAAGATCGTTTCCCTGCAGATATGGTTCCTGAAGTAGGAATGCAGTTAAATATGAGCAATGGTTCAGGTCAAAATTTTCCTGTTGTCATTGTAGAATTGAAAGATGAAATAGTAGTTCTAGATGCCAATCATCCTTTGGCTGGAGAAGAATTGGTATTTGATTTAGAATTGGTAGAAATCGAACCAAAATCTTTGATTATTACAGCTTAATTTTTATCTAATACATAGAAGTGGGGTTTATGTTGGTTAGTACCTTCATAAACCCTATTTTTTATGACCAATTAAAAGGAGATTCCAAATAGAAATATTCAGAAGGTCATACACAAATATTATCTTGTGAAAAAAAAGATGTTATTAAACCATAATTATTCTGTAGCAGAAAGGTTGATGCGTTATGTTCAAATAGATACTCAAAGTGATCCTCATTCTAAATTACATCCAAGTACATCCAAGCAAAAAGACCTCTCTAATGTATTGGTTTCAGAATTAAAAGCAATTGGAATTGAAGATGCAATAACAGATGAATTTGGTTATGTATATGCAACTATCCCAGCAACAAGTTCAAAAAAAATACCGGTCATTTGTTTTTGCAGCCATATTGATACAGCTCCAGATTGTAGTGGAAAAAATGTTAAACCAATTCTGCATGCTGCATACAATGGTCTTCCTATTGTTTTGCCAGATGATGAAAGCCAAATAATCACCATTGAAAAATATCCTTATTTAAAAAATCATATTGGTAAAGACCTTATTACTGCAAGCGGAAATACTTTGTTGGGAGCAGATGATAAAGCTGGGGTTGCCATCATTATGGATTTTGCTCAATATCTTATCAATCATCCTGAGGTATTGCATGGAACAATAAAAATACTTTTCACACCTGATGAAGAGATAGGAGAAGGAACTGTTAAACTAGATTTGGAAAAATTAGGAGCCGATTTTGGATATACATTAGATGGCGGAAAAGCCGGAAGTTTTGAAGAAGAAACATTTAGTGCAGATGGTGTTACAATCAATATAGAAGGTATTATTGCGCATCCTGGTGATGCAAAAAATAAAATGATTAGTGCAATAAAAATAGCCAGTGAAATTATTAATGAGTTGCCAAAACAGAGCTTATCGCCTGAATCTACTGAGGGAAGACAGGGGTTTATTCATCCCCTTCGCATAGAAGGATTGGCTGAAAAAGCATCTATCGATTTTTTGATCAGAGATTTTGATACAAGTAAATTGAAAATTCACGAATCTGTTTTGCAAAATATAGTAGAAAAGGTAATTGCAAAATATAAAGGAGCTACTTACACATTTAAGGTAATTGAGCAGTATAGAAATATGAAGGAAATTCTGGATCAATTTCCATTTACAGTTTCTTATGCCGAAGAAGCTTATCAGCGAATGGGATTACCCTTTATTAAGGAACCCATTAGGGGTGGAACCGATGGAAGTAGATTGAGTTTTATGGGTTTGCCATGTGCCAATATCTTTACTGGTATGCAATACACAGCAAACATGAATGGATAGGTGTAGAAGACATGCAATTGGCTGTAGAAGCTTTGGTACAATTGGTAAGTGTTTGGGAAGAACGATCTTAAAACTTCTTCATTTAGGATTATATTTACTTAACTATTTTTTATGAGTATACTCTTTGCTTATTGGCGCTTACCTGTATTGTTTAAGGCTGAAGAGGCAATATGAATGAGCCAAGCTGCTGAATAATTTAAAGAAGCATAACTAAAAAAAGTTTCTTTAGCAATGGATTAACAATTTGTTCTTTATCTTGGTGCCATGTTCTATCTACTTCAAACTGATACAGTTCAAAAAGCAGCTACCAATGTTGTAGTGGCAACTGAAAAAATTTCTTTGTTGACTTTGCTCGACAAAGGTGGTTGGATTATGTATCCACTTTATCTGTTATTGATTGCCGCCATTTTTGTTTTTATAGAAAGAGTAATAGCCATTAAAAAAGCTGCTACCATTGATGTTAATTTCATGAATATTGTGCGTGATCATATTTTAAATGGCAATATACACGCCGCAAGAAGTATAACAAAGAATACCGAGAATCCTGTTGCAAAAATGATCGATAAGGGTATTCAAAGAATTGGAAAACCAATTGATGCCATTGAAAAGAGCATGGAAAATGTTGGGAAATTAGAAATGTATAAAATGGAAAAAAATCTTTCGATTTTATCTTTAATCGCTGGAATAGCTCCCATGTTTGGATTTTTAGGAACAATTATTGGAATGGTTCAATTGTTCTATGGAATTGCTTCTACTGGTGAGTATACATTAAATACCATTGCTGGAGGTATTTATACTAAAATGATTACATCTGCAACCGGATTGATCATCGGATTGATTGCTTATGTTGGGCATAATTATTTGAGTACACAAATTGATAAAACTGCTAACAAGATGGAAGCTGCAAGTGCTGATTTTATTGATGTTTTGCAAGAACCCATTAAGTAAAGCAATAAGAAGAAAGCAAAAAGCAGAAAGCAAAAATAAGAAAGAAGAAAGCAAAAAGCAAAAATAAGAAAGAAGAAAGCAAAAAGCAGCGATATGAATATTCGAAAACGTTTTAAAAATCATCCCGAAGTGCATACTGGCGCTTTGAATGATATTTTATTCATATTGCTTTTGTTCTTTCTAATCGTTTCTACTTTAGCTAATCCGAATGTAATTAAAGTATCTAATCCAAAAGCAAAAGCTGATACAAAAGCAAAACAAACCGTAGTTGTTACAGTAGATAAATCGCAACAAATTTTTATTGGTGCTGAAAAAATATCGATGAATGAATTGGAATTTAAGCTTCAATCTTTTTTGTCTAAAGAAACCGATAAGCCTTCTGTAGTAATAAATGGAGACAGTACAGCTCATTTGGGTACTGCAATCCAAGTTATGCAAATCATTAAAAAATTAGGGGCAACTCCCGTAATGGCAGTGGATAACAGCGGAATTAAAAATTAATTATTCTTTCTAATTCGCACCATTCTATCTTTTCCAAAAATATCTTTTTTCAATTCAACCGACGCGTATAGTGTTGAAAATAATGCTACTACTTCCTTGCCTAAAGCCTCGTTTATTTCTAAGTAGATCAATCCTCCAGGCAATAAATGAGTTTCACTAAATCGTAAAATCTTTTGATAAAAAATAAGTCCGTCTTCATCGGGAACAAACAAAGCCTGGTGCGGTTCAAAATTGACTACATTTTGATGCATGGAATTTTTTTCTGCTTCTTTTATATAAGGTGGGTTGCTTACAATAATATTTACTGGTTTTAACCTTGCCCATTTAGATTCATCTAAAAAATCGATCTCTTCGAATTGAACAGATTGATTTAATTCAATGGCATTTTCTTGGGCAATGGATAATGCATTTTTACTAATATCAATTGCTAGAATCTGTAAAACTGAATGTTTTAATCCAATACTAATTGGAATACATCCACTTCCTGTTCCAATATCTATTAAACAAATTTGATCTTGATGATTCTTTTTTAAATCTTCTAAAACCCATTCTACTAATTCTTCAGTTTCTGGTCTTGGAATAAGGGTGTCTTTATTTACTTTAAATCGATTACCCAAAAACCATGCTTCTTCAAGTACATATTGCATTGGTTCTCCTTGTTTAAGCCTTTTTGAATACGCTTGAATCTTTTCTATTTGATTTGGCAAGAGTAGCTTCTGCTTGTTGATTGCTTGATCGGTTTTGTTCATTCCAGTAATCGATTCAATCATATAGCTGGCAATATTCGTTGATTCTCTTAGATCATAAAGATTAAGAATGGATTGAATAATGAATTGTTTGCCTTCCAAAATTGTCATGCTGCAAGGTACCCATCATTTAGCTATTTTTGCACAAGATATATCGATGATTATACACGAAAAATACATGCAACGCTGTATTGAACTTGCCTTAAAAGGAGCAGGTTCAGTGTCGCCTAATCCAATGGTAGGTGCTGTTTTGGTATACCAAGACCGTATTATTGGCGAAGGGTATCATGCAGCATTTGGTGGCCCCCATGCCGAGGTGAATTGTATCAATTCAGTAAAAATTGAAGATTATAGTCTGATAAAAGGGGCAACTTTATACGTTTCACTCGAGCCCTGTGCTCATTATGGGAAAACACCCCCTTGCGCCAATTTAATTGTAGAAAATAAAATTAAGCATGTAGTAATTGGAACTAAGGATCCTTTTGCATCCGTTAATGGTAATGGGATTCAAATTTTACAAGATGCTGGCATTGAGGTTGAAGTTGGAATTTTAGGGAAAGCATGTAGACGCTTAAATGCATTTTTTTTTAGTTTTCACGAGAAAAAAAGACCCTATATTATCTTAAAATGGGCAGAAACTGCAGATAAAAAAATAGCCAGTAAAGATGAACAAAGACTATTGATTTCTAATGCTGTTTCTAATGACTTGGTTCACCGATGGAGGTCGGAAGTTGCAGCAATATTAATAGGCACCAATACTGCTTTAAAAGACAATCCCTCATTGAATAACAGGTTCTGGGCAGGTAATTCTCCAATTCGATTGGTAATTGATTTATCATTGAGATTGCCGCTTGATTTAAATTTGTTTTCAGATGGGCTACCAACCATTGTTTTTAATTATACTAAAACGGAAATAGTGGGGGCAGTACAGTACGAAAAAATTAATAAGAATCAACCTGTAATTGATCAAATCATTGGTTATTGTTATGCTAAGAATTTCAATTCCTTATTTGTGGAAGGAGGTGCTGCAATTTTACAATCTTTTATCGATGCTTCATTATGGGATGAAGCAAGGGTAATTACCAATCAAGCCCAATTCATACAGCAAGGACTTGATGCACCATTATTAAAAAATTACAGCGTTTTGAGTAATAAAAAATTGCTCGATGATGAAATTGTCATTTATTTGAACAAATAATTGCTTGCATGTTTTACCTTATTGGCAGTATTGTATTAACCAGTTACCTCATTCTTTCTTTTAAGGCCTGTGAGCGTTTTAAAGTGCCTGTATTTCCTGCCATTGTGTTTAATTATATTACTTGTGTAATTACAGGCTCAATAGTAAATGGGGCATTCCCAATCAATTCAACCGCTGTTGCTAGTTCTTGGTTTAATTGGGCATGTTTGATGGGTGTTTTATTTGTATCGATTTTTAATATAATTGGAATAACAGCTCAAAAAATAAGTGTAGCTGTTGCATCAGTTGCCAATAAACTCTCATTGATTATTCCGGTTGTGCTTTCTGTTTATCTGTATAACGAAACCGTTGCAGGATGGAAACTGGTTGGGGTTATGCTTGCATTGATTGCGGTGGTATTAACCTGCTATCCAAAAGCATCTAGCAGTTCGGATAAAAACACTATTTCAACATCATTGAAATACATATTGCCATTGGTATTGTTTATCGGAAGTGGTTTGTTGGATGCATTGATTAACCATGTACAACAAAAGTATGTAAATGATGAAAATAGCAATGCTTATTTAATTACTGGATTTTTTTCGGCGGCAATGATTGGTTTTATTATTCTGGTATATCAATATATTTCTCGTAAACAAGAATTTTCTTGGAAGCATGTATTTGCGGGTGTTTTAATTGGAGTGCCTAATTATTTTTCTATCTGGTGTTTAATCCATTTTTTAAAGCAAAGCCCTTGGCCAAGTAGTGCTAGTATTCCATTGAATAATATGGGTATAGTTCTTTTTAGCACAATACTTGCCGAAATTATTTTTAAAGAAAGATTGTCTTTGATAAATTGGATAGGGGTAGGAATATCTGCAATTGCTATTTATTTAATTGCATTTGGTTTTTCTTTCTAGGCTTTTCCTGTGATTCGGTAAACGAATAAACCAATTATTTCTTTAATGAGGTATTTCCAGTTGTGGAGTAAGCGTATGTCT